>NZ_JAGGQN010000078.1:0-31020 GCF_018613275.1 Bacillus sp. ISL-4
AATCGTTGAAACCTTCGTATACATTTTCCCACATAACTAAACGCCTCCTATAAAACGGATTATATCAACGTTCAATTAGTATGTGGAAAAAACAACAATCTATACGAAAACAGCCTTAAATTTAAAGTAATTATTTATCATGAATGAAAAACAAAATTTGATCAAGTAAGAAATGAAAATGATGAATTAAGGTAAAAAAAATGACATAAAATCATGTTGAAATTTTTATAGATTGTTTTCACTTCAATAAAAAGGCAAACAAATAGTAGCCATGACTACTATTTGTTTGCCTTTTTACATCGATTTTTAGATAGTAATTCTTGATAAGAATATGCAGCTCTCCTTGAGCCTTTTATTCCCTTTGTCTTTTCATATCTTCTGATTTTCGGAACGTTCTATGGTGCCGATAGCCGTAAATGAGACTAAATGACGGAGTGTTTGGCTTAACCTTACAGGTCGTGGTTATCAATCGATATTAATGCCGAAGCACACGTACATTTGATTTAAAGAAAGATGTACCCTTCTTGTTATTCAAAATCTAAACTTGGCCTTATCTTTCTCGTTTCAGCTAAAACATGCCCCCCTCTTACTTCAGATCTAAAGGTGTAGTAGTAGCAAATAGACGAATTTTTCACTTTTGACTATCTCTCTTTAATGAAAGTTCCAAGGCTTCAAAATAACAATAAGACAGAACTAATCTAAACCAACCCAAACCAATCTAGTCTAAACTAGATTGGTTTAATTTATTCTTATTTTTAAAAAACTAGACCAGACTAAAACTAGTTTAGATATTCCGTGATCAAACTCATAATCTTGCACATAACGATATTTGACCAAATGGCATTTTAACCAGCAGACGTCCATATACTATTTAAAAAGGAGGAAGGAAAATGGTGTATAGACCTACCGTAAGATACCCGGACGTTTATAAAAATTATATAGAGAATGTATATAAAGCGACCGATTTAGATCGTAATCAAATTTTCCGTTTGGCCTTATTTGTCGCCGCACATTCAAACGAGTATAAAAGTATCCTCCTAAAACATAAAATTGCTGACGTCCCTCTCCCCTGCCCGGATTGGGGGCGGGATGAAGAAGGGTGCTGGACAGATCAAAACTATATTACACAACAAAATCTAGCCCCATACAAAATCACTGATCAGGGTGGAATTAAGATTATTTTGGGCTAATTATTTCTTTTTAGATTCATTTGTGCTCTTTACGTAATGTAGCGTGGATGCCTTATTAGCAAGCTTTTCAGCCAGTTCTTTTGAAATATCTTTACTCATTTCGTATCACCTCACTTAAAAAAAGCCTTGCCACAATCCTTAGCAAATATACCTCCCTCCACTCTTGGCATAGCGTAAAGATGTAACCAACTGACCAACCAACCCAAAGAAAAAGACGATTTTGAAAGGGGAAAAGCAAATGGGAAAGGTTAACCATTTGAATCCGGTTCTCTCTTCTTCTAATAAAAAAATGATTGAATCACAAAAAAGAAAAGTTCGTTCGGATAAGCTTCATGACATAAAAATCCCCGTGGACGAACCCATAGACATGATATTAAGACGGGAATCCCGACGATACTGGAATGGATCCAAAACAGCCTTGGGCACGGAAATACTGTTGTTTGGACTTGAACAGGTGCTCGTATACCCTGACGTCACCTATACAGACCAGCCATACACGGTTCATTGCAAAGTAGATCATGAAACGTATCAAAAGATAGGCGATTATGCGGCCGTTTGGAAATGTAGCGTCCGAAAAGCAGCTCATCGAATATTTGTAGAAGCATACAAAAAAAGACAACTAGGGGGAGTAACCGATGGGGAAATATAGCCAAGCCAATCTTATAGATGAAGAACTATCTTTGATCGGATCAACCAACTTTATCGGAAAGCTTCTCCATAAAGCAAATAAATCTTCAACCATTTTACTGAGTATTGACGTCCCCTTGAATTTATTTCTAAGAGCAGAGGTTTTCTGTGAAGATATTCAAGACCTATCAGACCTGCATTTCGAACAAAACGACTTGATGAATCTTTTATATAATGACTTCTTACTTTTTGCGAAAAAGAATCCAGACTCAATGGCCATATTCCGATTGCTCACCTCATTGGATCAGTATGCTGGTAAAGATTCAAGACTTGAAAAGTATGGGGAATCTGCTTTTAAATTAATCCATAAAGAAAAGAACCAAGAAATAAAAACGTTGAATTTACGCATGAGAAGGAAATACGCCTTACGTGGAGAGGTGTTGCTTGCCGATATGGAGGAAGTTCAGCCTGAACATGGCTACACACTAGAAAAGGTATTTGAGCTTCTTTATATAGACTTTATTGATAAATTTCGAAAAGGTAATCATGCGGGTGTCGTAGAAAATATCCTGCGCCTGCTTGATGATGAAATCGAATAGAATATACGAAAGGCTAAGGAACACATTTGAAGGGGAAAGTCCATTAATCTCAGGCTAAATCAGAAAAATATGAACCTATGCATTCACAATACAATTTGCATAAATAATGAGCTTGTAGAAGTTTCTCCAAGCTCATTACCTATACTTTTCGTTGTTCAACTACCCTTCGTTAACCAACAATTTCTCTTCTATTACATACCATCAACGGACTATTCATCCAACAATATTTCCATCAATAATTACTCCAAAATAATCAGATATCGAATTGGCTTACTAAACAGGGGGACAAGTCCTATCTATTTTTAGTATTTGTAGCAACATTTGACCTGGCCTATGGATAGTTACTTTTTGGGACTGTAACCATCACAGTTTGTGTCTGATATGTAACATTAGCCCTTTGAGGGAATATTATATTTCGAGCAAGGCAACTTAGTCACCAATAGCACTTCAACCAGCGACCCTTGCTCTCTGCTTCATTTCAATCACAAAAATTTTAATGCCCTCAATCTTTTTTGCTTGTTCAATAAACGATAAATGTTCTTTTGTTTCTTGTTTAAAAGCATTTAAATCATCACTTGGGCCACTCATTTCAACATAAATATCTAATACCATTTTATTTCACTTACAAAATAACTGATCATTCATGCACCCTTCAATATTTATGTCAGTGCCAATTAGGATGCATTTATCTTTAATTATTGAGATGATGCTCCGCATGATATGTTAGGAAAATCTCCAAAAAAAATAAGCACCGATAGATGCTTATTTTGCATTTAACCACTCTTTCATTTTTTCTAAGCTCACTGTATACGGGCGTTTAATTAGATTCCTTTCATACCTGGACAAGGTACTATGGGAGATACCCATTTCCTTAGCTGCCTCTAAAATGCTTAATCCCCGATCCGTTCTTTCCTTATTTATCGTTGCAGGAGAAACCTGCTTTTCTTCAACCGTCTCCCTGGTTGCACCAGTCTCCCTGTCCGTCATACCCTTCAACATAGTTAGGAAATTCTCTGTGTCATAGTCCTGATCCTCAATCAATAATAAGTCCTGGTCATCGCCCATTCCCGTGATTTCAGTAGGTGGGATGATTTGGACACGTGCCTTCAACCAGGTGTTTGCGAACCAATTTCTCTCCTGCTCAATTTGCTTCTCAAGGTTTTTTTCCTTATAGCTCCACCCTTTAATGATTCCATCCTGCTGCAGGGTGTCCAATATTTCTTCAAATTGTTCCCTGATCCTTGAACCATATCGCGGATTCACGTCCAAATCCATGACTTTTAAAAGCCCTTTGTCTCCCCCAATATGATAAGCCCTGAGATAGTCTGCACTCTTCTGGCGAATCCTCCACTGCCAGGACAGGTACCTGGATAACCGTTTATGGTACTTTTGCTTAATTGGATGGTATTCTAGAGTCTTTAATGCAAGCAGCCCACTGCTCCTTTGGGAACCGTATAAGAAGTTTGCAAGCATTTCCCCCGGACGAATGCTGCATTCATATATACCAATCGGGTTATCCCCCCGGTAGGCTACCGTCACGCTATCCACCAAAAACAAGGGATTAAACTGGACTTGTCCAATTTCATCAAAATCTCCCTGATCCTCATTGATGAACCTCAAATTCTCTTTTTCAATTCTTATCCATATCGTTGTGAGAGCGGCCAACCTTTTCATGATATCGTCACGTTCTTTTTTTCGATAAGACATTTGATAGCCGTCTAAATCTTCTTTCCGACCTTGCAATCTCCTTAGATTCAAAGCATCATCCGTATGGAAATGAATCATTTGGTCCTTATGAGTGGCCTGTTGCATCCAAAGAATCGAGACGATATCAAAAATATCTGCGGTTAAGTCATCCATCGACGTGATGGCTTGAGAGGTGAGATTTTTCCATTGTTCGATGGCTACATTGGATTTCATCATCAGATAATCATTTTCTGCCCTCACTTGAGCCGTCGCTTCTAAAGCCCTCTCCGCAATCCTTGCAGTAGGAATCTCAGTCGCAATGTCGAATTCATTTTTACTGATGGTCTCCCTTAATTTATGAAATAATAAGGCCGAACCGGACTCGGCAAAATTTTGATTCAACAAGGCATTTATCACTTCCCTGTTGTTAGACTTTGGGGAATGTGCCGAATTCTCTTCTCCTATAATCTGTATGTATGGAAGGACAAAATTTCTAATTTCTTCTATGTAATCATCAACCCATTGTTCCATATCCTCGAATTTCAATCCATAATCTTTAACCAAGCTATCCAAAATCACAAAAAATGCTTTTAAGGTTTGGCTAGGCTGGTAGTCATCTTGACCTGACATAAGATGGTTGATATCCATATTCCATTCGACAAAGAGTTGAGGATAATCTGGAAAAATCGTTTTCATGACATTCAAAAATTTCGTTTGCAGGGGTTGTAACATTATTCTTTAACCCGCCCTTCTTTTGTCGACTCTATGTCCTCAAATGAGTACTGTTGGATGTAATCTTGAAAAACAACGGTTTCCAAAATACCCAAATCGTGCAGAAAGCTAACGGTCTCAAAAGAAAGGAACTGAACGATCGGATTTTTTTCTAAGATGGCATTTTTCAACTGTTGGATGTCCCTTTCCTGATAAAGGATATAATTTCCAATCTGTTCTTTGATGTCGTTAGGGGAATAGATAGTATCTTTGAAGGGTTGATTATGCATACATTCATACACCATCTCGTCTTTTATATAATAAGTCCTGACACCAAAATCTTTCCCAACCTTATAAAATTCGATTTGTTTTCGAAACCATATGGGACCACTGTATAATTGGACCACTGGTTTAGGAAGCACGCCACGCAGCTGATAGGTGGAAACCTTTCTCCGATCCCATCCGAGAATTTCCCCCACCTCTTTAACTCCTACTAAAAAATCCATATGTGTTCCCCTTCTAATCTAGTAATATGGTAATTATGAGTGAACATTGTTGCTTTTGTCAACACACGGTTTAAACGTGCAACTTTTTTTATTTTGACGTTTGCTTTCACAATGTGCACATCACACTTCTTCTCTGTTCACTTGCGATATTTTCCCTTTTAACTTGCGAAGCGCATCTGTTCACCAATGGGGGATGATTTTTCCCCTTTTGCAAATAGTACGAAAATCACGCATAGACAATCGGTCCAGGGCGTTCCGATCACTTAGTTTTTTATGCTGCGCTAGCATCCGTAATAAAAAAGTTTGGTACCCCTTTACCTATCTGCCGGCTGGAGGGTTAGAAGGCTTGCGCTGTTTTACGATTCGCGAGGCAAATGGGAAAAACAAATCAAAAAAGCAGCCTGATGGCTACTCTCCATAAAATTGCAACTTATCTTTCATTTGACGTTTCCTCTCACAATGTGCACAAGCCTTTTAATTTAAATCTTCTTTTAAATATAGGTTCTTCACCGAAAGCCTTGCAAAAAGTAATCTCTTTCTGGTCAAATAAAAAGAGGAATGACGTTTCCTCTCACAATGTGCACAAGCCTTTTAATTTAAATCTTCTTTTAAATATAGGTTCTTCACCGAAAGCCTTGCAAAAAGTAATCTCTTTCTGGTCAAATAAAAAGAGGAATGACTGTTCCTCTCACAATGTGCACAAGCCTTTTAATTTAAATCTTCTTTTAAATATAGGTTCTTCACCGAAAGCCTTGCAAAAAGTAATCTCTTTCTGGTCAAATAAAAAGGGAAATGACTGTTCCTCTCACAACGTGCACAGCCTTTTAATATAAATCTTCTTTTAAATATAGGTTCTTTACGAAAGCCTTGCAAAAAGTAATCTCCTTCTGGTCAAATAAACAAGGAAATGACGTTTCCTCTCACAATGTGCACAGCCTTTTAATTTAAATCTTCTTTTAAAATATGGGTTCTTTACCAAAAGCCTTGCATGAAGTAATCTCCTTCTGGTCAAATAAACAGGGAAATGACGGTTCCTTTCACACGTTTTTGTGCAAGTTTTACACTTTTAGTTCGATTATAAATGGTTTTTTTCATTAGATTGTTGATATACCAGTGGTTATCACAACCCTCTTAATGATTAAAGAATGACGGTTCCTTTCACAATATGCACACCATTATATGGGATTGCAACTTTTCCTTCATTGGACGTTTGCTCTCACAATGTGCACAAAGATAAGACTGTGCATGTTTATCTTCCATTAACTACACCCCATAAGCTCGACTCCTTCTTGCACATATCACTCATCCATAATAAGCTGTGCAACTTTTTCTAGTTTGACGTTTCCTTTCACAATGTGCACAATTCCCTGTTTTTGATCTGGGACTTTTTAAAACATTATGACCAACCAACCACTTACACCCCTAAATCACCAACAAAATTTCAGCAAAAATTAGGAGCCCACACAAAATAGTGCCTTAATTTATCTCTTTTTGTTCTAAAATGAAGAAAAATGACGTTTGCTCTCACACAAACTTGCACACATTTCTGTGCAAGTTTTTTTACTCTTGCCCAATTATGGATGGACTATTTTATGAAAACATTGATATATCAGGGTTATTCCTAATGTGCTTATCTATCCATTCATGACGTTTCCTTTCACAATATGCACAAATGGTGTGAAAAAATGACGTTTCCTTTCACACAAAAATTTTTAGTGTTTTTTTCAATCCCTTGCCCCCCAAGGGATGAGCACATGTTGTGCAACTTTGAAAATCCCTTAATAAAGGACACCATTTCCTGTTTTTCCATTCTGCTATAATTCAAACTAGAAAAATAGACGAGAGGAGGGCCTAAAATGAAAGAATCCAGAATAAGAATCGATGGTTTTAGAATGCATCACGCCATCTTAAAAGAATTCCATTTTCTTCGTGATCAGTCATTTGAGCGCCCTCCTGCCTCTGCCTATGTCGTATATATGACCATGTTAAACCAATTACAAGTAGAACAAAACCAACGTGGCATGCTTAAGGAATATAATCTTTCTTACTGGGCAAAGAAACTTGGAATCTCTTATTCTACCCTTTGGGGAGGAAAAAAGTTTTTAGAAGATCATCATTTTGTAAAAGAGGAAATCCACGAAGGGTTACCTGTTATCATGTTAAAAGATGTTGATAAGTATAATACACCTGAACTTAATGGTGTATCTCTCAACTACCTAATCATACCGCACGCCCTTTTTGAAACGAATATTTTAGCAGAATTCGTGCGTACCTCGAATCCGGAAGGTATCGAACTTCTCTTATCCTTACTTAACCAGTTCCGGACTGGTCTGTCTTTCAGCAAGACAGGTGAAATGGAGAAAATAAAACAAGAACGGACAATGAAGACACTTAAACTTCAACTAAACAAAAATGCAAAAGGGGTTCGTAAAACTTTAAGCGTTTTAGAAGCTCTTTTTTCCATCGAATTCACAGGGATAGAGATTCGTGGCAAGCAAATATGGATAAAAAAAGCCTCCTTTTCCTTGAAGCCGGAATGTGTGGAAGAAAACACGGATGAATTCAATGTTAACTCACTCATGGCGAAACTATCAAAAGAGCTTACCTACTTCTTTGATGGACATCAAATTAAATTTAAACCAAGAGACCAAATTGATGTCATGATTTCCTTTAAGCAGGAAGTAATGAATAAACTGAACTATCTTATGGATGAGGACTATGAAAGCTTTACCATACGTGATCGATTCATGAAAACCTTCTTTTTACAAACAATGGATCAGATAGGAATTCATATACATACAGAAAAACAACGAAAAGGTTCTTTCCATTTCTACTCGATTGGCGCCTTTTTCAGAATGGCCTTTAGAAAGTATCTTCCTGGGGCCTTAAAAAAGATTCCTTATGAATTAATCCATGAAGCCAAAATCAGAGAGTACACCAAAACCGGCCAAGCACCAGAGCTACACGGTGTAATTTAATAGTTTAACCCAGCCTTGTGAAAAAATAAGACATTCACAGGGCTATTCGAATATACGCAAAAAGAATATAGAAGTATTCCCTTAAAACAAAAGTCTTTCCTTCCCTCTTCTGTCATGAATTTTGGCAGAATTTTCGAGAAGGATTATTTTTTTACGCTTAATAGATTCCGAATGTAGCCTTGTGAAATAGTGGATATTAAAAATACCCTCCTGTGAATATGTAAATAGTTAAAAAAAGGCCCTGTGTATATGTGACTTCATTTACATTCTATATGTGGGAAAGTGGAAACTCTTTTAAAACGACTCTTAGAAATGGCTAGAACCCTTGTCCCTCAAGGGATATACCTAACAATAGAAAAATGCCTATTACTTCTGTTTCTTTTATTAAATCTGTTTTCTCTTATTAAATATGCCTTTTTATTAAATTTGTTTATTTACGAAATAAATCACTTCCAACAGAATTTAAAATATTAGATTATTAAGAAAATTCATTAACGTAAAACAATGTGCCTTTCAAAATTAAAACGGCAATTATGAAAATTCATTACAAGTAAAATAAGCAGCATTCTATAACACCTTTTAGGAAATCGCTTTTCATCAAAAATTCTGCAAGTAATAACCTTAAAAAAGAAAATACATTGTAAAAAAATTAGACCACCCAAGACGGTGGTCTAAACTTATTCTTTTTCCTGCATTCTACGTATTTAATAAGGGGCAAGGCCCCTTTCCCCTTTTACTTGCTATAAATCTCTAGAGAGCTCATAGAGAAGCTATAGACCATCATTGATCTTCATAAAGCAAAAGGACACTCTTATTCCTAATTTGAATCTAAAAAATGAAAGGTTAAATATCCATCTTCCTGAAAGCGTACTACATATAAAAGTTTGGGAGGTTCCAATTTTTCACCTTATCCCATAGACCAAAAATAAATGAAAAAGAACCATTAATCTTCCATAGTTTGTTCTAATACTTCCCTTTCATTTGTTAGAAGTGCTGTTTCAGATTTTAACCTTTTATCTAAAGCAAGTGATTCTTCTTCCATTTGACTAATCTTCTGCCTTATTGCATTAATTTCTTCAATGAGTTCCACTTCTATATGGTCAGCTTTGATATCCCTTTCATCCACTAGTATGTCAGATTCTATATTCAGAGTATCTTCTGTACTTTTTTTTGCAAAGAAAGAGAAAAAGCCTGTATTTTTCTTTTGCTCCAAACTTTTTCGTAACACATTCGCTGCTTGTCGATCCATTTTTCGATTTAACCGATGATTTTTAATCTTTTCTTCTATAACTTCAATTTGTCTTTGTCTATCAGCTATTCCAGTTCTCCTTCTCAGCAACTCCACTTCAATTAGATTGATTGTGTTTTGTAGCGTGAAGGTTCTCATCATTACATTCTGCCTTCTATCAAATTCCGAAAATAATTGATCTAAGGTATCCTCATTATATTTACTCCCTTTTGCTTTTCCGCCATTTTGTTGAGGAATCGATTTTAGCGATAACTTAACTTGAATATCGGAAATCGTTTCTCCCCTCTCAATTGCCAGTAAAGTCATATGGATTTTAAATACAGTGAGAAATGGCAAACGCTTCTTTCTACCTTCTACATAAATCTCTAAGTATCCCTCTAGCATCCTCACGTAATACCTTAGCGTCGAATTAGCGATATTAAAAATCTTATCGGAACAATCGGTAGTTGAATACATCGCATTGGGATCCAACTCTAGTATATCTTCTTTGAATAGTTTGGCACTGTATTCCTTATCAAGCACCAACGAAGTGAATAAAGCATCGTCACGAAGTGCTTCTATAATGAACTCCTTATTAGCCTGGACTCTATTTGTCACGATAACCCTCCTCTTAACGCTAGTTTAACTATAGCTTATTTTTATCTACCTATCGCTAAGCGTCAATTTATCATTATCTATAGTTTACCTACTAGATAAAGACTAATCAACTAAGTTTGTTTGCTTTAATAGAAATAATAAACGAATTCGATCTATTTTAATCTAGTCTAGATTAAATCGGAAGTGCAATAATAACTAATCTAGACTAATCTAGATTATGTTTTTGGTGTATTTCTTCCACATTTCTTACGTTAAATGACCGATAACGTTAATCTAGCGGTAGAAAACAACAATATGAAATCATTAGCGTTAATATGCCGATGATTATCTCACCACTAAACTAATCTAATCTAGTTTAGTGTGGATTATATGAAGTGGATTATCTTACAACCTCCAACGTTAAATGACCGATAACGTTAATTTGGCGATAAGTAGCAATAATGCAGAATGGATTAGCGATAAATTGCGATTGATTCACTCGTGATTAAAGGCGTTAAATGACCGATAACGTCAAATTACCGTCAAATATATAGTTAAAACGAGCCAACTAATTTCTAAGGTGAGTGTTAAGCGGTGAGATATCGCTAGTTTACCGATATTAAATCAGTGCTAAAATATCGTTAACGTCAATTTAGCGCTAGTTTTCCGTTGACTTTAACGGGGATTCTCTATATATTGGATAGTGAGTAGACTAAACTAGATTAGTCCGAAGGAGGAAAATCATGACAAAACTTGATTTTTTATTTAAAGAGGATTATTTAATTGCAGGAGTGGATAGTGGGAACATTTCTAATAAAATTACATATATCGATCAGAAAGGAAATGTTGTTTCATTAAATATTGCGAGTATTATCGGGGAAAATGCGGAAACGACTGCCGAAGATATGCCAGATGAAAGCGCAGATAAATCTTTTCCTGATGATATGATTCTTCATTTACATATTAAAAGCAAAGCCTTACCAAAGAATCGAACAAATGCTTATTATACAGTAGGGGAATATGCTCAAATTTCAACGAATGACAAAAATAATTTAAGAGAAACCAGCAGTGATGCTAGAGATAAATTGGGGAATGAAATCCATGTTGTCACAACTTTAGCGGGATTAGCCTTAGCTGCTTGGAAATCAGGTAAGACCAATAAGGTAGACGTTCCATTGAGTTTTGGGCTCCCAATAGAAGAGGCCAAACAGGCGTCTTCCGAAAAAATCAACTTATATATGGGTGAGCATGAAATTACAGCAATAAAAGGGCCTTATAAAGGCAAAACCATAACCATTAACATTACGGATGTTCAGCTTAATGTGGAAGGCGTAACGAGCTACTTGGCATTGGCCTTTGATTTAGTGGATGGGGAAGTGGTGGAAACTGAATTTTCATCACAAATCCATGATGAGTTTGCCATAGCTGATTTGGGAGCTGGAACATTGGATTTAGCTCTTTATGATGAAAATGGTTTAAATTCAACTAAATCTACAAACCATCTGATTGGTACAAATAAATATATTGATTTAATCATGAAAGAAGCAGCTGGACTAAAGGAATTCGACAGCATAAGGGCTCGTTTTGAAAGGGTGAATAAAACTCCTAAGATTTCGTTTACACGTGAAGAATTCATGAGGAAGTTCATCAAGCCTGAAATCAATAAAATGGTTAATAAGCCTAAATATTCTCCTGTCTTTAAAGCGACATGGCAGTCCAAAACAGCAGATATCACCACGATTGTAGAAAAATATACAAAACAATATGCCGAAGAAGTGAAAGATAAAGTCATCCGGTATTTTGTTGATACAAACGTTGGGCAAATGATTATCGTCGGGGGAGGGCTTCTCTTCGCCTATCAATACCTAGCGGAACTTAAAGATGAAGATTGTTTATTTCCTCCGAATATCGATCAAGCCAGTTTCTTTACAAGTAAGGCATATCTCTTGAAAAATATTATTGCCGAAATTGAAAAGCAATCAATTGAAGCATAAAAATTCAAGAGTAGGAGCAGCATCTTCTTTTAGTTGTGATACAAGGTGGTGGTAACGTTGTCCAATAGAAAAATCACTCCAGGTAGGGGAATTCAATATACCCCAAAAACCTCGATAAAATGGGCTAATGAATTTAATGAGTTGGTAGACAGCTTTAAAAGCAGAAATGAACTTATTAGCGCGCTTATTGAAGATGGATTAAAGGTTCGGAATGGATCTTATAAAGAACAAGGTATTTACCTTCCACTAGACACTTTTGCGAATGATCAATTAGCACTTTTGAAAACGGAGGAAGGGCAAAGGATTCTTTATAATATCGTTTCTTTAATTGTAGGGAATCCCGAAGGGGCGGCGCTTGCCCAGCAAATGGTGCAGCCGGTATCCCAGAAAAGTAAGCCAGCTTCCTCACCAATCGTTCCATCTGAAGCGCCTGTGAATCATGAAGAAGATGCTAAAGAAGGTAAGGGTCAATCAAACGAAGCCCTTTCTAAACTATTGAAGTTGGGGAAGATGACCAATTTAAAGGGATAAAATATTTTTTATAAATAGAGCTCAGATATATATAAGAGGTTGATTCAAAAGGTCGTTGAATAACGACAAATTTGAATCAACCTCTTTTTTTGTTAATCTTACTCCCAAATCAAAAGGAAAGAGTTTTTTTAACTGAAATCTTATATATAGGGGGTTCCAGAGAGTGACTGGATCTTTAAACGAAGTGCTCAAAGCATAGACGTACCATTTCATATTCGAGGGTGTTGTCGAAAGTTGTATGATAGTAATATTGGAAAATGTAAGCGTTTTCCCATATAATTAAAACAGGCGAATGGCGTGTGTGGCCATCATGGTATCTTGGCGTAGGCGGGGCTAATATACATTATTAAAAAAAAATTTTTTCTAATGGAAATGTAATGAACTTCAAAAAGGGTGAGTGATTAAAGATCTGGATGATATAAAAGATAAAGTAAAGGGGAGGAAAAGATGGAAGAAAAAATTAAAACCCCATTTGTCAATTTTATTCAGGAAGATCGATTTGAACTAAGCTCCTACCTTAATTATTTATTTAACCAATTTAATGAATATGTTCCAAAGCATATGGACGACGTTGAGATGATCGAACAATAACGATATAACAACAAAAATACGCGGCTGTATTATTCCTTAAGAATAATACAGCCGCGTATTTTTGTTTTCTTAAGGAATGTTTTTACCGTTATGAACTTATTGAAATGAAAGCTCCATTCAGATTAAAATCAGAATCTAACTTGTTGATCTAGCCAGAAAAGAATGGATCAAGGATTAGGAAAAAGGATAATAACAAGACTAAAGTCTCTTGAATGCCAGCCAGAAAAGTTAGGGTTATATGACTATGAATCCCATCAAATGGTTCATTTTTTGTAGTTTTTTGGTTGATTTTATCAATAATAGGAAAATCGCTGGTAAAATACAAGCAAGAGAAGCGTCAAAGGAATTGCAATAGCATCCTTCTACGCTAAGTTGTTTCATTCTGTAAAATCACTTCGATCCAGGAAGGAGATGATCTTCTTATGAGAAATGATTCGATTGAAAGATCGGTCAACGATTCCATGCTTACGATTGCTGACTTTATTCTACAAATGATTGAACAGTCTAAACAAAAAAGTTTAGATAGGGAAAGTCTCATGAACCAGGAAAAGATGAGTTTGAAACAAGATTCCACTTCTTGGTCAACCAAAGAAAAGACAGAGGCTGAATATGAGCTATATTACGCCATGATAAAGGAACATCACCCTCAGTTATTTGAAATAAAAGGGAATTCCATTGAAACATTCCCAGTCGATAAGGAAAAAAGTGTTTTTTTCATCCAGAAGGATAAAAATGCATACTTCGGGGTCTATAAACAAGAATCTAAGGAAGCGCACATCATCACACCAGCATTTCCAACAAAAGAGGATTTGCTTCAAAAAACACTCGGAACCTCCCAATTTGAAAAATTTAGAATGCACTCATTCTTCATTGTGGATGATGGAAAAGCATTCTCCCTCCATGACAATAAACAACTTCGGCTAAATTTAGCAAAATCTTATAAAACCCTAACAACTTATGAAAATATCGAACAAGCACGCTCCTTTGTTGTAAAAGAGGAACTTAAAAATGATCCTAAACTTAGAAAACAATCTCTTCGTAGGGCTTTAGAAGAGCATTTTATTCCCTCAGATCTTTTAGGAAAGACCGTTACAATCCAAAATATTTCAAATGATAATCAAGGGACAAGGCTATCGTTAGTAGAGGATCAAAAAGAACGAGACGTAAGGTTGCCTGACATTGCAGAAAAATGGATGGAAAGAGTAAGAGATAACCCTGGAATGAAAGTAATGTTTGATGAGGTTATCATGGATAGTCGTTCTATTGCAGAAGGTTTCCTTGCCTTTTATGGCATGGAAATAAATAAAGAAAGCCAAGCGAAACAACATGATTTTGAGGTGATTTCAAATCAAGTTGGCTCGTATATTGGGAAATTGAGTGGCAATGGCAAAGTGAAAAAAGTTTCCCCTTACTTCTCTGAGAAAGAGGCCGAGAAACAGTTGGGAAATTTAAATAATCATATTCAACTAGAAAAGCGGAAAGAAATACAGGTAAAAGAGGTGGAAACCGATATTCAATTCAAAGAAATTAGGGAAAACGACTAAGGAGGGTACATATGACTTCGTTAAAAAAATTACAACTCTTACTGATGTTTGCTGCAATTCTTTTACTTTTACATAGCGCCCCAGAGCAAGCATCTGCAGCAGCCAATGTATCAGCAAAAATCAAAGAGGGACTGAAACAAGTTCAAACATTGTTAACGGGGCTTGTTGTTACCGTCGGCATCTGCGTCTCCATCTGGATCATCATTAAAAAATTACCAGGCGTGGATGATCCGCATACCAAAAACGAAATGTTTCGTGGCGTAGGAATGGCTTTGGCTGGGGTAGGCTTAGCAGCCGCAATCGTATGGCTTGTTCCTTGGATGTACGCGTTATTCGCTTAATAGAGGTGAACTAGATGACGCCAAAAGAAGAGCTTAGAGAGGCTCTTAAAGAATTACTTGGAGAAGAAGACAGTCGTAAGGGGAAAACGTTTGTTTTCCCTGATAATGTCGATCGATCTTATAATATTGTTAAAGGTCTTTCATTAGTGAATTTCTTTAGATTTATATTACCGGCCGTCATTATTTCCGCCATTATCTTGCTCATTCCACCTTATTCATTGGGATTTATGATGATTAAATTGTTCTTTATGGCCCTTTTGCTGTTAGGCTCTTTTACCTTTGCTGTTTTACGGCCCATATCTTCTCGACCGAATATTACATATAGTAGCTATTTAAAACGAATTTATCATTACAACAATAGACAGAAGATGTTCTTTATGAAATCGAATAAAAGGGATGATTTCCGTGGTTAATCATAATAAGAAAATGGATAAGGAAGAATTTGACTATGAAGTAGAAACCCTTATAAAAAAAGGGAAATCGACAATTCAAGACATAAGTATTATAGAAGGGATATACAAAGACTATGTCCTTTTGAAAAATGGATATCTGTCGTCCATTCTCCAAGTGAGTGGTATCAACCTAGATTTGTTGGCGGAGTATGAACAGAATCGTTTATTTGAAGATTACGGTTCATTCTTAATGAGTCAAGTCCATGATCAATTACAAACCATATCGATGACGGTTCCAGTGGATTTCCGTTCCTATAACTTGGGTTGGAAAAAACGCTATTTGCATGAACTCGAGAATAAGGATAGCCCATGTAATGAATACAAGCGAACCCTAATCACATCTTACATCGATCACTTCCAAGGGATAAGGATGAAAGATGAAATGTCGACAAAACAACATTTTGTTGTCATTAGGGAGAAAATGAATAAACGTACGTTCCAAGATTTAGAACGTGCTGAAACCATTCTAACAAAAAAGGTGGAGGAAATGACAAACTCCCTGCGATCGACTTTTGAATCGTACGATATAACGATTAGAAAATTGTCCGAGAAAAATACGTTAACGTTGCTATACAGATCCTTTGATTTTGAAATGTCAAAACTATACGGATAACCGGTTCGGAAAGGAGCAAGTCAAATGCCTTTTTCTTTAGCTACTTTATTTTCTTTAATAAAACGTGAAAATAAGCAGGACGAACGGGTGAAACAAAGTCCCGAAGACATTTTACATGGGATGTTAGAGACCGAAGAACTTAATTCCATTTATCCTTTTGTCTGGAAGGAAAATAAGAATTATATCGAAAGTGGTGGCAACTTTATTAAGGTGCTGGCTGTCGTTGCTTATCCTAAAGAACAAAAAGGGAACTGGCTATCGGATCTGAAGCGGTTAAAAGGAAACATATCCTTTGTCCAGTACCTAGAACCGTCCAATTCAGAAGGCATAATAAGTTACTACAATGACTCTATTAAAAATAAAGATGCGGAACTATTAAAAACAAGAGATCCAGCCACTCGCATCAGGTTGCAATCTGAACTGGAAAGCGCAAAATATCAACTAAATCAGGTATTATCAAACCGTTCTACCTTTATGTATCTGTATACATACATCTTCATTCAAGCTGCATCCTTAGAGGATCTGAAGACATTAGAAGACAATGTCCAGAGGATTTTAACGAAACTAAGGATGAAAGCTCTAAACCCTCATTACGCAACACCGATGGCATTCTGGTCGGCTCTGCCTTTAGGGGATAATCAATTAAAGGATTATACCTATCAGATGTGCAATAGTGAAGCGGCCTCTTCTTTCTTTCCGTTCGATGATTCAGAGATTTGCTATTTATCCCCGACGGCTCAGGTGGAAGGGATCAATAAGACAACCAATTCATTGGTTGCGATAGACTATTTGGATACACAACGTACATTAAATCAAAATATGGTGGTCATTGGGACATCAGGTGTCGGGAAATCTACCTTTATGGTTCAAAAGATTCTTCGCTGCTACGCCATGGGAATCAAGATATATATCATTGATCCAGAAAATGAGTACTCTCATATTGTTAAAATCCTTGGAGGTGAAGTTGTTCATCTCAGTAGTAATAGTTCGACGAAAATCAACCCTTTGGAGATATTCTCCACAGAAATTACGGACACCGAAGATTTTAATGATGATTCGGAATTCATAAGGGACCTTGTTAAACAAAAGGTTCAACGTCTTAAGGCCTTTTTCAAAGTTTTAAAAGCAGACTTATCCCAAGTTGAATCGAGTATTTTAGATAAGGCATTGATCAACCTTTACAAGCGTTTTTCCATTAATGAAAACAGCAATTTTACAAGTTTAATGGCAACGGATTTCCCTATTCTAGAGGACTTTTATGAGGATTTAGGTACATTGAAGGAAAATGATTTAGAACGCTATGAAAAAATCCAGGATTTTTATTTTATCCTGGAAAGTTATGTTCATGGATCTAATTCGTTATTTAATGGGCATACGAACGTGAATATCAATAACTCGCTATTCTCTTTTAATCTAAAATCCCTACAAAATGAGGTGGATGTGCAGGCTGCTTGTTACTTTAATATCTTTGGTTTCCTATGGGATGAAGTGACGAAAACAAAAGAGGAATTGGTGTACCTATTTATTGATGAATTCCACTTCTTATCAAAGAACCCGGATTCGATGAGATTCTTTTATCAAGCTTATAAACGGTTTAGGAAATATAATGCCGGCGCTATCGCAGGCACGCAACAAATTATCGATGTACTGGATACCGAGGATAACCTAGGGGCAGCTATGATTGAAAATAGTCACACAAAAATATTTTTTGGACTGGACAATAAGGGTGTGGAAGATGTGGTTAAAAAAATTAATCTATCATTCTCTGATGAAGAGATTTCTTTATTACGAGCGAAACGTCAGGGAGAGGCATTAATTGTTTACGGGTCTCAACGTGCATTTATTCGGGTTGAGCTCACGCAAGAAGAGCTACGTCTTTGGAATAAAAAACGGTACTTTGAAAAATATGGTTTAGATCCTGATGAAATCCCTGATTATGAGGGAAGGAATGAAATGACTCCCATTGAAAAAGAAGAAGTTCGAAATTTTGTTCTGTAAAGGGGGAGACAACAGTGAAAATCCAATTATTTGAACTCGGAACGTTATTCATCCTTAAAAATAGGCACTATCGTTTAGAAATTGCGACAAATAAGGTGTTGGCTGAACGGGTAGAAGACCTTACAGAACTTCAGGAAGAACATCCGTATTTCTTTACACTGAAAGATATAAAAAAAGAAAATGATCGCTTGATTCTTGGTTATGTAATAGAGGAAGGGTACCAACCTCTACAAATAGCAAAATCATATTCAACCGTATTACGGCTTGCTTTATTAAATCAGTTGCTAGAATTGGATCCTTTACACAATTTTAATGGGAAAGTGCTGATCCATCCAAGAAATATTTTCTTTAAAGATATGAAAAAACTAAAGTTTCTATACAGAAGCAATCAATGGTTGCCCTTTGAAAGCCATATTGAAAAACTAGAACAATACAAAATTCTAACCCTATCTATGTTTTCCCGTTTTTCCTATGAAAAGTATAAACGGGAAAAAGAAAATCTGCTTAAAAAGGAAAAAGATGAATTCTTCTTCCGGATTGAAAATGCTGGCTCCGTTGAGGATTTGAAAGAGCTGATTGCGAGTAAACTTCAGGAGGAGGAAATGCTGCATTTTTTCGGATTAGAAGCGGAAAAACAAAAAATCAAAAAGCAAAAGAGGATCCTGACAGGTATTTCTATCGGAATCTCTGCTGCAGTCTTTACTTTGGCTCTTTTTCTTCAACAAATGGCAGTCAAGGAAGCGGAAACGGTTTATGCAACAGAACTTGAAAAAGCTGAACAAAAATCAACATTTTATAAACTATTAAGTGAAGACAAATATGATGATGCCCTTTCCTTGTTGAAAAAAACGGGTGGTTCAAAAAAAGAGTTTGCGAATCTATACTTTGAAAAAGGTGAATATCAACAGGCAATAGAGGCAGACGATAACTTGATAAAACCTAGTGTGGAAGCCTTATATAAAGCGAATAAAGAGGAAGAAATACTAAGATTGGAAGCAGAAAGTGACTATCTGGACATCGAAAAGAAAATTGTAAGCTATGATTACAGTGTTTTGCTTTCGATGCAGGCTTTTACAAAAGATGAGGAGCAACAACTTCGAATCGGAAAAGCCTTTGCTGAACATGGGGATCTAACAGATGCCAACGATCTCAATAAGCGGTTAAAAAACAAAGAATTAACGGTGACGATTAGGAAAAACGAATTGCAAAACCAAGTAGCTCAATTAGAACAACAAATAAAGAATCTAAAGAAAAAGAAAGACGGGAAATCAAAAGATATTAAGGAACAGCTTGATCCAAAGAATAAGGAGCTCACAACATATAAAACAGAACTTGATAAACTTGATAAGAAATTGGGTTTTAATTAAGTGTCCGCAACAGTTGCTGTGAAGGGAACCGTTTTTGTCGTCAGGTACTGGAAGGAAATTACGATAGGCGTCGTATTCTCCTTAATATTAATGGCGGGCTTATTACTCGGAACTCAAACTCAAGAGGAGCGAAAGGGGTATATAAACTCGCCATTTGGAACGGCTAATGTTCCACCTCATATTGAACAATGGAAGGGCCTGCTTCAAGAATATACGACGAAGTACGGAATACCGGAATACACAGATTTTCTTTTGGCCCTCATGTATCAAGAAATAGGAAACTCACAAACCTTGGATATTATGCAAAGTTCTGAATCTGTCGGGTTACCGCCAAACGCCATTCAAAACCCGGTAATGTCCGTGAATTTAGGGGTTCAACATTTTAAGTCGGTGTTAGAGGATGGACAAAAGAACGGGGTGGATTTCCCAGCTATTGTTCAGTCATACAATTTTGGTTCTGGTTACCTGAGTTTTATTTCTTCAAACGGAAAAAAACATTCAGTTGACTTAGCCCAACAATTCTCATTGGCCCAAACTGAAAAACAAGGATGGAGTTGTTCGGATTGGAGGGCACCTTACTGCTATGGAGACTATACGTACGTGGAGAAAGTGATGGGAAATCTAATGCCGACGGGAATTGCTGTCGGGAGTGAAGATGTTTCCCCATTGGGGGAACAAGCATTTAATGCGATTATCACAGAAGCGAATAAATATGTAGGCTGGCCATATGTATGGGGAGGTTCAGATCCCCATAGAGGATTTGATTGTTCGGGATTTACACAATGGATATTTGCTAAGGTGGGGATAAAGCTACCACGAACTGCTCAAGAACAATATGATGTGTCGTCGAAAATCCCGCCTTCTGAAGCAAGACCAGGTGATTTTATCTATTTTACTGGAACTTATGAGACCAACAAATATATCACACATGTCGGGATTTACATAGGAGATGGCAAAATGTTTGATTCTAACGGTTCGGGTATTGGAATCCATGACATACATTCGCCTTACTGGAAATCTCATATAGTTGGTTTTGGTAGAGTGTCCCATTAGGAGGAAAACACCATGAATAAATTTTTCGCTACGTTGTTAGGACTATCCCTCCTAGCGAATATGATTTTAGGATTTATGTATGTTGGTCAAAAGGCCATGATGACCAAAGCAGAAGATCAAAATATCGAAACCAAAAAACAGATGGTTCAGTTGAAAAGTAAAGTGAATGCAAAAGACAAGGAACTGAATACCTTTCAACGGAATGCAACCTATTATGAAATTGAACATAGTGAAGAGATTAAAAGCTTTGTAGACGAAACTTTTAGAGGACTATTTAATTACGATAACAAAAATTATGCTTCACGTTTTGATCAGGTCAAAGATTGGTTAGCAGAGTCCGTTATTTCAAAATTGAAAGCATCAGGAGAAATGGGCAGTATGGAAATTGAATTCAAAAATGAAGTGAAGTCTTTACATGTTTATCTAAGTGCTATTGAAGAAGACCAAGCTAAAGCGCTTGTAAAGATGGAAACACAATACTCGGTAGGTGGGAGTGCATTCCCAAGGAAAAATCAACTGTATGAGGTCACGATCGCTTTGGATGGAGAGAAAAGGCTTGTTGATAAATTAGAGTTAATGGGGTCCTTCGAACCTTTTGAAGAGAACTGAGTGTATCGAGTGTTTTGCCGAGTTTGTATAGATTGAAAGTAATCAAAAAGGAGTGGATCCTTTTGAAAGTGATGGGAATACGCCTGTTGTTAATGGCATTTTTATTAGCCATATTCGAACTGATTGTGATCAACATAGCGGGGATCCTTCCGTTTCTTGCGGCACATCAAGCCAACATTTCCGGTGCCCCGTTAATGGCCTTTGTCATTGAAAACCTCATGAACCCTATTGGAACATCCACCACCATGATTGAAAAGAAGAATCCACTTTTCTTCATTGGTAGTGCAGCTGTAATCGTATTAGCCGTCTTTATGGTCTTTTTTACGAAGGGCGGCAAGGGTAAATATGAATTAGCAGATAAATACGGTGTTCATGGTTCAAGTAGATTTGCTCAAAAGCACGAAATATTTACGCATGGTGAGACGGTTGAGGTTCTAGCCAAACAGCTCATGCAGGATCTTGATGCGAGTATGCTAGATTCGAAAGGGGAGAAATGACGTGGCTTCCGATTATAAGAAAAATAATGGGATCATAGCAGGCGTTTTAAACCATTCAGTGATTGTGCAGCCAACGAATTCAAATCTTCCAAACCGAAACCACTTTGTAGTCGGGGGCCCTGGTTCATCCAAAACACAAGGGTATGTTGTGCCCAATGTGTTACATGAAAAAGAATGTTCCTTAGTGGTAACAGATCCCAAAGGCGGCGCGACACGTTCCTAAGTGAAAAGCTTAGGCATTGTCGAACTTTATAGTTCAGCGATGAACTGTTATTCCAAGAAGTCAAATGATGGGGTAACGCCCTGAAGGGCTTCCTTTAATACTCCGACATGCGAGGCAGTTGGCAAGAACTATAATCGTATGAAGCTCGGTGAAGTCGGCTGAGAGATACCGTAAACTCTTTATGAGTTCGAAAGTCGTCCAGAGGTGGTCGATGTATCCCATAAGCCGGAAGTCTAAAAAACACCTATGGTTAGGATGCACATAATGAACCAGATGCGATCTGTGGTTTGTGCGGACGAATCCCTGATGGTACGGGTCTATATCGGGAGTAAGTCGAAAGGCTTACGGACACAAATAAGTGTCGCTACTGTGGATTAGTAAGACTCTCCTTTATGAAAGTCCATATATCGTTACAGGCGATATTAAAGGTAGCAGGCTCATAGGGGAAACCTAATGGTGTATGTACAGATAGGAATAACGGAACGTGGTAAGCTGCTAACGTTGAGGACTTGCTATCCAATGAAACGGTTTTTAGGGAAAGCAATAGGGATAGTACCTACTTGTATAACCTAGATTTATAGCAGTGAAAGTGGTGGCATAGTACCTATGAAACGTGTAACGAACGTGGAGGGATGGCCACTAGTCGATTGAAGACTGACAGTTACTAGAATGGTTCATACATGGTTTCGAGTAAGACTAAGAGATGTAATTCTCCAGATAAGACAGGAGGTTACAGCCCATGTTGAAGAAAACCAAGTTGCGACACAATGAATATTACGACATGCAAAAAGTGTATGACGGACTTTATTCAAGCAGTCAAAACGGTAACAACTTCTATAAGCTAACTGAAATTATTGGTTCAGAAAGAAATATACGATTGGCATATCGTAACATTAAAACCAACAAGGGTAGTAAAACGGCTGGTACTGATGGTCTTACCATCAAGGATATATGGCATTTAAATGATGACCATATTATTTATGAAGTAAGAAAAAGGCTAAAGAATTATTCGCCACAACCAGTGAGAAGAGTATTTATCCCAAAGGAAGGGTCTGATAAGAAAAGACCGCTAGGTATCCCAACGATTTGGGACCGAATAGTTCAGCAGTCCATTCTTCAAGTACTCGAACCAATTTGTGAAGCAAAGTTCCATCCTCATAGCTATGGTTTTCGACCAAATAGGAGTACACATCATGCATTTAGCAGGATGGTGAGCCTTGTAAACGTAGGTAGACAACATTACTGTGTGGACATTGATATTAAAGGATTTTTCGATAATGTCAGTCATGGAAAATTGCTAAAACAGATATGGACTTTAGGGATAAGAGATAAATCACTTATAAGCATTATTTCCAAGTTACTAAAATCTGAAATACAAGGCGAAGGAGTTCCTAATAAAGGTACACCACAAGGCGGAATTATCTCACCACTTTTGTCAAATATAGTTCTGAATGAACTAGATTGGTGGATAAGTAGCCAATGTGAAACATATAAGCCCCATCGGGCTACGTCTATTGGATTCAGACAGTATGCTAGGAAATATACAAAGCTTAAAGCTGGTTACATCGTACGCTACGCTGATGATTTTAAAATCATGTGTCGTACATACCAAGAAGCCAAACGTTTCTATCATGCGACGGTTGACTTTCTTAAATCTCGACTGGGGCTAGAAGTCAATGAACAAAAATCTAGCGTAGTTAACCTGAAGAAAACCTCTTCTGATTTCTTAGGCTTTAAGCTCAAAATTGTTAAACAAAATAAAGCTAGATATGGCTATATTTCGAAAACATCAATGAGTGACAAGTCAATTGCAAAAACGAAGAGAATCTTAAAGAACAGAGTTAAAGAGATACAGCATGAACCTACTGCTGATGCAGTAAAGAGGTTCAATATTACCCTTGTTGGAATTCAAAACTACTATAGATATGCCACAACAATTTACATGGATTTAACAGATGTGAATTACGCTCTCTTAAAATCCATGAAAGCCAGACTGAAAAAGAACGCTTCAATGGTGAAATTCAGTGAAACAAGCGTACAGTTTAGAAAGCAAGCTAAAGGCATTAAACTCAGCACTAAGATTTACACAGTACAAAAAGCGCCACTCCTACCAGTTACAGGGGTCCATCATAAAAACCCATGGAATTTTAGTCAAAGTATCTGTAACTACACAAGAGCTGGTCGCAGTAAAGTACACAAAGGTCTTAAAGCGATTCCTAGAGATGTTCTAACACAAGTGATGAACACCTACTCAAAAAATAGGAGCATTGAGTACAACGATAACCGTATCTCAAAGTACGTCGCGCAATATGGAAGATGTTATGTAACGGGTGAGCCGATTGGAATTGACCGTGTCCACTGTCATCATGTTATACCGAGGACAAAAGAAGGGTCAGATAAATACTCCAACCTAGTTACGATTGATGTATTCGTACATAGGCTCATTCACATCACCAGTGTTGATAAAATCGCTAAGTACCTAAGGTACTTCAATCTAAACAGAAAACAAATGGATAAACTGAATTCACTGAGAGAAGCTTCTGGCAATGAACCAATAACAACGTAGCTTAAATAAGTCAGTTGGAAACGATGGAACGCCGTATGCGCGGAAACGCGCTCGTACGGTGTGAAGTGGGGGAAAAGACGGAGATAATTTCAAACTCTTACCTATCACTATAGGTCTATGAACTAACTTCCGAAGTCAAACGTAGACAAGGCTATGAAGTCCATGTGGTGAATTTTTCAGAAATGGGATACTCAGATCGATATAATCCCTTCGATTACGTTAGAGAGGAAATACAGGCTTCCACGGTAGCGAATGCCATAATCGCTTCTAAAAATGACCCAAAACGAAAAGATTTTTGGTATAATGCCCAATTTAGTTTATTAAAAGCACTTATTTTATACGCCGTTCATGAATTACCGCCCGAACAAAGAAACATGACGGGTTTGTTAGATTTCTTACAGGAATTTGACCCAGAAGCAAGTAAAGACGGAGCAAGTGAGCTAGATGGACAGTTTTTAAGAATGGACAAATCACATCCAGCTAGAAGGGCTTATGAGTTAGGATTTAAAAAATCCCAAGAAAAAACGCGAGCGAATATTATTATTTCTTTACTTACGACGATAGGGGACTTTACTTCAAGTTCGGTCTCTCGATTTACAAGCTTTTCCGACTTCTTTTTAGGCGATGTGGGAAAAAGGAAAATGGCCTTATATGTGATTATTCCCGTTATGGATTCTACATGGGAAGGGTTAATTAATTTATTTTTTAACCAAATGTTTCAGGAGTTATATAAAGTAGGAGCTCAAAACAGAGCAAAGCTGCCTCAACCAGTGATTTTTATTTTAGATGAATTTGCGAACTTAGGGAAGTTTCCCGACTATGAAAAATTCTTGGCAACCTGCCGGGGTTACGGCATTGGAGTACTGACCATCGTTCAAAGCATCACTCAATTGCAAGAGAAGTATGGCCGGGAACAAGCAGAATCCATTTTAGGGAACTGTGGAACAAAAATCTGTTTAGGGAATGTCAATGAAACAACCGCTAAATACTTTTCAGAGTTAATGGGGAAAACCACCGCAAAAATGGAAACTGGTTCAATTTCAAAATCAAAAGGACAATCATCCAGCTCGTCTTCTTCCTCAAGCTTTTCTTATTCAGCACGCAACTTGATGAATGTCGATGAAATTTTAACGATGCATAAAGATGACGCTATCGTAATCATCACTGGAAAACACCCAATAAGGGTTAAAAAAGCCTACCAATATGTCCTGTTTCCAAATGTAACGAGCTCATTACGTGTAAGCCAATTAAGTTATCAGAATAAACCATCACAAGAAGTGCTGGATTGGCTTGAAGGGAAAAGAGAGGAATATGATGAGTATTTTAGATCAACGGAACGGCAAGAAACACTAGAAAAAGCGGACGTTGAAATGCATGAGGAACAGGTCGTAAAAGCTGAAAAAGAGGCTGAAAGACAAGAGGAACTGGCCATGAGCTTCTTTTCTCAAATGAATGCTACTTCTAGTACCAATCCATCAAAAAAAGGGGGATCTTAAGTTGAAAAAAGTAACGTTGTTTATACCATCATTCATTTTACTTCTATTACTGGTTGCTTGTAATGGAGGCGGTGAAAGCTTTGATCCAAAGGTTGAGCAAGAAAAGGCGACAGAAGTGATAAACAGTGTGTTAACTTCATTTGGGGATCAAGAGAAGGTGGCTGAAGCAAAAACAAGTGATGAAGCAAATGTAACCGCTTGGAAGAAGATAAAAGAAAAAAATATTGCTGCTCTCTCAAAAGATTTAGAAGTAGAGGATCAAAAGAGGTTACTTTATCTTTTGACGCTTAATAAAGCAGAAGATCTTAGTAATAGAGAAACAAAATCTAATATATTATTTACACATAATACAGAAATTAAAGATGTTTCACTTGACCAAGAAAAGAAGATATTCACTTTTGATATAGAGCGTAGTGGATTTGATCACAAATTGATTACCTTAGATAAACAGGAAGAGGTTTGGAAAATCGTAACCGTAAAGGATCCTGAATAAGAGGTGAATCAATTTGTTTGATTTTAAAGAAAAGATTGTAGAAGCCATTCAGGGAATGCTAGAGGATTTTATTGAATGGGCACTTTTAATGTGTAATGACCTTTTACTAAAGCAAAACGCTGAAGTAGCGTTCCTTTCATCCGTCAATAATCTTTTGCTTGCCCTAACCTCAACGATAGCTGTAACGATCATCTTATATAAAATCATTGAGGTTATGTCAAGAAATGCGGCAGGAGATGCCATTGCCTACGGACCTGTGATTGTAAATACGTTAAAAAGCGCCCTACTGATTCCAGCGATGCCTTTTGTTCAGAAAATCTTATTAGAAGAAGTTGCTTATAATATGGGAAACTGGATGATTGGCGAAGGAAGTAAGGTTAGTAAGGAAAAAATAGCTGCTATGTTAGAACCCAGAAACTTTGAAACCCTTCATTTCCAAGGGGCAGCTCTTCTTATATTATTAGCTGTCTTTGCAATAGCGTTTATTGCATTCTTATTTTCAGTAGCGATATTTCATGCGGATGTTATGTTCCTATATTTATTAAGTCCGCTTGCTTGTGTGTCTGTTATTGCGGATGATAATGAATATTTAGGAGTTTGGTGGCGTGAATTATTAAGTCAGATCGTTACGATTCTTTCCAAAATCTTTTTATTCGTTATAGCTTTAAGTATATTAATCAATGAAAATCTTACATTTCTTAATTTTCTATTACTCATGGGATGCTGTATTCTCTTGATTAAGAGTCCTTCGGTCCTTAGAAACATGTGGTATTCATCTGGGTCGGGCAGAGGCATGATGGGAGCTATGGGTGGGACAACAAAACTAGCTGCTAGAAGATTTTTATTAAAACGTTAATGGAAGGGCGACTTCATAAAACGTATTTAAGGAAACTTCCTAGGACGTGGCAAAGGTTAAGGAGAATATCTATATTTTTCCATTCTGAAGGCAGTAGGGTAAAAGAAATTTAAGTTAAAGTCTTATATGGAGCTAAACAAAGTAGGTGCTCAAAACAGAGCAAAGTTGCATCAACCAGTAATCTTTAGATTAGATTAGTTTAGACTAGTTTTCAAATCTAGTATTGACACTTAAAAAAGGCGAGGATTTAAGTAATGGGGAAACTCCATCTAATCTTTTATTTATAAATAATAAAGAAATCACCATCGGTTCTAAGAAACATGTGGTATTCATCTGGTTCGGGCAGGGGGATGAACCATGGGGGCTATGGGAGGTACAACAAAACTAGCAGCTAGAAGATTTTTATTAAAAAGATAGAGAAAAGGCGACTTAATTGTCGTTTTTATTTTGCACTCAGAATAAAGGTGTTGAATTACATATTCTCATTCAACGTGGCATCGTTCTAGTTCTGGAATACATAAGTAATTTGAACAAAAAAACTGCTCGGTATGAGCGTTAAAAAGAACAATCATCATAGATTCCAGGAGACAATTTATCTTGTTGCTCTAGTGAGGTTTGCCTATACATTATTTTAGTAAAAACCTCGATAGAATATATATCAATCTAATATGCAAGTATACAAGGTAATCCAAAATAAATGTTTCAAAGTGATTTGATTATGATTCGAATTGTATACAGGAAGAGTTGAAGGAAGTATGGTGATGAATACAGAATAAGTCAATAAGATGATCTAGGAGGGAATTGCATGACATACTTGGAACAATTCGCACGTAATCGGAGAAGAAGAGAAAAGACCGAGGTATTAACCGCACGCATTCCAGAAAGCTTGTATGGTGATTTCAAAGGTTACTGTGACGAACTGAATTTATCTATCAGTGAAGCGGTTTGTCTGCTGGTAGAACGTGAAATGGCAGGGAATGAAAGGGTATCTGGAGAACTAGCAATCACGGACGAATACAAAATGAATGATGGTGTAGTCGATGTGAATACAGAGGTAGTCAAAAAGGTTGCAAAAAGAAGTCATTCAAATACAAATAGATTCGTCACGACACAATGGCAAGTAGACGCACAGCTTCCATGTCCATATTGTGGTCAGTGGTTGGCAGCGACTAACTTCTCCAGACATGCCAAGCGACACTTAACAACCACACAGGATATTTTCACGAATGAGAAATTTAGAGAGAAAATCAAAGAAATGATCCAGGTGAAAAAAGCTGAAAAATGAACTAAATGATGAGGTAATTTTGTATTAACAATAGTATATAAGGGTGAAGGGAGTTTATTCCTTGAAAGAGCAATCAAATAATAAAAACACAGCTTCAATTAGTGAAAACAGCATAGGCTGGTGGAAAGCAATTATAGAGTCAATCAATGACGGTGTTCTAATAATTGATCATAATGGGTATGAACGAATGATCAATCCTGAATATACACGTATTACTGGTGTTACAACGGCTATCATAGGGAAGTCACTGGAAAAATATCGATCCTGGGCGCAACCTGAACTTACCGCAGATTCATTGAGACCATTAAAGCTTACTAAACGTTGTAAATTACTTACAAAAAAAATCTTTCAATCTACACTATTTTTTTGTATGGTTAATTAGGAGGTGATTTATGGTGAAAGAAAAAAGTTCCCTTTACGACAAATTACCGTTAGAATTATTGGCTGGGTTTTATTTTGAAATAAATAAGAACATTGAAAAGGGAATCTTGTCTGATGCCATGTATCATGAATTAGAATAATGGAACAATCAGCATTAAGAAGGGGTATCTCACTTGAATACCTAGAGGATAACGTTTCACGTATTTGAAGCTGAGAAACTACTAAGAGGAACATCCATGCAACACTAAATTGAAAGATAGGAAGTCAAATGATCATAAGGGATTCGAAATTTGTTTTCTAGTAATCCTTTAAAATGTAAGCGCTTTCTGTTATAATAAAAATGGGTTGGATGGCATGTGTGGCTGTCATAGTATCTGGCGTAGGTGGGGCCGATACCGGGAGAGGACTTAGAGAACATAACTTTTAGCTGAATAAAATGATACATAAACAATAAAAGTGAAAAACGATAGACCCTTTGGCTCCCAAAGGGTCTATTTTGGTGTAACTTCCTCTAATGGAGATGTGAATTTTTAAAAAAATAATTTAATCGATAAGAGAGAATTGCCATGACAGAGGGAAAGACTTATGTTGCCTGGTTTGTGAGGGATATTTCCCGGCTGTAAAAAATAACGTATAACGTAGCCAAAGCTTCTGTAAAGTTTACTATTTTCTTGGGGACGTATAGCAGCCTAACAAAACGATTTAACCTTGTCAATGTCATCTCGGCTCGAGCGATTTTCTTATCATATGTTAGATGTTTTACCCTTATTTTGAGAACCGTTTTTTGTTTTATTTTTTTCTAGATTGATGTTGGACGACATAGGAAAGACCACCGGACATTTGATGAACACTTCTGATGATACTTGGAATAATAAAAATAAAAAGCCCTTCTCACACGAGAGGGACTTTTTTGTTATTAATATTCACTTACAGAATAACTTTTGTATGTTAACTTGTTGCTTTCAAAAACCATATAAACATTTGTGTCAGTAGTGTCACTGTAACGGCTCCAGACATAATCTTTTTGGGTAATACCGCCAGAGGTATATGTTGAATCTAGTTTCATATATTCACCTGTGATGGATACCATTTGATTATAAGTCATTCCTTTTTTTACATTCGTATATTCATTGAAAGTTATACCATTTTTAATGGGAGTAAAGAAATATCCTCTGGCTGTTTTTGTATACTTGACCCACTTTGTTCCTACTTTATCATAATCTACAAATGTTACTGTAGCATATGAAAAGTTTTTATTTGTTGCATATGGAGTTAACGTTACAGCTTTAGTTGTTTTTGCATAAATTGAATTACCTTTATAATCTTGAACCTTATAGGTAGTACCTACTAAGGCGCTCTTATAGAAAGTTGAACCGATCGGCTTTGTTACTGTTGCAGCTTCTCCTTTATTTGCTCCAACTCCTGCCAGTAATCCTAGAGCTAATACTCCTACAGTTAATGCCTTTGCTAGTTTTTTCATCTTAATTTCTCCCCTACCCCGTTAGTTCTTATGAATTTATATGTACATTTGTAGAATACCAAATCTTTTTCAATGGGTCTATGACTTTTCGTAGAGAACGGGTACTTACAATATCCATCTTAGGCAATGCGGCTTTTGACTTCAGTAAACTTCATCACAAACACAATGCTCCATATTCATGAGTTCTTGGAAAAAGACGCAATTGCACCCCAATATATAATTAACTTTCCAAACTTGTTAAACCGGATTGAAGAATTTAATTTTCTCTCATATAGTAATGATTAACTAATCCATCTTAATCTAATTGAACTAAAAAAGTACTATGATTATTCAGAGTACCTAAACAAAAACTTTGATAAATAAATAGAAAGGGCATGTTTAGAAAAAAGATTATCAAAACATGCCCTTATACTACTATTAAATTGGAGTATTCTTTTATAAAAACGCTAATCTTTTGTCTTCCTTAATGAACTAAACCAGCTAATAGGATGCACTAAAGAAGACCACTTTGGATTTGAGTCAATATTT
>NZ_JAGGQN010000007.1:0-369039 GCF_018613275.1 Bacillus sp. ISL-4
CGAAGAAATGTTTGACTTGCTCATTTGCTTTTTTGATAGTGTGTGCTCACTTAAAATTTAACGTTGGCGCTTTGTTTTGTTCAGTTTTCAAAGAGCAATTTCGTTGTCGTTTACTTCGTAAGCGACTTTTACATCTTATCATGTTTCCAACTTCGTTGTCAACATGTTTTTTTATTTTTTTTAAGTTATTTTCGTTTTGATGAAGCTGCGAAAGCTGATGTCCCGCAGCGACATGTATTAATATAACACCTATATTATTAATGGTCAACAATAAAATTGCATTTTTTTAAAAGTTTTTTGATACCCGATAAAACCGATGATATACCTCGTGCCCTTTTGTCTCCGCTTTGATGACATCGATTACCTTCTTCTCTATCAAATATTCCAATAAAACACCTAGGTCGACTGAATAAAACTTTACTTCCGGATGCTCCATTAGCTCCGCAATCGTCCACGGTTCTTCTTTCGTCCCCATTATTTCAACCAAATGCTGTGAACCCGCATTCGTCCTAGAATAAATAAGAAACTCACTCGCAAGGAATAGAAGCTCCAATCTTTTTTCGAGAGTTTCCTCACTGCTGATCAATTCTTTATACAACTTGAAGATTTCAGGTTCCATATGCTTCACTTGGTTCCAGACCGTAACCTCCGGATAAAAGCCTTGTTCAATTATTTCCAAACGGGCCAAGTGATGCAGGGAATGAACGATATGGTTGTATGCCTCAAGATGATGGCCTTTTTCAAAGAAGCTTTTCCCATCCATGTACCTGCGAATTAACTTTGCGAATTCCATCCCCATCTTTAACTTCCTTCCATAGAAGGGGAACTCACGGATCTCGGTTTTCAAACGAGCCAAATATTCATTCCGGTCAAAAAGGACCTTCCCGTTATATATCCAGTCAACCACTTTGCGGTTCGTGCCTAATAGGAGCCATTCTTTTAACTGGTCTTCCTTTACGATATGCAAGGCTGCCTTTTTATCCTGGTAAGTGTAATGTTTTAAAAACACGGCCTCTTCGGCTTCGTCTGCAATTACAAAAAGGATGTAGTCAAATGTATCGGTAATCGGGCTATTATCATCTCTTTTTTCTATTAACAAGATTCCAAGTGTAGATTTTAAACTTGCTCGCTCTTGATAAATCGGGCGAAGGATATCTTCCATTATAAATTCCTCCAAAACCTTTTTTTTTAGATTTTCGACAAAACTCTTCAAATTCCTGCTTATTTCCCTTACCCCAAACTATTTCAACTTAAAAGTAATATGTATCCTTTATTTCTTTTTTGTTCCATCCATTGTTTATGTTATAGTTAAAGTTATATTTTAGGAGGGACAATCCATGGCTAAATATTCTAGCAAAATCAATAAAATACGTACTTTTGCTTTGAGTTTGATTTTCATTGGCTTTATCGTAATGTACCTTGGGCTTTTCTTCAAAACGAATCCTGTTGTCATGACGATTTTCATGGTGCTTGGCCTTTTATTCATCATCGCAAGCACAGGGGTTTATTTTTGGATTGGAATGCTTTCTACAAAATCGATCCAGGTTGTCTGCCCTAACTGCAGCAAACATACAAAAATACTGGGGCGTGTAGATATTTGCATGCATTGTGAAGAACCATTGACACTTGACAAAAAATTGGAAGGCGAAGAATTCAACGAAAAATACAACCGGAAAAGCCTGCATGACTAGAGGAATTCCGCTAGCTGAATTCCCTTTCAAGAAGTCATTAACAATTGTATCATTTTTTGATAACATAAAAAAAGTTCCAACCAAGTGGAGGAACTTTTTTAATGCGATTCTTTTTTCGCACAATCCGTACAGTCGCCGTAGATTTCCATCCGATGATGACTAACATTGAAACCGGTGACTTGTGCAGCGAAATGCTCGACTTCATCCAATGCAGGATAATCGAAATCCACAATTTTCCCGCAAGTTTGGCAAATTACATGATAATGATTCGTCGTTACAAAATCAAACCTTGCAGAAGAATCACCATACGTAAGTTCTTTTACCAAACCTACCTCACGGAACACACGCAGGTTGTTATAAACCGTTGCCACACTCATATTCGGAAACTTGCCTTCCAGCGCTTTATATATATCATCCGCGGTAGGGTGGGACATGGAGCTTATCAAATACTCAAGTATCGCATGGCGTTGAGGAGTTATTCTTACACCGGTATCTTTTAAGGAATCCAACGCTTCTTTTAACTGAACTTCAGACACCGTCATCCACCTCTTTTTCTCATTAAGTATGAATTCTTAAATTATAATATTTATAAATAGTGTACCTTTTATGCGTTGAATTTGTCAATAATTCAATGGCTTAACCATTCTTTTTTAGTTTATTCATGAACACATTGAATCTTTACCATTTTTGCATTGAGTTTAGTATCCCCTAGTTAAGTCGATTACGTTGGTGAAGCCTTTTCCAGCTTTCAAGTATTCACGCATGTTTTTTTCGAAAATGGCAAAGGTTCTTGGTAAATATTCTCCGCTTTTACTTGATAGATGCGGTGTGACTGTGACATTCTCCATCCTCCAAAACGGATGCCCTTTTCCCAAAGGTTCCGGATCAAATACATCCAAGATGGCATGAGACAATTCCCCGGCATCCAGCGCTTCGATCAACACTTCATCGTTAATCAGGTCGCCGCGGCCAATATTCACGAATACTGCAGATTCTTTCATTGCTTTAAAGTGCTCTTTTTCCAGAAGGCCCTTCGTTTCATCAGTACTTGGCAGGACGGATACGATATAATCGGCTCCCGGTATGGCTTCCAATAAATTATCCAGAGTATAATGGTGATCGATGGATTCCACTGGCTTCCCGCTCCTGTTCACTCCCATAGTCGTCATCCCAAAGGCTCTCCCAAGACGAGCCACCTCTCCTCCAATTGCACCGACACCAATAACAAGCATAGTCTTGCCATTCAATTCTCCTACTTCAATCTTTCTATCCCACAATTCTTCCTTTTCATTCTTCATAAGCAGTTTCAATTTCTTTTCATATTGCAAAAGCATCCCTATCGTATACTCGGCCATCGGGATTTTATGAATGCCTCTTGCGTTGGTCACCAGAATGCCACGTTCCTCAATGGCTTTAAATGGCATTAATTCCATCCCTGCGCTCATGACCATGATCCATTTCAAGTTCGCCGCTTTCCCAATGATTTCTTCAGTTAAGTCTTCACCATATGTAATTAGGATTTCCGCTTCACGAAGCGGCCCATCCGTCCATCCTTTTTGATAAATGAAGTTCAAATCAGGAAAAGCTTCCATCATCTTCGTTTGGATGCCTTCATTCGGAATGACAGTCGAAAGTATTAACATGTTTATCTCTCCCTTTTAATTAACATAAAAAAACACGGGCTCTATGTGTCCCGCGCAACTTTCTCTGAGGAGGTATTCCCTTAATAAAGCATATTCAGGTGTCCCCTTTTTGAGTTGGACAAAAGCCTTACCCTTATTAAAAAAGGCTTTATTTTAAAGAATTTGGGTTTAATGCATGTAATTCCGGCAAAATGAAAACGCCATCCCTTCTAATCGGGACGTCGTCAAAATAGATGTCACCGCCCCCATATTCGGGACGCTGAATCAAGACCATATCCCAATGTATCGATGATCGGTTTCCATTATCCGCTTCTTCATAGGCAAGCCCAATAGCCAAGTGCAGACTCCCGTTTATTTTCTCATCGAACAATATATCGTCCATAGGTTCCAATATGTATGGATTGATTCCAATTGCGAACTCCCCGATAAACCGGGACCCTTCATCAATATTCAGAATTTGGTTCATTTCAGAGTCACGATTGGAAGTTGCTTTAATGATTTTTCCCTTTTCCAAGTTTAATGCTATGTCACTAAAGGTGATTCCTTCATAGGTTGTGGGTGTGTTGAAGGATATCCTTCCATTGAGACTATCTTTTATGGGTGCCGTAAACACTTCCCCATCCGGTAAATTCTTTTTTCCGGCACATATGATGGCCGGCATACCTTTAATGGAAAAGGTCAAATCTGTCCCTGGTGAAACGATCCTGACTTTGTCAGTCCGTTCCATCAATTGTTTTAACGGTTTCAAGGCCGCCTCCATTTTCCCGTAATCCATGGTGCATACGTTCAACAGAAAGTCTTGGTACCTGTTGAAGGTCATGCCTGCTTTTTGCGCTGATGCGTTGGTGGGATAATTAAGTAAGACCCAACGTCGGTTGTTTACATAGAAAAGAGTGGGGGAATTCATGGCCTCACCTTGAAGACGGTGCCTCTCGATGGGAACATCAGTCATTTCCACATCGTTTTCTTCCCCTGTAATGATGATGACTGCATCGATATCCGTATATTTTTTCAGAGCCCATTGCGAAGATGTGTCAAGTTGTTCCTTCACATTCCCTTGTAACAGGTGGCGGCTTATCTCATCGTCTTCGAGTTCTACATATGGATAAGCACCCACTCTGTATATTTCATCAATCAGCTCTTTCAATAATGGTTTCGTGTTGATATGCCCTCGTATGAGGATTCTCTCTTTTGGCTGTATTTGTATCGAATGATGAATCAGCCTGGCCGCAAGCTTCGTTATTCGCTCATCCTTCATCTGCCTGTCCCTTATTTTTCGAGGTCGCGAAGAGTTTCAAGCGCTTCTTCGACGTGGCCTTTGACTTTTACTTTACGCCATTCTTTGACTACCTTACCAGCCTTATCTATCAGGAAAGTTGAACGTTCAATGCCCATATACTCCTTGCCGAAGTTCTTTTTCAATTGCCACACATCAAATGATTCGGCCGCTTCATGATTTTCGTCAGCCAGCAGCAGAAAAGGCAATCCATGCTTTTCGATGAATTTTTCATGACGTGCCGCTGGATCTGGGCTAATACCAATGATGACCGCGTTCAATTCCTCGAATTGCTCATTATGGTCCCGGAAATCACAGGCCTCCGTCGTGCAACCTGGGGTCATGTCTTTTGGATAAAAATACAAAACAATGTTTTTCCCCTTAAAATCCGATAGGGAAACCATTTCACCATTGTTTGCAGGGAGTTTGAAATCAGGTGCTTTTTCTCCAATTTTAACAGTCATAGTGAACCCTCCATTTCTTTCATTATGGTAAGAGTACCCAATAATCGAAAGAAACACAACTTTCATTTATCCTTCCTATCTTTCTGCTCCAAATCGATAACTGTCCGAATCACGAACGCAGCCGGCAGTGTATACCCGATGAAAGCCTGAATGGTAGCTATCATCCTGCCCATGCCAATCGGGGCTATATCTCCATACCCTACAGAAAACATCGTCATCGCACTGAAGTAAAAGGAAGTCTTCAACTGTTCATAGAAAGTACCATCCAACCGATTGCCCATATCAAGAATCACCGAATGATTCTGAAGCTCGTATAATAAATAAATCAGTGCAAATCCAACCAATATCGTCGCATATAAATTGCCAAGCCACAGCATATCCTCCAGAGAAAACTTCTTTCCTCCCGACTCAACAAGAAATAACGTACGAATGCTCATCACCATGCAAAAAATGATTCCTGCAATCAAGATGTAGAAAGTCATCCCCCACGCCCCATTTCAAAACGCCACTCCCTCTATACATACTCCCTGTCCAAACAATATATTCTTTTTTAGGTACAGACCTCATCCTTATCACCCACACACCCAATAAACGGATACTTTTCCCGAATCTTTTTTCCATGTTGACCCTTTTGGTCGGATATGTTAAGATTGTCTAAATTTTTATAATAGTTTTTATTTTATAAATCTTTAGCCCGCAAACAGTTTATAAAGTCAGGTTTTGTAAAATTTCATATGTGGAAATAGGTTCCTAATTTTAAATTAGGATTAAAAGGGAAGCCCGGTGTAATTCCGGCACGGTCCCGCCACTGTAATGGGAGTGTTAGCGCCATCCAATATGCCACTGATCAAAGGATCGGGAAGGCCCGCCGCTAATGATAATCCCTAAGTCAGGAGACCTGCCTATTTCGACAACACTGTTTTAACCTACGGGAGATAGGGAGGTGTTAGGGACCTTATAATTGTAAGGGGCATTCTGGATGCCTCTTATTTTAAGCATTTCTAACTTTCTCTTTTGAAGGTTGGGGATGCTTTTTTTATTGTTCAATAAAATGAATGTAGGAGGATGGGAATTTTGAAAAGCAGTAGTTTGGGTTACCCTCGAATCGGGGAAGATCGTGAATGGAAACGTACATTGGAAGCTTACTGGTCAGGTAGTATCGATGAAGCGGAATTTACGGCACAACTAAAGGCAATCCGTTTAGGCAACTTACAAAAACAGAAGCAACGGGGCATTGATATCATTCCTGTCAACGACTTCACTTTCTATGATCAAATGCTCGATATGTCCGTCATGTTCGGTCTTGTTCCTGAACGTTATTCAGCCTATGAAGGCGGTAGGATTCCCCTTTCCGTATATTATTCAATGGCTCGCGGAAACAATGACGAAGTCGCTTCCGAAATGACGAAATGGTTCAATACGAACTATCACTATATTGTCCCTGAATTAAAACTGCCACAGCTGACTTTAACAGAAAATAAACCACTTGCAGCATATCGGGAAGCCAAGGAAAAGCTAGGGATTGAAACGAAGCCCGTGTTGATCGGACCTTTTACCTTCATCTCCCTTTCCAAAGGGTTCAATAAACAAGAGACGCCTGGTATCATCCTGAGCTTGCTTCCCCTATACACGCAAATCCTGCGGGAGTTGGAGCAAGAAGGCGTTAAGTGGGTACAAATGGACGAACCTTCTCTTGTTTCATCCATTTCCAAAGATGATATGCAAACTGTTACTTACCTCTATGAAAAGCTGAACGAAGCAGCACCTAACCTGAACATCATGCTACAAACATACTTTGATGCCGTTGAACACTACCAAGAAGTCATCGAATTAAAAGTCCAAGGAATCGGTCTTGATTTTGTACATGATAAAGGGAGGAATTTAAGTAATCTTGAAGCATTCGGCTTCCCGAAGGACAAAGTGCTTGCTGCAGGTGTGATTGACGGAAAAAACATTTGGCTATCTGATTTATCGAAAAAAATTCAATTGATCGAGACTCTTAAGAAAAAGGTAGCCGAAGACCGAATCTGGCTTCAGCCCTCTTGTTCCCTGCTTCATGTACCAGTGACCGTTCGTAATGAAACCGTTCTTTCAAAAGAAGTGAAACAGGCCCTTGCTTTCGCTGATGAGAAACTTGAGGAAATCACACTTTTGGTCAAAGGGAATAATCAAGGCTTTGAAGCAATCGCCGAAAAAGTCGATGCCAATAAATTTACGGTTCAAACGTTAGCAAGTTCAAATGCACGGAATCATGGAACTGTACAATCGAAAGTCGAAAAGGTTAAAACCAGGACCGCCGGCCGTCACATTCCATTTAAAGAGCGTTACCAAAAACAACAGGAATTTTTCAAATTGCCTTTCCTTCCTTCGACTACGATCGGTAGCTTTCCGCAGACACTTGAAGTTAAACAAGCTCGCGGGAAATTCAAAAGAGGAGATTGGTCCGCTCAGCAATATGAAACATTCGTTAACGAAGAAATCGGCAAGTGGATCGAAATCCAAGAGGAAATCGGTTTGGATGTTCTCGTTCATGGGGAATTCGAACGGACGGATATGGTTGAATACTTCGGCCATAAGTTAGGCGGTTTCGTCTTTCTGGAAAAGGGTTGGGTACAATCCTATGGATCCCGCTGCGTGAAACCACCAGTCATCTACGGCGACATCCATTTCATTGAACCGATGACAGTCAGGGAAAGTGTATACGCACAATCACTGACGAAGAAGACGGTAAAGGGAATGCTTACTGGTCCTGTTACGATTTTGAATTGGTCATTTGTCCGTGATGATATTTCAAGGGAGAATGTTTGTTATCAACTGGCACTCGCTTTGGAAAAGGAAGTCATTGCATTGGAATCCGCTGGAATTAAAATGATTCAGGTTGATGAGCCTGCACTTAGAGAAGGTCTGCCATTGAAAAAAAGCGATCGCGACGAGTATTTGAACTGGGCTGTGAATTCATTCTTGATATCCACATCAAGCGTGGAGGATACAACCCAAATTCATACGCATATGTGCTATTGCGACTTCAACAGTTTCATGGATGTCATCTCCTCCCTCGATGCTGATGTAATTTCCATCGAAACATCTCGTAGTCATGGGGAGCTTGCTTCCGCATTCGAGGAAAAAACATATGAAAAAGGGATTGGCCTGGGTGTTTATGATATTCACAGCCCGCGTGTGCCCGCAGTGGAAGAAATGGTCGATATGATTGAACGGGGCATCAAGGTATTGGATAAAGACCAGTTTTGGATCAATCCCGACTGCGGCCTGAAAACAAGGGGTATCCCGGAAACCGTCGCTTCCCTGAAAAACATGGTCAAAGCAGCAAAAATCGTCCGTGAAAACCTTTTAGCCAAACCAACAGGCCAATGATTGAAAAGAACGTTGCCATCCAACACAGCAGTCACGGACTTTTTTAACCGACCTTGTTTTTCCACCGGATGCAAATCATCACAATACCATCTTTGGCGGAAAAGTAATGGCATATGTTGATAAAATAGCCTGCATTTCAGCTATGCGCCATTGTCGAAAACCCGTTGTGACTGCTTCAAGCGACTCTTTTGATTTTTTGGCACCCATCAAGACAGGGGATGTGATCAACCTTGAAGCTTATGTCACCTGTGCTCATCGCACATCAATGGAGGTATTCGTAAAAGTGGAGCGTGAGAATCTATTAACCGGTGAAAAACAGCTTACGGCACGCGCTTTTTTAACGATGCTGGCCATCGATGAAGACGGTAAACCGACAAACGTACCTCAGGTCATTCCGGAAACGGAAGAGGATAAGCAGCAATATGTTGAAGCACAAGTAAGATATTTTGAAAGAAAGAAAAAACGGAACTAAAAAAAAACCCCTTCAACATGAATGCTGTTGAAGGGGTTTTTTTAGTTCCCTGCCCCGCGGTACCTCTTCACTCCCTGATTCCATATGAAAACGGATATCACGAAAAAGGCAACCCCGATTACAGGTGTGGCAAATGCATATGCATACCACTCTTCTTTTCTTAGGAAATAAGATGCCGGATAGACACCAACAAACGCGAATGGCAGCACCCATGTAAGGACAAAACGGATGACCTTATTATAAATATCAACTGGATAGCGCCCGTAGTTCCCGATATTGTACATCATTGGCATGATGGATGTTTTCGCATCCGACCAGAACCCAATACTTGCTATCGCAACGAATATGGCTGCATAAGCAAGGGCCCCGCCTATTGCAAAAATGATGAAAAGAATCGGGTCATACCACGCAAGCTGAAGATCCAATGAAATCCCCGAATAGAATATAATGATCAAACCGGTCACAACACCAAATAACGCTTCTAGTTCGATTCTTTCTAAAATGACTTGAAACAGGCTATGTATCGGTCTTGTTAATATCCGATCCATTTCACCTTTGACGATATAGCGGTCATTAAAATCCCAGATGTTGAAAAAGGCAGAAAAAAGGGCAAATGGGATAAGGAAGAATCCATAAATGAATATGATTTCTTCACGACTCCAGCCGCTTAAAAATTGGGTATGCCCAAAAACGACTAAGATAAATACCAGATTCACGACCTGATTCAGCAGGTCAGATAGGATTTCCATGAAGAAATCGGCTCTATATTGCAATCTGGTTTTCATATATTGACTCACATATTGAAAAAACATCGATACATAAAACATCCCGTCAACCTCCTTGAATAATCAGCTGTTTTTTTGCGACTATCCATAAAAGCTGAATCGGTATTATGAGAATGATGCACCAAATTATCTGCTGTAAAAGCGCCATGCCAATTTCGCCTGAACTGTACCCGTTCGTAAAAATCATGCTTGGTACATAGCTGATCCCTTGAAAGGGTAAATATTTCATCACTTCCTGCGCCCATACCGGATAGAAACTGATGGGCAGCAGCAGACCGGAAAATAAATCAATGATAACCCTTTTAGCCCGGATCAATCCGGCATTATTATATAAGAAAAAGGTAGTGATCCCCGTCAATAAGTTAATTTGTGTATTGATGATGAAGCTGAACAGCAAGGAAATGCCGAACATCCCCCACGTAGCCGGCTCGTGCGGTAATTCTATAGGAAAAATGAAAGCTACCAGCAGCATTCCTGGAATCGAGAAGAAGAAGAAACGGAATATCCCTTCCCCAAGTCCTTGCATCGTTTTCATGCCTAAATAGTTATACGGCCGGATCATTTCAATGGCGACCTTGCCGTCTTTAATTTCAGTGGCGATTTCGCGGTCAATATTATTGAAATAAAAAGCGCGCGCCATCCATGCAACCGCGACATAGGTTGTCATTTGCATACTTGAAAGTCCTTCGATGGAACTTTTTTCTCCATATATCGCATTCCATAAGAAATAATAGGCACCGATATTAATGCTATAAATTAAAATGCCGGTATAATAATCCGTTCGATACGCAAGCATCATCAAAAAACGCATGCGAATCATTGCAAGATACTTTCCCATGGCCCTCCCCCTTCTTGATAGACACGTTGTTTCTTAATGATAAGAGAGTCAGACAGTGCCTTCTTCGTAAATGTTGCGAACAATCTCTTCAATGGACGTTTCATGGATTTTGATGTCCTTTATTTTAAAATGAGCTACAACAGCCGAAACAAGCTGTGAAATATGATCACTTTCTTCTTTCAACAAGGCAATGTATGTTTGATTTTTCTCATCATAAACCCAGTTGGCACTAAATGGGAGCGCCAATGATTGCAATTCCTTCAATGCGATCGGCTCGATGAATTGAAAATGGATTTGTTTTTCCTCAGCCCAGTTATCTTTCAAACTCTGTAATTCCCCATCATAAATGATCTGTCCTTCATCAAGCATGATTACGCGCTCACATAATGCTTCAATATCACCTAAATCATGGGTAGTCAAAAGGATCGTCGTATTATATTTCTCATTGATTTCTTTCAGGAACTCACGAATCTTCATTTTCACGAGTACATCAAGTCCAATCGTCGGCTCATCCAGGAACAGCAAAGGCGGATTATGGATCAAGGCTGCCGCAAGCTCGCAGCGCATCCGCTGACCAAGTGAAAGTTTACGCACTGGCTTGTCCAGCAAAGGTCCGATATCGAGCGTCTTGATGACATGTTCCATATGATCGTTATATTGTTCATCCGTTACCTTATAGACCTTTTTTAGCAGCCTAAAGGATTCTTGAACTGCAATATCCCACCAAAGCTGTGAGCGCTGACCGAATACGACTCCTATTGTCTGAGTGAACTTTTCCCTTTCTTTATGTGGATTCATTCCATTGACCGTGATTTCACCTGCTGTCGGTTCCAAAATACCTGTCAGCATTTTGATCGTGGTCGATTTCCCTGCACCATTTTCACCGATATAAGCTACCATCTCACCCTTTTTTACAGTAAAATTGATATCATTGACGGCAGGGACGATCTTATAATTTCTTGTAAGTAAATCCCGGAAGGCACCCTTTAGACCAGAACGGCTTGATGCCGACTTAAATTCCTTCCGAAGCTGTTTCACTTGAATTGCATCACTCATCCTGTTACATCCTCCGTAATCTCTTGTCCTAATGAATTAGTTTATCCAACCTAACCTTTTTAGACAATAAAAATGCTCGGATGCCAAATACCATTTTCAGGGCGAAATGATCATTGTATCAGATACATATAATAAAGGAGACGAGTATGCTATGAATATCAAAAAATTATTACTATCCCAAATTGAAAAGGTCGTTTTCGACCTTCGATATGACTTCCTTTATGAAGATGAGTACGGTGAATTATTATGCCAGGTCATCCAAAGAGATTCCAGCGGGTCGATCGAAAGCACACCCATCAGTTTCCATCTTTGCATTAATGAAGAGAAAGGAACCGGCCATCTAATCTATTACCAAGCCCAGGGCGAAATGAACCGCCAATCATTCGACATCGAAAACCCTGACACCATCTTGGCCATTCTTACTTTCATAACCGGAGTTTTGGGATCCGCGCCCATTTCCGGAACAAAATGATGGCCCGGAATCCTGATGTTCTAGGGCTGCAGCGTTTCCACCAGGGAACTAATCACATTTCCTAGCCTTCCATCCCAGATTTACGGACGGAAAAGTGCTATGATAAAGAGGAAATATGTTTATATTTTTAGGAGGTTTTAAGATTGGATTTTAGTAATTCGGAACTTTTACATAAAGAGGCATTAGAACATATCGTTGGCGGGGTAAACAGTCCATCCCGTTCTTACAAAGCTGTAGGCGGCGGTTCACCGGTTGCGATGGATCATGCCAAAGGTGCTTATTTCTGGGATGTTGATGGCAATAAATATATCGATTATTTAGCTGCATATGGCCCAATCATCACAGGTCATGCGCATCCACACATTACGGAGGCCATCGTTAAAGCTGCAGAAACGGGCGTTTTATACGGCACACCGACAAAACATGAAGTCAAATTTGCCAAAATGTTGAAAGAAGCCATACCATCCATGGATAAAGTCCGCTTCACCAATTCAGGAACCGAGTCCGTCATGTCCACCATCCGCGTTGCCCGCGCTTACACAGGACGGGATAAGATCATCAAGTTTGCAGGCTGTTACCATGGACACTCCGACCTCGTTCTTGTCGCTGCAGGTTCCGGCCCGTCCACTTTAGGTACACCGGACTCTGCCGGCGTTCCAAAAAGCATCGCACAAGAAGTCATCACGGTACCTTTCAATGATATCGAGTCATTTAAAGAAGCACTGGATAAATGGGGCACTGAAATTGCAGGCGTGCTGGTAGAACCGATCGTCGGCAACTTTGGAATCGTGGAACCAAGCCCTGGCTTCTTGGAAGAAGTCATTTCATTATCGCACGGAGCCGGATCAATCGTCATTTTCGACGAGGTCATCACAGCGTTCCGCTTCATGTATGGAGGGGCACAGGACTACTTGGGAATTCAACCCGATTTGACCGCGCTCGGAAAAATCATCGGGGGCGGGCTTCCTATTGGTGCCTATGGCGGTAAAAAAGAAATCATGGATTCTGTCGCCCCGCTGGGACCTGCCTATCAAGCTGGTACGATGGCAGGAAATCCTGCTTCCATGCTTTCCGGGATAGCTTGCTTAGAAGTACTTAAAGAAGAGGGTCTGTACGAAGAGCTTGACCGGCTGGGTAAAATCCTTGAAGAAGGTATCCTGAAAGCGGCCCGCCAATATAATGTACCGATCACCATCAACCGCCTTAAAGGGGCATTGACGATCTATTTCACCACAGAAAAGATCGTAAACTATGAGCAGGCGGAAAATACGGATGGCGAAATGTTCGCTAAGTTCTTCAAACTCATGCTCAATCAGGGAATCAATTTGGCACCGTCCAAATACGAAGCCTGGTTCTTGACAATTGCCCACACGGATGACGATATCGCTTATACTCTAAAAGCGGTTGAACATGCATTCAAAAACCTAATATAATAAATCGAATCAGCATAATTATGCATTTTTTATACACCCTCAGGATGTACATCAATCTTGGGGGTTTCTTATTTCCCTGTAATAAATCTTTAACATTGGCATTTGAGGCCACTTCCCACATAAATCCCATCATTCCCAGCATCCATCCCATTGTATAAAAAATTGATTTCTGAATATTTAAATGATATGATATGGATACATTTATACACTTTCTTTCAATCTATCAAAACTTGGACTATTGTTCGGGTTTACTAATATTTCCCCCATTAAACACATGCTACAGGAGGTGAAAGGCAGAGAATAAGGGAAACCTTATTCAAGCCACATATATGGCCCAACAATGGACACCTGCTACATTCAAAGAATTTCACAAGGAAGAACATGATGCCTGCGGTATCGTTTCCTGCATCGAAAAAAAGAAAATCCCTACTAACGAAAACATCTTTGCCTGTATCGACGCCTTGGTTAAAATGAACCATCGCTGCGGCTTCATCAATGGTGAGGGCGATGGCGCCGGCATCCATATCGATATTCCCCGGGCTCTTTGGAAAAAGAAGCTTGAAGCGGTAAATGTCGATTCAAGCATCGTCGATCAAGATTCCTTCATTGTCGGCCACTTATTTTTAAGCAAAAAAACAGAAGCTAACGACTTAAAAATCGAAGTCAAGGAGAAACTGCTCCAGCATGGTCTCTCATTGATATTCGAAACGGATAAAACCTACCGCTCCGAGGCATTGGGACCGATTGCCATTCAAGAAGACCCAGTGTTCTGGCAATTTGCCTGTTCCTCCACCATCAATAATAACCAGGAGCTCTCAAATGTTCTTTTTGAGCTGACTTCCGACATCGAAAAAAGTGATTTCATCCATGTTGCATCATTAAGCCAGCATCATGCGGTATACAAAGTGATGGGTGCGGGGGATACGCTCCCTGCCTATTATCTTGATCTTGCAGACCCTTTGGCTGCCTCCACCATGACACTGGGACATAATCGTTTTTCAACTAATACTCTCTCAAGCTTCTTCCGGGTCCAGCCTTTCAGTGTACTTGGTCATAATGGCGAAATCAATACCATCGCCAAATTGCGTGATGAAGCGAAAATGATCGGAGTTCCCATCGCTAAAGATGGAAGCGACTCACAGGATTTAAACAAGACGATCGAGACTTTCATCTGCCGTCATGGCTACTCTTTATTTGAATCTGTCGATCTTATGTTTCCGCCAATCATCAATGAAATCAAGGAATATCCCGAGCACTTACAAGACTTATATACGTATTTAAGGGAAGCATGGGGTCATTTTGCACAAGGTCCGGCAGGCATCATCTCCCGTTTCGGCGATGAAGCCGTGTTCTCTGTCGACTCTTTAGGCTTGCGCCCACTTTGGAACATTGAAACGGAATCATCCTATATGTTCACTTCCGAACCAGGAATCATCCCTTCCAGTGAATATACCGGAGATCCGAAACCGATGGGTCCAGGGGAAAAAATCGGTTTGAAGTGGAACGGCGACCGTATTGAATTGTACACATACAAAGATTATCAGGATAAAGTATTTGAACTCTTCAATGATCGTTTCGTCCTTTCCAATGACCGAGTCCGCTTACAGCCCCAAGTTTTTGAAAAGGTTATCTCCATGACAAACACGCAAGCCATTCATAATGGTCAATATAAAGCCTTTGGGTGGGAAAGGGAGCATGTACAATTAGTGGAACAGATGGCCGAAAAAGGCGCTGAGCCTATTCGTTCACTTGGTCACGATGCGCCGCTGGCAGCACTTAATGCCCAGCGGACCAACATCGCTGATTTCATCAAGGAAAGTGTGGCCGTTGTAACTAACCCAGCGATCGACCGGGACCGGGAAACTGAGCACTTCTCAACAAGAACCATCATCGGAAAACGTCCTTCCCTATTCGAAGCGAATAATGCTGGAAATGTCACGGAGCTGCTGACTCCGTTATTGATTGAAGGATCAACGGGTTATGGGTGCTCGTCAATCGTATCGCAGCCAAGCTATGATCAGTTCATTAAATATAACCAAGATCAAAAACTCGTGCACTTCATTTCAAGCACGTTCAATGAGGCTGAAAACATCACGGATGCCTTGACCAGGATAACGGATGAAAGTATCAATGCAGTGGATGAAGGAAAAACGCTGCTCGTTCTGGATGATGCCCTTGCCCATCAAAACGGCAACCTTTGGCTTGATCCCCACCTTGTCACTTCAGCCGTCGACCAAGCGTTGGTCCGCACAGGCAAGCGCCGTGATTGTTCCATCCTTTTACGTTCAGCATCGCTAAGGTCACTGCATGATATCATCGTTTCTTATGGTCTTGGGGCAAACTTAATCAGCCCCTATTATATGTTCCTTTCCTTATCTTCAGATGACATCAAGGGGGTTACCAACCTATATAACTCCTTGACGAAAGGGCTTGAGAAAGTCATATCGACCATTGGCATTCATGAGCTGCGCGGCTATGGAAGACTTTTCTCAAGCATCGGTTTACATGAGGAAATCGCGAAATATTTAAATGTGGCTAACTTCTTCGGATCCAATGATCTGGACTATAATTTTGATAAAATCAAGGCAGATGCCATCCAGCGGGCGGAAGATTACGGAAATGAAAAAGAACGGATGGGTAAGACCTTCCATCTGTTCCCTAGGATTTGGAAGTCTATTGGAGAAGTTGCTTCAACCGGTGACTATGATGCGTATCGCGAAAAGATTACCGAACAGGAAGAATCCAATCCTACGACGATCCGCCACTTGACATCATTAAAAACTTCGGATGCTTCCATCCCTTCTGAAGAAGTCAGTCTTTCGGTCGGCGAACAGGAATTGCCGTTCGTCATAGCATCCATGTCCTTTGGATCACAAAATGAGATTGCTTTCCGGGCCTATGCGGAAGCTGCCGAGAGGTTAGGCATGATCAGCATGAATGGTGAAGGCGGGGAAATAAAGGATATGCTGGGCAAGTACCCGAAATCCCGCGGACAGCAAATCGCTTCCGGCCGTTTCGGTGTCAATGCAGAACTCTTGAACTCTTCAAATCTATTGGAAATTAAAATTGGGCAAGGGGCAAAACCTGGTGAAGGCGGTCACCTTCCCGGTTCCAAGGTCACAGCGAAAATCGCAGAAGCCCGAAATGCAACAATCGGTTCCGATTTGATCTCCCCTTCCAATAACCATGATATATACTCAATTGAAGATTTGGCCCAAATGATCCATGAGCTAAAAACGGCAAATGACAAAGCGAAAGTTGCCGTCAAAGTACCAGTCGTTCCAAACATTGGTACGATTGCTGTCGGTGTCGCAAAAGCGGGGGCCGATATCATAACGCTTTCTGGTTTTGATGGCGGAACGGGTGCTGCCAGGATCCATGCACTCGCACATGTCGGGCTACCAGTTGAGATTGGTGTTAAAGCGGCCCATAATGCGCTGCTTGAGTCAGGTATCCGACAGAATGTTGAAATTTGGGCTGACGGTGGGTTAAAAAGCTCGATGGATGTATTGAAGGTAATGCTGCTTGGTGCAAACCGTGTAGGTTTTGGGACCCTTTCGATGATTGCCGTCGGCTGTACGACGTGCCGCGGATGTCACCTTGATACTTGCCATGTGGGAATCGCCACCCAAATTGAATCGGAAGCGCAGGCGAAAGAACATGGGCTGCGCCGTTTTGTTCCACGAAAATTTGATTTAGCCGTTCAAGGTTTAACGAATATGTTCAGTGCATTTGCAAAAGAACTCAAATCTTTGACCGGGTCACTTGGGGTGAAGAATCTTCAGGATATCGTCGGACGTTCCGATTTGCTACAGCAAGTTAAAGGTCAACAATCATTGGATTTAACCTATTTATTGAAAAACCTGGATATAACACCGTTCTCCCATAAAGAAACGGCGGCATATTTGAATGAAGGCTCCATGCAGGTAGCTGTTGGCGCTGAATATCTTGATTCGCATGTAGATGATCTGCAGCAATCCCGTAGCTATAGCTCGATCACTTCCGAGCAGCGTGTACTCGGCAGCAGGGTGTCCTGTCACCGCGTTAGGGGCAGATTGGATGGATCATACAAAAAACTTCCTCCCGTTCACCTATCCTACCAGGATGGTTCCATCCCGGGTAATGGACTTGGGGCATACAATACGGAGGGAATTTCAATCAGCGTGAATGGCGGTGCCCAGGATGGCATTGGCAAAACATCGATTGGCGGTAATATTGCCATCTTTAAATCTCCAGGAAAAGATGGGAAGTTCTACAATGGCTCCGTCGGTAAGGGCTTTGGTTACGGTGCACAGCATGGTCTCCTCATTGCCCAAGGCGATGCCGATGCCAGGGCGGGAATCCGGCTTTCCGGAGCGGATATGATCATTGGGGGATTATTGAAACAACCGCTTCCTGAAAAGGAAAACGGTAATATTGCGGTAACTTCCAATATTAAGGGATTCGCTTTTGAATACATGACAAATGGAAGAGGTTTAGTTCTGGGTGATCCCGGTCCATGGATTTGCGCAGGGATGACAGGCGGTGTCGTTTATTTACGGCAACAGCCCGAATCTGGATTAACCAAAGAGGTCATTAAGAAACGGGTTGCGAAAGGGGCAAAGATTTCCATTGATCCCCTATCCGCAAAAGGCCTGCAGGATGTGGCTGAACTTCTGGGCAAATACACGGCCCTCTTGAAAGATCATGGCCAACCCGAAGAAGCGGCCTCTTTAGAGACACTGCTTCAAAATCCTGGAGAGCACTTCCTTCAGGTCGTTCCAGTTAAAGAACAGGCGGATCCTGCCGTATCCACGGAGTGATGCCGAAGATATATTAATAAAGGCTGATGCTCTTCAATTCGAGCATCAGCCTTTTCCAGTCATATACCTCTAGAATAGTCTTTAAACGATGGAAAAACACAGTTGAAAGCAATCAAGAAATTGCCTATCGTTTCTTTATATATTAAACTTGATTTTAACTATTGTAACTCTTAGGAAAATCCTGTATATTACTTTTTGTTTACATCTTCTTATTTTAGTGTAAAGTACTAACAAATAAGTTAGAATACAACTTTAAGCAAAAGCCTATATATAAATAGAGCCTCTTCTTACCACGATCCATTACAACACAAAGAAAGGATTAACTCATATATGAAGTTTGGTGCCCGCATTCTCAAAACAGGAATAGCAATTGTTTTAGCGCTTTATCTATCGGAACTGCTTAATCTTCCTGCTCCTGTCCTTTCTGGGATTGCTGCAATTTTTGCAATACAGCCGACCATTTACCGTTCATATCAAACGGTGTTGGAGCAAGTTCAAGGAAATATCATCGGCGCATTGGTTGCTGTCTCCTTCGTTTTGTTGTTCGGAAATGATATTTTTATAATCGGTCTTGCCGTAATGGTTGTCATAACCATCAATTTAAAACTGAAAATGGATAAAACGATTGTCCTTTCCATCGTGACGGTCATTGCCATCATGGAAAGCCAGGACGGGGAATTCCTGAATTTTGCCTTTATTCGTCTCTCATCCGTTTTGCTTGGAATCGTTTCTTCGTTCATCGTGAATCTGGTTTTCATTCCTCCAAAGTACGAAGCAAAGCTTTATACACGCATTACAGATGTAACGGAAGACATTTTGAAATGGATCAGAATCAGCACAAGGCATGCTACAGAACACACTTTATTGAAAAAAGACATCAGCCGATTGAAGGCGGAGTTACTCGATCTGGAACATATCTATTCCATGTACAAAGAGGAACGGGAATATTTCAAGAAGAACAGTGTAGCTAAAGCAAGAAAGCTTGTCGTTTATCGGCAGATGATCATAACGACAAAAAAAGCGTTTGAAACCTTGAAGAGAGTCCATAAATTCGAGAATGAAGTATATCAAATGCCTGAAGATTTCCAACGGAGCATCTTACAGCAGCTTGATTCCTTGATCCGCAAGCATGAACAATTGATATTACTGCATATCGAAAAAATCAAGTCCATCGACGAGATTGAAGATTGGGACCAGGATTGTCTAAGTCGTAAAGAGCTGCTCGCTCACTTTTTCGAACAGCAAAATCAAGTGGACGAAATGCATGATAATCTGGGCCATCTCTCTGCCCGCCTTGTACCATTGATTTCTGCAGTCATAGAATATGACGAACAATTGGAGCATCTTGAAAAGCTGATCGTTAGCTTCCAGTCCTTCCATAAGGAAGATAACGAATTATCTGTCCAGTATGAAGAAGATTAAAAAAGACGGTTCCCGGGAACCGTCTTTTTTCGTCTCTATTTCGAGCAGGCCCCTCATTCAATCATCCAAAAGGTTCTTATCAGCAGCCTTTTCAATCGTATCCAATTTCTGCAAAAGATCCTGCAGCTCATCTTCCGAGAATGAGTTGAAGTTCTTGCCCATCAATTGGTTATGATCCGCAAGGACTCTCCCCAAAATCGCTTCCCCTGCCTCTTTCAATTCAAGATTGATGACCCTGCGATCCTTTTCAGAGGGCTGCCGTTTCACATAATCCATTTCGACCAGCTTATCTACAAAAACGGTAATCGCACTTGGCTTTACTGTTAAGAAGTCAGCCAGCTTGGTCGATTTGATCGACCCCTCTTTTTTCAATATCAATAATATGAAAAACTGAGGCGACGTTAATCCATAAGGCTGAAGATTTTTCGCTACGATAGCCCTAAGTTTCTTCCTAATCCTAAAAATCTGCATTTCTATACTATTGGTTAGTTCCCATTTAAAATCCAGCCTTCTCACTCCTTATATAGGACAATCCTACCTCTTAAATTTAATTAAATGACATTCCATTGTCAAATTTACTTGCCAAATATCCTTAAAACTTAAAAAAATTCATTTTTTTACTATTTATATGTATTTATTTCCCACTAATTTTCCGAATAAATTACATGACAAAAATTAATTAAACTGTTAAACTCTTTACTTATAATATTAATACTTACAAAAGTTAATATTTATTTAAATTAACAAATAAACATTGGATATAGGAGGCTGGTGTCTTTTAACAAAACAATGAAGCATTTTAAAGGACTACAAGAATCAATCATCAATATTTTTTGGAGGCGAAACAAGTGAATAGAGGACGTTTAGTTTTAATTAATGTTATTGGTTTGGTTATTATATTGGCGGTAGTAGCCGGTGGGGGTTATTACTATTATGAAAGCACGAATTTCATTAAAACGGATGAAGCAAAAGTGACAGGAGATCTATATACCATCGTTGCCCCTGCTGCCGGTAAATTATCAGATTGGGACTTACACGAAGGCGACAGTGTCAACAAGAATGATAATGTGGCTAACGTAACTTCTTTAGATGGAAAAGAAGCTGTAAAAACAGCAGCACAAGGTACAATCGTTAAAACACAAGTGCATGATGAACAACTTGTACAAGCGGGTCAAACTCTTGCCCAGACCATCAATATGGGTGATCTATCCATAACGGCTAATATTGAAGAAAATAAATTGAAGAATATTGAAAAAGGTGACAGCGTCGATATTATCATCGATGGAGATCCCGATACCGTTTTTGAAGGAACATTGGAACAAATCGGTTATGCTACAACGTCTGTCTTTTCAGTAATGGGCAATCAGAACAGCAGCGGAAACTATACAAAAGTCACGCAAAAAGTTCCCGTTAAAATTTCCATTAAAGCACCATCCGATAAAGTTCTGCCTGGAATGAACGCAGAAGTGAAAATTTCAACAAAATAAACCGGCTACACAGTTATACAGAAAGGAGGCTTTCCTTAAATGGCTTCTCAAACAATCTCAGTAAACGAAAACAAGGGAATGAAACAGTTTGCCCCCATGTTAATTATCTTAATGCTAGGTTTGTTCATGGTCATTTTGAATCAAACCTTGCTCAGTGTCGCCATGCCAAGGATGATGGCTGAATTTAATGTAGCTGCGACTACGATTCAATGGTTATCAACTGGTTTCATGCTCGTAAATGGAGCTTTGATTCCACTTTCCGCTTTTTTAATAGAACGGTTTGGCACGCGGATGTTATTCCTTACTGCCATGTTTTTATTCACGGTTGGGACCTTCATCTGCGGCATCTCACCAAATTTCCCGGTCATCCTTACAGGTCGATTGATTCAGGCTGCTGGCGGCGGGATCTTGCAGCCATTGGTCATGACGATCATTCTTTTTATCTTCCCACCTGAAATGCGCGGGAAAGGAATGGGGATCTTTGGGCTGGCCATCATGTTTGCTCCTGCCATCGGACCGACTTTATCAGGTTGGGTCATTCAGGAATATAGCTGGCGGGTCATGTTCTACGCAATGGTGCCATTAGGCTTGATTATCATGACACTTGCCTTTTTTAATATGCGGAATGTAGCAGAACCAAAGAAAATCAAATTGGATTTGATGGGCGCCTTTTTATCCTTGATAGGTGTTGCTTCACTACTATACGGTGTCAGTGAAGCAGGTTCCAAAGGCTGGACGGATATCATCGTTCTGGGAACCATCATCGTAGGGCTTATCCTCCTCACCCTATTTGTAGTTCAACAGCTAAAATCGGATACACCGATGCTCGACTTCCGTGTATTTAAATATGATATGTTCGTATTATCAAATATCATTTCGGCCATTGTTACAGTTGCCATGTTTACAGGGATTTTCTTATTGCCTATTTATTTACAGACACTAAGAGGATTCACACCTGTTCAATCAGGTCTATTGATGTTACCTGGTGCCCTAGTGATGATGGTGATGTCACCCGTCTCTGGAGCCTTATTCGACAAAATCGGACCTCGTCCATTAGCATTGTTTGGTTTAGCGATCACCGCTATTACAACCTTCGAATTCGCTAAATTGACTACAGAAACGACCTATTCGACTTTGGTCATCATCTATGCCATCCGTTCACTTGGTATGGCTTTACTGATGATGCCGATCATGACAGCTGGGATGAATCAGCTTCCGAAGCATTTGAATACACATGGTACGGCGATGAGCAATACGCTGAAACAAGTAACCGGGGCAATCGGTACGAGCTTCGTGACGACCATTTATACAACCCGTGCTTCTTTCCATGGAACGGCTTTAGGAACGGAAATGAGTACGAGTGATCCCGGCTTTGTTCAGAACTTCCAATCAATCGTTCAATCCATCATGAGTTCAATGAATCAAACTAGTGAGCAGGCACAGGAAACTGCAATGTCACTGATTTCGTCCCAAATCCAGGGTCAAGCAAATGTAATGGGAATCAATGATGCATTCTTCTGGGCAACTGGTTTCGCAATTGTCGGTATCGTTCTCTCACTGTTTTTACGTGACGTTCGGAAAGACAAAGCCATCAAACAAGTTAAGCAAGAAAAATTGGATGTACCTTTGCTCCCTTCACCTGTAAAAAAATCGGTTTAACTAAATGGGGGAATAAGAATGAAGATCTATGTTGTATACGATAGTGAAGGCAATCATACGAAGGCACTTGCCGAATCAATAGCACACGGTGCCGCTGCGGTTCCTGGCGCCGAGGTTCTCATTGACCATGTAAACGAGGCTGATGTTTATAAGCTTCAGGAAATGGATGCCATCATTTGGGGCTGTCCGGGCCATTTCGGCACAATCAGTTCGAGTTTGAAAACTTGGATTGATAAACTTGGATATCTATGGGCGGAAGGTGCACTAATCAATAAAGTGGGGGCTGTATTCTGTACGACCGCCACCGTACATGGTGGACTCGAGGCAACCATGTTGAACTTAATCACCCCTATGCTTCATCAAGGCATGATCATTGTCGGCTTACCCGGCACTGTCCCTGAAAACGCCTTGTATGGATCCTACTATGGTGTAGGAATAAGCTGCCCGCCCGGTGTGGATGACAACATCACCAAAAATGACTTGCAGCTTGGAGAAGCATTAGGAAAACGGGTAGCCCATGTCACCCGTTCATTCATAAACGAGCTCTAGGAGGCTTGATTCAATGGGCATCATTCTAATTATCATCGTTGCCATTTTAGCGGTTACGTGCTTGATCACATTCAATGTCAAAGCCTTATCACCTGAAGATAAGCCGGTTGTCGAGGAAGCGAACTCGTTTGAAGAGTCCGCTCCCTCTTCAAATGATGATTCTGTTACCGAAATCATCGTCCCGACAGACAATGATGAATTGAAAATGAAAGATCAGGATTATCGTTTGGCGCTTTCCAAGCTTCACAATCAAAAGCCAAACGATGAGCCAGCTGTAGAAAAAAAGCCTAACCTTCGTAAAATGAAAGACGAAGAATACCGTGGTTCATTGGAAGATTTCCAACAGAATCGTGATTGAAATCCAGCTCCCTCTTTGGCATATTTGCCTTTTGGGGGGGGTTTTGTTTTTATATGTCATGAAAGGGATCATTGCCGCCTTTTCTTAACGATCACGAGACGGATTTACTTATTTTTTTAGTTGACAATGATTCAGAAAGACTTTAAGCTAAGGGAATGCAACACAAACAATTTTTTAAACTCAGCTTTTGTTGAGAGACGGAATTTTAAAAGGATTTCCTTTTTTCGTTCGTCACTTGCCTATTCGGCAGGTGGCGATTTTTATTTTTATAGGGGGGAAAAACATGCAACTTTTGAAGTATTCCTTAATGGTGTTAATTGGTTCAATCTCATATGGCACATTATCCACCATGATGAAGTTTGGATTTATGGATGGCCATTCTTCTGGTGAACTGGTCGGCAGTCAATACCTCATCGGCTGGTTGATTGTATCTGTTTTATTTCTTTTTTCGTTTAAATATAAAGTTTCATGGAAAAGTGCCGGATTACTTTTTATAACAGGCATGATGTCCACTTTCGTCGGAAAGGCCTATGCCGTTTCCGTATCAGAACTTCCCGCTTCGATAGCCGTTGTCTTTTTATTTCAATTTACCTGGATAGGCGTCCTTATCGAAAGTTTCTTAAATAAAAGACGCCCGGATAAAAATAAACTCATTGCCATTTTCGTTCTCTTCATCGGTACATTATTTGCAGGGGCGATTTTTGGTCAGCCGCTCTCTGCATTAAGCCTAAAAGGTGTACTGTTCGGATTATTATCTGCGCTGCTTTTTGCTCTTTATATGTTTTGCAACTCTCAATTCGCAGTTGGGGAATCTTCCATGAAACGGTTGTTTTACATTGCAACAGGTGCAATGCTCACTGCTGTGTTCACGACAAACCCCGTCACACTTGTTACGAACCTTGTCCAAACGAACCTCTGGTACTACGGATTGTTGCTCGGGACGTTGGGTGTTCTTGTTCCTTTCTTTTTCTTTGCTGTCAGTTTGCCGAAAGTGGGTGTCGGGCTTGGAACGATTCTTTGTGCGGCAGAGCTGCCTTCAGCGATGGTCGTTTCCGTCATCTTCTTGAATGAACAAGTTACGTCACTGCAATGGTTCGGGATGTGCTTGATCATCTTCGGCATCGCCTTGCCTGAGGGAATAAAGCATCTGCCGCAATTCCTTCCTGACAGAAAAAAAACGCTGCATGAAAAAAGGATTTCATAACGTTTATCCAACGGTTCGGATAAGAATAAGAAAGACCATTCCCGTTAGCGGAATGGTCTTCTTTTGTATATTGTTTTTCCTTTTCTCCTTAAGCATCCAATTGTTGCACTTGAAATAGGTTGTAGTAATGCCCTTGCTTTTTCATAAGTTCTTCGTGTGTTCCCATTTCCGTAATTTCCCCATTATCGATATGAACGATCCGATCGGCATGGGTGATGGTTGATAGCCGATGGGCCACGATGATGGTGGTCCGGTTTTTCGCCAAAATATCCAGCGCCTCCTGTATATAGTGTTCACTTTCCAAATCCAATGCGGATGTGGCTTCGTCGAGAACAAGGATTGGCGGGTTTTTCAAAAATACCCTCGCAATGGCCACCCGTTGCTTTTGGCCTCCGGATAATTTAACTCCCCGCTCCCCGACTTTCGTTTCATATCCTTCTTTTAAACCCATGATGAAGTCATGGGCATTCGCCGCCTTTGCCGCTTCAAATACTTCTTCATCAGTTGCATCAGGCCGTCCCATAAGGATGTTGGCCTTAACCGATTCACTAAATAAGATATTATCCTGTAGAACCATTCCTATTTTATCTCTTAGGCTGCGGACTTGATATTTACGGATATCCGTCCCATCCAATAATACCCTTCCCTCCGTTACATCATAGAAACGGGAAATCAAACTGACGATGGAGGATTTCCCGCCGCCGCTCATCCCGACAAGTGCAATGGTTTCCCCTGGTTTAACATCCAAATTTATATGTTTCAAAACGGGTGCCTCTTTCTCGTCATAAGCAAACGATACATCCTGAAAGGTTATTCGGCCATCCACATGCTTCAGCTCTTTCGCTCCTGGTTCGTCATCGATATCATACTTCTCATCCACAAACTCAAAAACCCTGTCCATGGACGCCAATGTCTGTGTCATTGTCGTCGAAGAGTTAACTAAACGTCTAAGGGGATTATATAGCCGGTCTATGAAACCGACGAAAGCAACCATGGTACCCAGTGACAATTGTTCATGAATGACCTGATAGCCGGCAAAGCCTATCACGAGCAGGGGGGCAATATCCGTGATCGTATTCACGACAGCAAATGACTTAGCATTCCAGCTCGTATGCTTTAGGGCCTTATCGAGGAAATTCTTGTTCTGCTTCGCAAACAATTCCTGTTCCCTGTCCTCTATCGCAAAGCTTTTGATGACTGACATCCCTGAAACCCGTTCATGAAGGTGACTCTGTACATCCGCTAACGCTTGGGACCGAATCCTTGTATAGGTTCTCAGCTTGCCGAAGAAATGCTTAATCGAAAATGCGTAAAATGGAAGCATGATGATGGATACAATGGTTAACTTCACGTCCATCGTAAACATGATGATTATCACTATGATGATCGTTGCGATATCGAGCCAAAGGTTCATCAGACCGGTGATGACAAAGTTCTTCGTTTGTTCCACATCCGTGATCATCCTTGAAATGACCTCGCCCACCCTTGTATTGGAATAATATTTAAAACTCAGTTTCTGTATATGAGTAAATAAATCATTACGAATATCATATAAGATTTTCGTTCCGGTCCATTGAGCGAAATATTGACGGTAATACTCAATCGGCGGTCTGACTGCAACGAAAATGAATATCATGATGGCCATTGCCCATAAAAGGCGTTCGGACTTCACGGCTTTGGACAGGTCACCATTTCCGATGATGTCATCCACTATATACTTACTGAGCAATGGAAGCAAAAGCGGAATCGCGAACTTTAGCAATCCAATCAGTACCGTCCCGATTATCTGCCATTTATATGGTTTGACGAATTGCAAATATCTCTTAATGCTCCCCACGGATTTCCTCCTTTTCTGAATCATTAAATCCAAATGATAAAAATAGTCCATAACAGTCAATTTGGAATCTTATATCTTATATGCAATTATATTTTCCTTTTCGATGATTAACTATCAAAAGGATTTTCATTCACTAACTTTCATAAACATTTATAGGAGGTTTAATGGTTCCTGCATACTTGAAAGATTGAATCAGATGTGTAGGCACGATACATAATGAAAAAGCCTGCCAATTATGCAGCAGGCCTTTTCTATCATCGATAGGTTAAAAAGCGTTCATACCAACTATCAATAAACTCTGCGGAGAATGGTCCTTTTCGCTGGCGTATCATATAAATCAAATAGTCTACGTTCTGTTTCAATATTGAATCGATGGCATCCGGGTAATTCATTTCTTTCCGATGCCTTTCATATTCATCCTCATCCAGCAAATTAAACGTCATATCTGGGAATACTTTAATGTCCAGGTCATAGTCAATGTATTTCAATGCTCCCGATTCGTATGTGAACGGCGAACTGATATTGCAATAATAATAAACCCCGTCCTCTCTCAACATACCAATAACATTAAACCAATACTTTGAATGAAAATAGCAAATCGCCGGCTCTCTCGTAATCCAGGTCCTTCCATCTGATTCCGTTACCATAGTACGGTCATTCGCTGCTATCACCAGATTTTGGGTCCCTTTTAAAACGGTCGTTTCTTCCCAGATACGATGGATATGTCCATTATGTTTATAGCTATGGATTTGGATTTTTCCTCCTTCGGCAGGAACAATCCCCATTTATCTCTCCCTACTTTCTATAGACACCCTGACAGCGTACTGTGCCCTATTCCGTTTGCAGTTGTTGTGTGTATTTAAAAATATATACTTTTTTCCATTTACCCTATATTCCTATATTATAGCGATTTATTCATAAATTTAAAACAAAAGTGGCTAATCTCCCAGTGAAAATGTGTAAATAAGTCGAAAAAGTCTGACCATCCACCCATTTTAACTAAGAAATTAGCCGGTTATTCATCGTATGGCAGCCTGTCCTTGCTGAAAATAACGGATGACTTCTTCCGTTTGCTTCTCGAACATATCATGGATACTTTTCAATTCCTGCTTTTTGAGTTGAATATCTTCCTGAATGGTGACTGCTTCACTCTCCTCTTCCAGGGCAAGGAGTTGCTTCTCTATATCTTGGCATCTTTCGATTTCGGATTGTAAAAGTAAAAGCTTATCCATCGTTTTCAACTGGTTGTTTATAAGCCGGTTAAATTCCTCCATGAATGCACCTTCCTAATCTGTATTTTTTCTATAGTATGTATATTCTATTTTTATCCGTTTTTTCCTTTGACATAAAATGTAAACACAACGAAACATTTGTCGAATCCAATGAAAGGCAAAAAAAAGCACCCTTCATAAAGAAGGATGCTTTTCATCGGCGATTAGCCTTGGCTTTTATTGCTTTGAGATTTTTGGTTTTGTTGTTTCACTTCTTGAACGTTAGTTTCAGAAGCAAACTCTGTACCGTATTGGCCTTGTGCTTGACCTTGACCTTTTTTTTGCTGAGATTGCGCGTTTTGTTGTTTCACTTCTTGAACGTTAGTTTCAGAAGCAAATTCTGTACCGAATTGGCCTTGACCTTGTTGAGATTGCGCGTTTTGTTGTCTCACTTGTTGAACATTAGTACCTGCTTGTGATTTATTCATGTTTTTAGCCATTGATATCACCTCCACGATAATAAGATAACCATTATCCAGGAGTGTTATCCAACTAATAACATTTAAATTTTTCCAGTTACATTAAACAAGCAATGAAATGCCTCCATCAACTATTACGGTTTGTCCACGAATCATTCTCGCTCCATCGGAAATTAAAAACAGGATGGTATTCACCATATCTTCCACCTCGACCATCCGTCCAGCCGGAGTCTGTTCTGCCGCCTCGGCAAGCATTTCATCCCGATTCGGGAAAGACTTCAGGGCATCTGTATCGATCACACCGCCTGAAACGGCATTGACACAAATATTTTTTGCAGCCAATTCGACCGCTAAATATCTTGTCAGGGCTTCAAGCGCAGCTTTGGAAACTCCAACAGCTGTATAATTTTTCAAATAGCGAATGGACCCTAGTGAACTGATGCTGACGATTTTCCCCCCGCCGTTCCTCTCCATTAATTTCGCCGCTTCCTGTGCACAGAAAAGGAGGGCTTTTGTATTGATGTCCATGGTCCAGTTCCAATGGGATTCCTCCAACTCCATCAACGGACGCTGCACTCCTGAAGCTGCATTATTGATGAAAATATCCAAACGTCCATAATAAGCATCGATTTCCGCGAACATGCTTTTCACTTTCGCAACGTCACCGACATTTGCCTTAACTACAAGAGCTTTACGCCCTAACGCTTCAATTTCGGCTGCTACTTCTAATGCTTTTGACTTGCTCCGGGCATAATTAATAACGAGGTCGTAACCTTCCTCTGCAAGCTTTATTGCCGTGCTTCTGCCTAAACCTTTACTGCTACCTGTAACGAGTGCCACTTTTTGTTCCATTCGTTTATTCATCCTTTCTGAGTAAACACCGAGTATTAAAATCATTTTTTAAGGAGTGTTACTGTTATGTATGTTGGACGTGATATGACAAAGTTGTCGATGATGAAAAAATCGGATTGGGAAAATAGCGAACTTGCCTATTTTCATCACTCCCTTCAACAAATGGTACCTTATTTAAACCAAGAAGGACAGAGTATCCATAGCGAAATCGTCAAAGAAATTGAAAATAGAGGCGGACTTAACAGGCAAGAAGCCGATTATACTCATGGAACGAAAACCCTTTACGATTGATTCTATACGGATATGGCTTTGAAAATCAACAAAAGGAAGAGGATATCTTAGTGGATATCCTCTTTCATGCTCCCAATATCACTAGCGCCTTTTTTTAATCACAATTTTATTATAAGACGTTATAGCCATTGCGCAAATCAGGGCTGTCCCCAAGAATGTTAACGAATATAAAGAAGGTGAAATTACCTTACCGAATACCGCTTCATTCTGGAGCGCCCCTGCTTGTTCCCATGCATTTTCAATGTTCGGTTTATATCGGCTCGTTTTTATGGACCCCACCATTACCGCACTCCCAAAATATAAAGCATGAATGATGATTGAACCCATGAATGCTTGAATGACTATCCTCATTTCCATGCCCCCCACATAACCAAATGAGAGCCTTTATTCAATACGTTCTTTTTCTTTATACGCCTTCATCATTTTTTGGTGGGAAACCGGAAATGCCAACTCCTCCATCTCTGCTTCACTCACCCACTTAAGTTGCTGTTCTCTAAGTGTCTCTTCACTGATGGCCTCTTTGACCACTCCGATATATGTGTCCACTTTCCAAACGAGATGTGAGAAAACATGTTCAATTCTCACAAGTGATTCAGTGATTTCAGGTTTGACGCCATACATTTCCTGAAACCGACTCTCGAAGAAATCGCGCTTATGCAAAAGGGATGAATGGTTTTCGAAGTTCGGATATTCCCAAAGATTTGCAAGCAATCCTTCTGATGCTCGCTTGTGAATTAAAAATTCACCTTTTTCATTCGTTAAAACGGCCGCTACAATTGGTACATCCCGCGTTTTTTTCTTTTGGATTTTCACCGGCAATTCCGACTGAACCCCGGATTCAAATGCTAGACAATGACTTTGAACGGGACATAATAGGCAGGCTGGCTTACCTGGTGTGCAGATTAATGCTCCAAGTTCCATCAAGGCTTGATTGAAGGCAGAGGTATGTTCATGATCGATCAGCCTTCTGACGGCAGCCTCGAATGTTTTTCTTGTCTTTGGCTTTGCTATGTCTTCATATATCATCAATATCCTTGATAAAACACGCATGACGTTTCCATCAACAGCTGGCTCAGGCTTGCCGTATGCGATACTAAGAATCGCACCAGCTGTATAAGGGCCGACACCTTTCAATTTTGAAATTTCCTCGGGATCATCCGGTACGATTCCATTATAGGATGCCTTCACTACCTGAACGGCACTATGCAGATTCCTTACACGTGAGTAATATCCCAGCCCTTCCCATGCTTTTAGGATTTTCTCTTCATCGGCATTGGCAAAATCCTCGAGTGTTGGGAACCATTCCACAAATCGGTTGAAATAAGGAATCACCGTGTCCACTCTCGTTTGCTGCAGCATTATTTCAGAAACCCAAACACGGTATGGATCCTTATTTTCCCTCCATGGCAATTCTCTTTGTTCTTCAAGAAACCAGGAAACCAAATCTTTTTGAAATTCTTCGATTTTTATTTTTTCTATTGTCGGGATCGTTATTTCTTTCACATCAGTTCCTCCAAAGATGTTAAACTCTTATCAAAAATGGGAATACCTATAGTAGGTCATTCTTTTTTTAATATCATGTTCATATCCATTTATTTGTAACGGGCACGAAAAAAAGTAAAAATTTTATTCATTTGATGGTTAATATATAAATACGGTATGATGAGAGAAGACCATTTTTTTCAAATTGTGGCAGGGAGGTTAGTTTTTTGGATACAGGTACTCACTTTGTCATGGGAATTGCTCTTGGAGGTCTTGCCACATTAGATCCTGTCATTGCGCAGAGCCCAGTCACTGCAAGTGCAGTCATAGCAGGTACAATATTGGGATCACAAGCTCCAGACATTGACACGGTTTTAAAATTAAGGAATAACGCTGTATATATTCGAAATCATCGTGGAATCACGCATTCCATTCCCGCTGTTTTACTTTGGCCCTTGATTATCAGCGGAGCACTTTTCGCCATCATACCTGAAGCAAATTACCTTCATCTTTGGCTTTGGACCTTTTTAGCTGTATTCCTTCATGTATTCGTGGATATATTCAATGCTTATGGGACCCAGGCTCTTAGACCAATTTCATCAAAGTGGGTAGCTTTAGGGGTCATCAATACATTTGATCCGTTCATTTTTGGAATACATGTTGCCGGCCTGATATTATGGGGCTTTGGATTTCCTCCAGGCTATTTATTTCTTTCCATTTACGGAATACTCGTCATTTACTACATTTCCAGATTCAGGGAACAAGCTTTTATAAAAAAAGTGGTCAAACGGCAAATTCCTGGAGCAAGGAAAATTCTTTTATCACCGACCATGCGTTTTCACCGCTGGAAAATTGCGGTTATTACCGAAAAGAATTATTATGTGGCACGAGCCGATAATGGATATGTGACGATTCTTGATACGTTCGATCGAGTGCCCTTACCTGAAAGTGAAATTCTCGAAGCCGCCAAGAAGGATATCAACTTGGCAGCCTTTCTGTCCTTTTCCCCGGTTTACCGCTTTGAAATTGAACAGATAAAAGAATATTATGAAGTCCGTTTTATCGATTTAAGATACCGAAGCAATGGATATTACCCGTTTGTGGCAGTGGTCCATTTAGACAGCGAATTGAATATCTTGAATTCTTATACCGGCTGGATCTTCAGCGAAGCGAAACTGCAGAAGAAATTGAATATTATTTTGTAGTCGCTGTATATTGAAAAAGAGCTGATTCCAGGGAACCCCTCTGGAATCAGCTTTTTTAATGCAGTCGATTCTGCTGATTTAATAACTGTCGATATTTAGGGTTCTCTGCAATGAATTCGTGGAATTGCTCACCGTAGTTATCAATCCAGGTCCTTACAACGCGCGATGTCATTTCTTCTCCGGCATATTCATGCCCAGCCTTTGCATAGGTCGCTTCGAAATCTTCCCATAATAATTCCACCCAAGTCAAAGCTTGCTCATACGTGATGTGTTCATTTTTCTCAAGCAGTATCTTGGTTAATCTTTCATGGTAATCATTCATTAGAACCACCTCATTGCCAATATTTTTACAGAATGAACTATACTGTCCCATACCCATACTAGTTGTAAGCGGAAACGCTTCTTTCTTTAATCTGATGCTTGGAGGAGAAAAATTTGCGAAATAAACAAAAAGGATTCCCCAACCAAAACAATAATAAATTCCAAGGCGAGCCTCGTGCAAAGGCAAGATATGCTTCAAAGCGTGCAGATGGCAGTATTAATACACACCCTCAAGAAAGAATGAAAGCATCAAACGAGCGATCGAATTAACAGGTACACCAGAAGGAATCGGGTTTCTTCCCCGGTTCCTTTTTATTTCAGCATTGAAATCGGAAGTGCTTCTTCCTTACCGCTACCACCTAAGCGGTAACCCCAGGCGAATACGCCGTTCATATAATCAATTTTGAAATAGACTCCGGGATCTCCGTCAATTTGATATATTTCACCTTTTTTGAAATCATCCGGATTTAACAAATAGGCCTTGGCCATCGTCACTTTTCGTTCCAATACGGAGTATTCATTAACCATTCCCAATTGCTCTGCTTTTCTCGCTTTTTCAGTCAACGCTGCAATTTCCTGTTGTAGTTCATAGGCGGACAACTTGCTGTATCTTACGTCGCTCATATAAATGACTCCTTAAATGAAATATTAATTTACTTCTATATTAAACAAAATTTAGTGATTTGGCTATCGATGCACTTAATCCCCATCAGGATTGGAAAGATATCGCTCAATCAATTCTATTGGAAAACCTTTTCGGTATAATGCCTGCTTCATTTTTTGTTCATATTCGAAGCCTTCATGGTTTTTATATCGGCGTTGCATTTTTTCGGCATGGTGGCAAAGAGAATCCCATTGTTCATCTTCATCCTTTTCAACCGTCACATCTTCAAGTGCTTCATGGATGACATCTCTAGGGAAACCTTTCCGTAACAAGGTTTGTTCAACTTTCAGCCTTAAAGCTCGTTCGGAAATGTTTTTTTCCTTTTTGACCGCTTTTCCAGCAAGTTTCCTTGAATGTTCAATCTGAATATCATAGGGGTATTCCTTCAATGCCTCGACAACCAACTTGTCTTGCACCCCTTTTTCCTTAAGCTCGAGCTTAAGGGTAGTGGGCCCTTTATTGCCTCCATTCACATGGGTCCGTACGTAAGCCTTGGCAAATTCAAGGTCGTCTAAATAGTTAAAGCTGTATAGTTTATGTATCGCTTCTTTAATGATCGGCTCTTCCGTCTCCTTCTTTTTTAAGTAAAGGCGAATTTCCGATTCCGAGCGCATTCGGTATGATAAATAATTAAGTGCATCGGTAAATGCTTTTTGGATTTCATCATGGAATTGTATTTCAGCCAAAATCAGGTCATCAAGTTCCATACCCTTTTTCAAATGAAATTTCAATAGCACTTCTTCATCTACACTGAAGGCATATTTTTCGTCAACGAAAATGTTATAACGATCTTTACGTTTCTTTTGGGTTGTTATTTTTGTTATGTTTGGCATAAATCCACCCCCACCCCTACTTTACCCCTTTACGTTTACCATTTCTATATATAGCATGTCTAAAAATGAAAAAAGAACATGGGCATGTTAAAGTGAAGGAAAGAAAGGGAAAGGAAGTGGTTTTCATGAAAATTGCCATTGCTGGTGGAAGCGGTTTTGTCGGCACAGCCCTTATTGATGAATTATCAAAAGAAAATCATGATATATATATTTTGACACGTCATCCCGAAAAATTTAAAAAACAGACTAATTTGACATATATCGGCTGGTTGACCAAGGACGCAAAGCCGGAAAAGCACTTGGCGGGGCTTGACGCTTTCATAAACCTTGCTGGTGAATCCCTGAACAGCGGGCGTTGGACACCTGAACGAAAACGCCGGATTGTCGAGAGCAGGGTCGAAGCCTCCAAAGAGATGAACCGGATCATTTCCATACTGCCCGATAAAGTGTCCGTCATTATTAATGCAAGTGCAATCGGATATTATGGTATTTCGGAAGATGAGACCTTTACCGAAACCTCTGAATCCATTGGTGATGATTTCTTGGCCCGTACTGTTCAGCTATGGGAAAAGGAAGCGGCTAAATCACGCTCTTACAGTAAAAGGTTGGTCCTAACAAGATTCGGGGTGATTCTGGGAGAAAAAGACGGCGCACTGCCAATGATGGTTCTCCCTTATAAACTTCTCGGCGGTGGAAAGATGGGCAAAGGGAATCAGTGGCTTTCCTGGATTCATATCCATGACGTGGTCCGTGCAATCATCTTTTGCATGAACGATCAACGGATAGAAGGTCCAGTCAACTTTACGGCACCGAACCCCGTTCAAATGGATACATTCGGGAAAACGATAGGAGCTGTCCTGCACCGACCCCATTGGTTACCCGTACCTCCCTTCTTCCTCAAGAAACTGCTGGGGGAAATGAGCATACTTGTGCTTGAAGGACAAAATGTCCTTCCCACTAAACTAAAAGAGGTAGGATTCACCTTCTCCTTTCCAACCCTTAAAGAAGCTTTACAAAATATCTTAAAAGAAGATTCTCACGTATGAAAGGATCATTTTAGGAAAAAATAGGGATATTAAGTGAAATGGAGATGATCTAATTGTCCAAAAAACACGAAAAAGAGAAAAGTAACTTAACTAGTACCCAAGCGATTCTTTATGCCCGCGAATTTAAAAAAGCAGATCGAGCTGGTGGATTTACCGAGAAGAGATCCCGTCGTTAAGCTTGGAGTTTTTTCCCGTACATTTTGAACAGTCACTCAACACAAAATAAGCTGGAGATGAAAATTCATCTCCAGCTTATTTTGTATTCTAGGGGGCGCTAACATGGGACGCAATAACATACACCATAATCGAGAAAAGAACAAACAGAAACTTCCTCAGGTTCCTAAAAACCTGAAAAGTGACGGACTTGACGTTGAATATTCTTCCGAACTGGCTGACCAGGAAGACATCGAGGCACAAGCCCGGGCAAATGCGGCTGACCGCCGAGCTCATAATCGCCGTTAATAAGCAGGATAAACCAAACCAAGGGGCTGTATATCAGCCCCTTATGTTTTCTATATTTACATAGCTTATCCACAACCCTGTGCATATTGTGGATATATTCTGAAAATACTGATAAACAACAAGTACAATAACTCACCTTATTAACATGAAAATAATGTTATTTCTGGATAACCCTGTGGATTATGTGGATAAATGGGATGTTATGCTAATCACGCTGCATTTTTATTGTGGATAACTATTCTCTCTACTTGATTTGTTCCACAGGATTATTATTTATATAATAGTTCATCTATATCTTTTACGGTCTTTATTAAATTTCTTCCTTCCAAGTATTATCGCATGCGAAGCAATACTATATGACTTTTCCACCCCTTATTTGCAGTGGTTGTATCGGCTACTGACCCCGGCATTAAAGAAGGTTCCCCAAACTCTTGCCATCAACATTTTCTTCCAACTGTTTACGAAGCAAGAATTTTTGTATCTTCCCGCTTGCGTTTCGAGGCAGCTCATTACAGAAGATATATCTTCTTGGACGTTTATAGTTCGCTAGTGTAACACTGTTTTTACACCAGGTTTCTAAATCTGTTTCCGCTAGCGAAGGGTCTTTGGCTACGATGAAGGCCGTCACCATTTCCCCCCATTGATCATCCGGCTGTCCCAGTACTGCACAGTCGAGAACTCCTTGGTGCTCATATAGTGTATCTTCCACTTCACGTGGATAAATATTTTCCCCTCCAGAAATAATCATGTCGTCCATCCGGTCCTTGACCCACAGATATCCATCTTCATCCAGGAAACCGATGTCACCGGAATGGTACCAGCCTTTGTAAAGCGCCTTTTCGGTCTCTCTATCTTTTTGAAAGTAACCCTTCATGATACACGGACCCTTCACAAGGATTTCCCCTGTTTCCCCAGGTTCCAGCCTATCCTCGGGATCCGATGGCCCTTCGTCATTCGGACGGGCAATGATGATTTCATGATCGGAACATGCCTTGCCGGCAGAACCCGCTTTCCTAATTTGATCTTCCTCCAATAGGAGAGTGATGGCAGGACCCATTTCAGTCATTCCATAAGCTTGGATGAACTGGATGCCGAGTCTCTCCTGACAGGCACGTACAAGTGTTGGAGCCATCGGGGCTGCTCCATAAAGCCCAAGCTTCAAACTCTGGAATTTGTACTCATCCAATTTTTCCTGGATGAGCATGTTCCACATCGTAGGTGCAGCAAAAAACTTGGTAACCCCTTCGGATTCAATCAGCTCCATGACCTTTTTGGGATTAAACTGATGTAATATGACATTTGCGGCACCGACCTGTATACGAGGTAAAAAGGAACAGTGCAGTTCAGCACAATGAAACATCGGTGCAGTGATCAAACCGATATCAGAGCGTTCATACTTCATGGCCTCTATTAAAATCTCGGCTTGTTTGACCATGTCTTTATGAAGGTGAATGACCCCTTTTGGGCGTCCGGTTGTCCCGCTCGTATACATGATGGCATAGATATCATCTTCGTGAACGTCCACTTCATCTGGCTTTGATGAGATACTGGCCATTTTCTGGCGGTAACCTTTTGCATATCCAGGCACATCATCATCAATATACCAAAAAGCCGTTTCCGGAAATCGCTTTTCAACCGCGGCAACGATCGTTTCCAGTTCGTGTTCGAATAAAACGACCTTTGGAGCAGCGTCGTTCAGGATGAAGGCCAACTCTTCCGGCATTAAACGGAAGTTGATTGGGTTAAAGATTGCACCGATTTTTGCACAGGCAAAGAATGCTGTTGCAAGCTCTTCATTGTTGTAAAGGTACGTAGAGACCCTGTCCCCTTTTCGCACCCCTTCCGCTTGAAGGGCCGCCGCCAACCTATTCACCTGCTCATTCCATTGAATGTACGTATAGCGGACATTTCTTCTCACGTCGTATATAGCTTCTTTAATGGGGAATTTCTGAACCGTCTGATCAAAGATATTTTTAATCGTTACTGACATATCATGTTCCTCCTCAAGTAACCACCATCAACAGGAAGAGTTTAGGCAAAGCCTGCCGATGGTCGGCTTCATCCCTTTTTCAGCTTTTACTTTCGTGCGAATTACGAATGTTCATAAATGAATAGTCCGGCTTCAGTCCAATCTTTCAATGATGGTTGCATTTGCCATGCCGTGGCCTTCACACATTGTTTGCAGACCATAACGGCCGCCCGTCCTTTCTAACTCATGGATCATCGACACCATCAATCGGGCCCCGCTTCCGCCAAGAGGATGACCCAAGGCAATCGCCCCGCCATTTGGATTCATCTTTTTAGGGTCTGCCCCCGTTTCTTTTAGCCAGGCAATCGGTACAGGGGCGAAAGCCTCATTCACTTCAAAGATATCGATATCATCAATTGTAAGTCCTGCTTTTGCCAAAGCTTTTTGGGTGGCGGGAATCGGTCCCGTAAGCATCAGGGTGGGATCTGACCCGACAACAACCCGTGTATGCACTTTAAAGCGCGGTTTCAATCCAAGTTCTTCGGCTTTACTGCGTTCCATCAATAATAAAGCGGCAGCACCGTCACTGATCTGACTTGAGTTTCCTGCATGGATTAAACCGCCTACTTGAAAAACCGGTTTCAATCCAGCAAGTACTTCAAGCGTAGTTCCACTCCTTGGGCCTTGATCTTCCATAACTTCGATTTGATTTCCTTCTTTATCAGTACCCGTTACTGATATCATTTCACGGATAAAATGTCCTTCTTTTTGAGCACGTATTGCCTTGGCATGACTCTCAACGGAAAACTGATCACAATCTTCCCGTGTTATTCCCCACTTATCGGCAATTCTCTCAGCTGACAAACCTTGGTTGATCACCTCATACGAGTCCAAATACTTTTGGCTTGTTACAGCACCTTGATAATTAGACCCCATGGGAACTCGTGACATGTTTTCCACACCACCGGCCACTACCACATCCATATCACCTGACAAGATGGCCTGGGAAGCGAAATGGACTGCCTGCTGACTTGATCCGCATTGACGATCAATCGTCGTTCCCGGCACTTCAATCGGAAATCCGGCAATCAGTGCAGCAACCCTTGCTATATCACCGGCCTGTTCGCCCGACTGTGAAACACAACCTAAAATGACATCATCGACAATAGCCGGATCGATGCCCGCCTTTTCAATCAGCTTCTTCAATACTTCCCCTGCCAGATCATCAGGGCGAACGTCTTTCAAGACACCGTTCCTTCTGCCTACTGGCGTGCGGATCCCTTCAACGATAACCACTTCCCGCATATACTCTCTCCCCTTCTCATCCTTTTTTTATAGACCCAGATTCTTAGCGATGATTTTCTTCATGATTTCATTTGTCCCGGCATAGATGCTTGCTACCGGAACATCCCGATACCTTCTGGCAATCTTGTATTCCTCCATAAATCCATAGCCGCCATGGAGCTGCATGCATTCAATGGATATTTTTCTGGCAGTCTCCGTCAAACGCCATTTTGCCATCGAAACTTCTGTTACAACCTGTTCACCAGCCATATGCTTGGCTATCAATTGATCTAGGAAGGCACGCCCCATTTTGATTTCCGTAGCCATTTCCGCGATTTTGAATTGAGTATTTTGAAACTGACTTATGGATTTTCCGAACGCTTCCCTGCCCTTCACGTACTCAATCGTATCGGCCAGCATATCCTCTGATGCGGTTTGAGCACAAATTGCCACCACAAGACGTTCCTGCTGCAGTTTTTCCATTAAGTAAGTAAACCCCTTGCCTTCTTCACCAAGCAGGTTTTCCTTTGGAACACGGCAATCCTCGAAGATGAGTTCTGCTGTATCCTGACAGTGCAAGCCAAGTTTCTTCAGTTTTCGCCCCCTGGAAAATCCGGGTGTATCCCTTTCGACCACGACTAAGCTAACGCCTTTATGTTTCGGAACGGCGCTTGGATCCGTTTTACAGGCAACGATGACCAAATCCGAATGAATGCCATTTGTGATGAATGTCTTTTGGCCATTTATTATGTAATGATCTCCATCCAAAATGGCAGTCGTTTTAATATTGGCCAAATCCGAACCTGTGCCAGGCTCTGTCATGGCAATGGCTGTAATGATTTCCCCTGTCGTACATTTAGGAAGCCAGCGCTGTTTCTGCGACTCATTTCCGTATGCGGAAATATACGGAACGGTGATGTCACTGTGAAGTCCGAAACCAATGAAACCAGAACCGACTCTTTCCAATTCTTCATTAATTATGACAGCAAAGCCCCAATCTACCCCGGCCCCCCCATAATCTTCGCCAAGGTCCGGACATAAAAAACCCTGTTCCCCCATCTTCACCCAGAATGACCGGGGAATGATCCTCTCTTCTTCCCATCGTTCATAGTTGGGAACTGCTTCTTTCTCTAAAAACTTTCGGAATGACTTACGGAAAATTTCATGATCGTCACTTAGGTATGGATGCTTCATCTGTTTTCTCTCCTCTCCTTTTCTTTGTCGGAGGCTCTTTTTCCAGATTTACAATGGATTGCCTGAAGGAATTAACAACTTACCTGGGGGACATTCTAATGGCCCCATCAAGTCTGATGGTTTCCCCATTCAGCATTGGATTCGTTATGATGCTTTCCGTTAGTTTAGCGTACTCTTCGGGATACCCGAGCCTTGGTGGGAATGGCACGGTTTTACCTAATGACGTCCTAGCTTCTTCAGGCAATGAATCGAACATCGGAGTATGGAATAGACCGGGTGCAATCGATACGACACGTATCCCTTTAGTGGCAAGTTCCCTTGCGATCGGCAAAGTCATAGCAACAATCCCCCCCTTAGAAGCACTATATGCGGCTTGTCCGATTTGTCCTTCAAAGGCAGCTACCGAAGCTGTATTGATAATGACTCCACGCTCCCCCTCTTGGTTCGGTTCATTTTCGACCATTTTTTCCGCCGTAAGCCGGATTACGTTAAACGTACCGATCAAATTGATCTGCACGACACTTGAGAACGCTTTCAATTTATGTATACCTTTTCTGCCTATGACCTTCTCTGCAATCGCAATGCCTGCACAGTTGATGACCGTATTGATGCTCCCGAATTTTTTCATTCCTTCATCCAATGCTACCGATACGCTTTCCTCACTAGTTACATCCGTTTTAATAAACAGCACTGAATCTCCCAATTCCTGAGCCATTTTAGTGCCGTTTTCTTCCGAGAGGTCAAATATGACCGCTTTTCCACCTTTTTTAATGATGTTTCTTACTGTCGCAGCTCCCAGACCAGAAGCCCCGCCTGTCACAACTGCAATGGTTTCTTGAATTTCCAAATTCCCACCCCATTTGTTTTCTAGAATATATATTCATCTCTCACTATCCTCAAGACCTATTTTCAAGATTAATTTCACCGCTTGCCTGTTTCATCGTTCACTTTCAAGTCATGAAGGGTTTCGGTAAAGCCTTTGATTACCTGTTCAAAATCCTGCTTCAACCCATCCAGCTCTTTAATGCGTTCATTAATTTCGTTTAATTTCTGTCCTGCAGTTTCAATCGTTTTTTCCAATTGCTTAATGCCTGTCCTATCCTTATCGAATAAAAGGACTATATCCTTTATTTCCACTAACGAAAAACCATATTTCTTACCGCGCATTATGATTTTGAGCTGTGCATATTCTTTCTTTCCATAAACTCTTTTTCCCGATTCGGTACGCTTTGGCCTAAGCATACCCAGTTCCTCATAATATCGGAGGGTCCTTGTCGTCAATCCGAATTCTTTTGCTAACTCAGAAATGGTGTACATGTTAAAACCACACTTTGCAAAGGGATTATTTACCTTTATTTTAACATTGACGTTAACGTAAACTTCAATAAATATTCACAAAATTTATAATATATAAAACTGCATGAAAGATTTATATTGATATACTATGGGTATATTCTTTTAAAAGAAGGGAATGATCGATCAATGATATGTTCAAAAATATTAGTTGCTTATGATGAATCTGAATTGGCTCTTAAATCTTTAGAAAAAGCGATTGAATTAGCGAAGCTGGATCCCGCTATCGAAATCCAGGTACTTCACGCTGTAACGCTGCCGATCAAACCAAATATATACGGCAATGCCTTTCAGGAAATCGAAGAATCCATGCTCAAATATGGCAAGGAAGTGATTAAAAAAGCGGAAGCGCTTTTATCCGAAATCCCGAATGCATCCCAGACATTTGTCGTAGAGGGTTCAGCCATCACGACTTTATTGGAACATGCAAAATCCCAGAATTGTGACCTTATCATCATGGGCAGCCGCGGATTGAGCGGCTTCAAGGAATTCTTAGGCAGCGTGAGCCACTACATCGTTCAACATGCCCCAGTGCCCGTCTTGTTGGTCAAATAAAATTTACGGCAGATACTCTTGCCGGCCCTTTCATAAACTGGGTTCCCCTTTGGAGTCCAGCTTATTTATGCGTGCATGAAACCCCAGCAAAGCTTATCATGTTTTACAAACACTTCCGTTTACGGGTAAAATGAAACTAATTTTAAACGAGACAGGTGACGCAATGGATATTAAACATTTGCAATACTTTATAGAGGTAACCAATTTCAATAGCTTCACTCGGGCTGCCGACCATTTATTCATTACCCAGCCGACCATCAGCAAGATGATTAAAAACCTGGAAACCGAGCTAGGTGTTGAGCTTTTTGATCGTTCACGTAAGCAACTGATCTTGACCGATGCAGGCAGGGTTGTCTTAGAGCAGGCAAAATTGATTGATAAGGCCTTTCACAATTTAGAAACGGAAATGGACAATTTATTAGGTTTAAAAAAGGGACATATACGTATCGGGCTGCCGCCAATCATCGACGCTTCTTTCTTCCCCCGAATTCTTAGCCGTTTTCACGAGGACTATCCCAATATTACCTTTCAATTAGTAGAGGATGGTTCAAAGAAAATAGAAGAATCCGTCCAAAATGACTTAATTGATATAGGAGTAATAGTCCTGCCAACCAACGCCGCACATTTTCATCATTTTGCTTTTTTGGAAGAAGACATCAACTTGATTGTTCATCCCACCCATCCGCATGCTTTTAAGGAAGAAATCGATTTGGCCGACCTTGAAAACGAATCTTTCATCTTATTCAATAAAGATTACGTCCTTCGTGATCTCATCATTTCATCCTGTAATGAAGCTGGTTTTTCTCCACATATCGTTACTGAAAGCTCACGCTGGGATTTTATTGAGGAAATGGTCTACTGTAAACTTGGCGTTGCTCTATTACCGGAAAGTTTATGCCGTCATGATGAGCGAGTAAAGACAATCAAGGTTAAAAACCCCTCCATCAGTTGGAATTTGGGATTTATCTGGAGTAAGGACCATTACCTTTCATATGCAGCAAAAGAATGGCTGAAATATACGAGGGAAGCGTTGTCTCATAAGTAGCGAATTATCTAGCATGATTGATGTAAGCACTATCATAGATTTGGGTTATGCACATGATAACATCTAACCATTTTACAAGGCGTTACCGCGGGGGTAGACTAGTATAAGTAAAAGGCACGGTAAATGCTGATGGATTCAATATATTCTAAAAAGGAGATATTCATGATCACTTTATCTAGTGTCGATGAGTTAAAGGCAACAGAAGCAGCTCTGGAGAAGATTAAATATTCATACCCCGAACTATTTAATAAACTGCTCCATGTCGTTGCCTTAACACGGGCTCTTCAATTTAAATATCAATTTATGGGCACATTAATCATGGATGAAAACCCTAACGAATACACCCCTGAATTCGTTATGCCCTCCGTTATCGGATTATATATAGAGGAAGTTCAAAAGTTAAAGGATGATCCGAATATCCAGGTATTACTTCAGACCTTCTCCCAAATTAAAAATATTGGATATGCCAAAATCAGTATGCTCGTGCTCGGTAAAAGCCCTGAATCGCTTTTAGGCGCTTCATATATCAAATGAAGCCCCCTTATATGCTCCGAAAAAAAACCTCCCTTAATGGAAGGTTTTTTTCTTTACGTGTAATTAAAGCACTTTACTCAAAAAGGCTTTCGTTCTTTCCTGCTGGGGATTATTAAAAATCTCGTTTGGAATATTTTCTTCAATAATATAACCTTCGTCCATGAAAATTACGCGATCTCCAACTTCTTTTGCAAACCCCATCTCATGGGTCACAACAACCATGGTCATGCCTTCCTTAGCCAGTTGCTTCATGACCTCAAGAACTTCACCGACCATTTCCGGATCTAGAGCGGAAGTTGGCTCGTCGAATAGCATGATTTTAGGTTCCATCGCCAACGCCCTGGCAATTGCGACGCGTTGCTTTTGTCCCCCCGATAATGAATCCGGATATGCGTTCGCTTTCTCGGAAAGTCCCACTTTCTTAAGCAGCTCCATCCCTCTTTGGGAAGCCCGTTCTTTGGAGATCTTGCGGACCTTTATAGGCGCAAGCATTATATTCTCAAGAACAGTCTTATGTGGAAATAAGTTAAAATGCTGAAATACCATGCCAACTTCCGTCCGGACTTTATTGATATTGACCTTCTTGTCTGTCGTATCAAGCCCTTCAATGAAAATATGGCCTCCCGTTATCGTTTCAAGTTGATTTATACACCTGAGGAAAGTTGATTTACCCGACCCAGAAGGACCAATCACCACGACTACTTCCCGAGGGGAAACGATTGCATTGATATTTTTCAATACATCATTTTCTCCAAATGACTTCTTTAGATTCTCCACCTTGATCATTCTGTTTTCAACCTTCTTTCGAGTCTATTTAATACGAAACTTAAAATGAGGGTCAGGAATAAATAGATGAAGGCACACGCCAAGTATGGCTCCCACACTTTAAAGTACTGACTCCCCATCGCTTTCCCCCAGTACATCAATTCTGGGGCAGCAATGACACAAAGCAGGGATGAATCCTTCAATAATACGATGAATTCATTTCCTAACGGAGGAATCATTCGTTTGAAAGCTTGGGGCAATACAACATGTTTCATTGTTTGGATATGGGTCATTCCCAAAGAACGCGCCCCTTCCATTTGCCCTTTATCGATGGATTGAATGCCCGCCCGGAAAATTTCGGCAATATATGCGGCTGCATTTAAAGATAAAGCAATGACACCGGCAGTCACTGCATTCGTTTCCCCAGTGAAAAAGGGCACAATTCCAAAATGGATTAAAAAAATTTGAACTAAAAGCGGTGTTCCGCGAAAAACCGTGACATAACAGTAAAATGGAAAGGCAAGCATTTTGTTTCTCATGAGTTTCCCTAAACCGATAAATAACCCCAAAAAAGTTCCGATGAGAATGGAGGAAACCGACAGCCCTATTGTAAGCAATGTTCCTTTTAATAAGAAAGGAGCATATTCAAAAATAATATCCCAGCGAAAACTCATTTTGTTTCCCTCCTAAGACCAAAAAAACTGCGTAACTTCACACGTAAAGTTACGCAATCTTTTACTATCCATTTGTTTTTATTGTTGTGTTTTCAATGTTTCAATATCTGGATCAGTACCAAACCACTCTTTATAGATTTCTGCATATTTCCCATTTTCATAAATGGCATTCACGGCTTTATCGAACTCCGATTTCAATTCACTGCCTTTTGGGAACATAAGACCATAAAACTCCTCATTGAAGCTTTTGCTATCTTCAACGACTTTCAGTTTTTGATCGGGGTTATTTTTCACATATTCTTCAACAACCGTATTATCAGCTACGACAGCCGAAGCTCCGCCTTTTAGTAATTCCTGAATGGCCAGGTTATTGTTTTCGAATTTTTTGATATCCTTGTGATTCTTTCCAAGGAGTTTCTCTACCGCTTCCTGTCCAGTAGTACCAGTCTGAACGGCAATGACGTTTCCTTTCAATTCATCTCCTGATTTTATATCACTATTCTCAGGAACGAGAATCTTATTTGTGGATAAGAAATACGGAACAGAGAAGTCATAAGATTGTTTTCTTTCGTCATTCACTGTAATCGCAGATATGGCGACATCCGCTCTTTTACCTTCGATTTCAACAAAAATCGGATCCCAACCAACAGTTTCCACTTTAACTTCATAACCCGCTTCTTTTGCAACGGCATTGATGAAATCAACATCGAATCCTACAATCTTATCTCCTTCAAGATATTCAAATGGAGCATAGTTGGCGTCCGTCACGATCCTGAGTGTTTTCCCATTGGACTCTTCTTCTTTACCAGTTGTCGAGACTTCCTTATCCTTCCCGCATCCTGTCAAGACTAGTAACAAAGAAGCAACCATGGCAAACACTAAAAAAGAAATCTTTTTCAAAATAATCCCCTCTTCTCTCTCGTAAACTCTCTTTTTTAAAAAAACAGATAAATCTAACTTTAGAGAACATTCAGTATATTCTTTTAAGAATATTATACGTTTATTTGTTTTTTTATGCAATAAAAAGTCGGTAAATAACTTTAGTAAAATAAAATTTTAATCAATTAACTCGGTAAATCAAAAACGCAACTATGCTCTAATAGGGAAAGATGCACCCTTTTCCCCTTTACTCGAATTAATGGATATTATATTGAAAACAGTTAGCGCCATCTTTCAAAAGGTTCAATTGAACAAAAATAAGCAGCGGCCATATTAGCGTGGCCGCTGCTCGAATGATTATTATGGGACTTCCTTATTCCCCTCTTCAATATCCAACATATCCAACAGGAAGATGAAGATCGGTATTCCGATGATCAATCCCCATATCCCAAGGAAATGCTCGGAAAACAATAGGATGATGAAGGTGAAAAATGTTGGAAGATTTGTTTTTGCCGACATGAATTTCGGATTTAAAATATAGCTTTCAATTGAATGGATCACAACAATCATGATTAATACAGCAATCACTTTGGGCATGCCGCCGATACTATAGGCAATCATGCTAAGTGGAATGAGGGAGATGATGACCCCTGCAACCGGAATCAAACCCAGGAAGAAAATCATGATCCCTAGACCGAGCAACTGCGGGAAGCCAAGAATCCATAAGAAAGTTACAGATAGGACAGCATTCGTGATGGCTATCAAGAACTGAACCTCAATCACCTTTCCGAATGAATTGATGAATTTGACGCCAAAGTGGCTTAAGTTTATAAAGAAAGATTTAAATTTGGCCCGCTTGAATTTAGAAGTGAAGCGAATGATCTTATCTTTTTCCAATAAGAAAAATAGACTGAGCAACATGGAAATGAAAATTTGAAATGCCAGTTTACCGAAATCGGATATATAAAGATAGAGTGTATTCATCTGTGTTTGAAGATCGAGCGGAGACTTCAGCTCGTTCATTATATTAATGGCATATTGAATGACCCTACTATCTGGTGGATGTTGAAAGAAGAAAACGATCTGTGTCACTAATTCCGTGAATTGCAGCGTAATGACCGGTAGATATTTATAAAGAACGATGGCTAAACAAGAAATGACGACTGCATATAAAAAGCTTATAACAACCTTGGAGTTGATATGCATCACTTTATTCAGCCGAATCATGATAATTTGCTCCACCCTTCCCATCAAGAAAGTGAAAACAAATGTGAATAACACGATATTAACCATACTACCGATGCTAATTAAAAAGAGGACTAACACAATTAATGTAATTAACCTTGAAAAACCTTCGCTTTGCAAATACTCTTTTACCACTTACCTATCTCCTAACTACCATTCTGCCGTGATAATTCCTTTACCTTTTATTTTACACGTAATTGAGGAATTCTACTACAATTACCTTCCATTGACAACAAAATTATTTGAATGATCAGTAAAACCCATGATGGAGACGCCGCTAAGACCTTTTCAGAAAATTCGATCTCTTACCCCAAGCCATTTCTGCATGAAAAAACATCTGCCAAATCGGCAGATGCTAATCTTCATCCTTCACATCGATATCTTCGGGGATGGGTTCGTTATAATAATCCGCTAAATCCTTCTTATACTTCTCCATCTGTTCAAGATGCATATTAAACTGATCTTTAAAAATCAAATGCTGCTCACCATCATGAACGGTACGAATTTTATTTTGAACGATCAAACTTTCTATATAAGATTCCGGCATCGATAGATATTCCGCAGTCTCTTTTACTGTCAAGTACATGCCTTCACCCCTTTTCCTCTCTAACTATACTAGATATGAGGCATTATTTGAAGTGCTTGGTTTTTGATTGAAAATCACTTGCACGACAAGCAAAGGATGAAACCATTTCAGGGTTTTGACATGCAGCCTCAACAGCTTAATCGATTTCCATCAATGGAACATTTTGGTCAAAAGAACTCACAATCCCTTCCAAGAACATGTAAGATAATGTTAAAGTAATGTATCGATGTATTTAGAGGAGTGGACAAAAATGACTTTCTTTTATGTCATTCTTGCGGCAATTTTTGCTGTTTTACTGGTCAATTTCGTTAAAGGGCTAAGTGAACCGGCTAAATTAGAACGCTATCAAAATGAATTCCGTAAATACCATGCTGAAGCTTTAAATCTGCATGCAACGGAAATCGTTTCAGAAGCATTGATAGAAAAGCTTAATAAAGCACTAGATTTCAATTATATGGAAAAGGTCAATGCTGAATTCCGCCTGAAGCATCCACGGTACTCACAGATAAAGGTCAATCAGGCTTGGCGTGAATTGAAACGCTACTTGATTATGGCTGCAGTGTTTGGAAAAGTTGAAATGTTTAATCCAGTCATCGATGAGTTGTGGCATATCATGCTGAAATATAGACGGGAATATGATGTGTTTTGCCAGGCTTTCATCGGGAGGACCATTCAGCACCATCCTCATTCAGAACCTGTTTTCAAACCCGATGAGCGCACTCTTTTTGACTTTTACTATGTACAGCTATTTACCGTGGATTCCCATTCCATTCAAAAATGGGGCAAATTTTTCAAACATGATAAAGGGCAAACGCTTCTCCGCGATTTTGAAACGTTGGAGCTGGAGCAGTTAAAAGAGAAATATATGCGGAAACCGACAAGTATGCAAGCGGAACGGACCTTTGAATCTTTCACATCCCAATTTAAAGAAAATCGCCCCATGACAGAATTGAATTGGCGGAAAACGTACGACCAGACGGACTACGCAGCTCCTGCTTATTTCACTTATGCAAGCGCCGATGATTTTGATAGCGAATTTAAAGATATTTTCGGGAATGAATCGAACACAGTTTCCTCTGGATCCGGCCATGCCGATCATGGTGGTCATAACGGTTCCCATGACAGCAGTTCTGATTCCTCTTCAAGCTGTTCTTCATGCAGTTCTTGTTCGTCTTGAGATTCTAAAGCGTTACAGTCTGTATCCACAAGCATATAGACTTGATAATGGATTGTTGAAGCTAAGTAAGTGCTCTCAGTTTGTAGACAAAAAGGGTTCGGAATTTATAAATTCCGAACCCTTTTTTGAGATTTCCTTTGAATTTTCGTCCAAGGTTAAGAGATTGGGTATGACGCATTTCATTCCTTCTTCATTAATTCCACCGATTGAACCAATTCTTTATCCTTTGTTTATTTTTCTCAAGTACCTCCTTCGATGTCCGGTTGTCTTTTTGTTTTTTCCATTCAAAGAAAGATGCAATTCCGATAAGCAGCCCTCCGCCGATGATTAAATACAGCCACCATGGCATCTCGCCCCACATCGAATTGGTATTCATATAGACATTGAATAAAATGGTCCCTGTTCCAGCGATGAAATAGGATTTGTATTTCATCATGAATCCAAAGAGCATTGCTGCTAATGACACCGTGCCGATAATGAGCGCATCATATAAGGTGTTTCCTGCCATTGCATCAATGATCAAGGCTGAAAACAAGAGGAAAACAATACCACTTTCGATATATTGTGTGATTTTGCCTTTAACAAAGATTTTCCTCAGCAGAGTGGTGCTGACAATGAACAGCGGCAGAATATTCACCTCCTCCTCAAGTACAGGAGGTATCGTGAGCTGATCGACAATGACCCAATACGGATATAAACTGAACAATATCGCTGCAGCCAACTGGGATTTTCTTTCAAGTATCCCTGTAGTCGTGCTTCTCATCAAAATGAAATAGGCCGGAATCAGAAGTGCCACGAAGATTTCCAAAATGAAATGTGCTGGTCCCCCCGTCAAAACATCCATGTTCATGGCAAGTAGAAACAGCAGACCATAGACTCTGTAAAAATCCAATTGAAGTCCTGCCCCGCCTTTATACAGCAAGCCTTTAAAGAATTTCCTGCTTAGCAGTACCATTATGGACGCACACCCAAAAAGGACTGCCGCTCCAACGAAAGGCTGTAATGTGCCCGCGTACATGATGATGGTCCAATACGGATACAAACTGAGAATTCCCGTCAGCCAAACGTAGATGCCCTTTTCTTTTACATCCTTTGTGAAACTTCCAATCAAGATGAAGTAAACCGTGATCAAGAGCGAGACGAAAACCTCGAGTAACTGGCTTGATGTTTCAGTTACTGGAATTCCCCTATTCATGGCAAGTAAAAACAGCAGGCCATATATCCTGTATGCATCGATGGTTATACCTGTTTCTTCCTTTTTGATTAAACCATCGAAATAACGCCGGCTTAAAAGCAGCATCGCTGACATACAGCCGAAAAGGAACATCATTCCCATTACAACCGATAGGCTGTCGGCATAGCCGACGATGACTAGGAAGGGATACAGACTGACTAGTGCAGCAATATTGGAATAGATTTTCCTTTCTGGTTTTTCCGCTGTCAAGCCTCTCAGGACAATGAAATAAGCGGTTAACAGTAGCGATACAAAGACTTGGAGTAACTGATGTTTAGTATCATTAAAAACCTCCACATTCATATCGATCAAAAAGAATAAACCATAGATCCTGAAAGGATCAAAGCTGACGATGCCTGATCCGTTTTTCTTGAGTAACCGGCTGGAATACAGCCTGCTTAACAATAGCATTCCTGCCATACAGCCAAAAAGAACGGCCAAACTCGTGATGATTGGGAGTGCATGGGCAAAGTCCATGATATTGATGAACGGGAAAAGTCCGATGATGGCCGCTATTCCCGAATAAATGCTTTTTTCTTTCGAATGGATCGTGAATCTTTCCATAAGGATGAAGTAGCCAGGCAACAGCAGGGAAACAAAAATCCCCAAAATTGCAGAACCTGTATCGCTCATAAACACTTCCAGATTCAGAGTGCACAGATATAACAAGCCAAAAATCCGATAATAATCAATGACTCTCTTCGTTCCCTCTTGGTTGACCAATCCTTTGAAATGGCGTCTGCTAGCGATCACCATCACAGTCATGCATACAAGCAATACGATAATCGCCATAACCAAAGGTAATGTATTTACATACATATTATAGAAGATGAACGCCAGGCTTAGAGGAACGACAACATAGTTCCGCCAATTCCTTTTCATGAGCAGATACCAGGCAAACAAGAACTGTACGGTCATCACTCCTACCCAGACCAGTTCCCTGTTAAGCGGAAAATCCCGGATTGCCGTTTCCAATATGGATATGCTTATCCCTAAATGAATGAATGGAATAAGATAATACTCCATGATGCCTTTCCAATTCTTATTGGTAACCGACCACAAAATGGTTATGAGTCCTGCTGTTATCATCATGGATATTGAGGTAATGAACTCTATTTGGCCCACGTTTGCAAAAAATAAATGGACCTGCAGGAAAAGGTTCGAAAACCCTAGGTAGGTAAAGACGTATTTTTCCCATTTCACATGTGCCCTTAAAACACTCAAAAAATAAATCAACAGTTGTGCAGCATATAGGAACGGTGAACTTTCCGTATTAACAATGAGCAAATATCCAACGGGAATCGCCAGCAAATTGGCAAGGTGACTTGTATATTGGAAGTACAATTTCGCTTTTTCCGAATATTTCCCAAGCCATTCTCCTAAAAGGAAAAAGATAATAGGACCTAGCAGCACAAACGCAATCTTCAACACCATTGAACTCAAATCAAAAACATCGTAGAGTGAAGCATATAGGCCTGCACTTGTAATCACGACAGGAACCCAGAATATGTGCTTCCGATGTATATGGACGGACCAGCCGTTTATTGCCGTAGCTATCGCAATGACTCCGCTTTCCTCCAAAGGCTTCAGTGAATCGATTGGAATCGATACCAAGGAAAGGAAGGAGAGTATCTGTGCGCTATATGCAAAAACAGGAAAAAATTTATGATATCCCTTTTTAAATGTGTAAGCTGCACCGATGGAAATCAGTGAAACCCCCATTAAATAGACGCTGAGCGTTATATTTGACCGGACCCACCCTAAACTCTCCAACAAATATGGATAGAAAGCAACCAAAGCCAGTACGAAGGTGATTGGAAACCCGTATATGGCGTTTTCCTTCATATGCTTTGATTCGTCTTTTATATATGTGATGAAGAATAGCCCCGAGATCATGGCGAGCGCGGCACTAACTGCAAGCCAATCCATTTCGCTGAATTTAATGGTCAGTATCACTAACATGATCATTGGGGAGATAAGTAAGTTACTCTTCTTAAATAGGCTGTACCTTGGGTGACGGTTATATAAATATACTCCAACATATTGAATGACCTGAAGAACGAAAAACAGATTTAAAATGGTAGAAAAAGAGACTGGCATGGCAAAGAAAAGATACAGGAACGCTAAGTCGAAAACAACAACAGCCGGGTACGTGAAGCTTGGATTTCTCGAATGAAGGGAAACATGGACAAGCTGAGCGGATATTATCATGAGCGCGATGAATATTTGAGCATAGTTCTCCTGGTACACCATCGCGTTACTATATAAAAAAACGATCCCGCTCTCAATCAAACTGGTGAACATGAAGTTCTTGGAAAGCTTAGTCACTTTGGATTTAGCCAGATATTTCGATAGCATAGTAAAAATGATTGGTACAAGTGCAAAAGCAATGACCATGTATTCACTTAAAAATGAGTTAAAAACAAAATGGATATATCCATACGTGAAAACGGCGCTAAAAGCCATTTCATAATATTTTTTTTGGAACTTGACCGAAAAAATTAAAAACAACACAGAAAAGACCATCAACGTTAGCGAGTACACCAAGTTACTTGAAAATAACGTCAGGATCACAAATGCTTCCACGATGATCTTAAACTGAATGAATTGAAAAATGAATGGTTTGAATAACGTTAATGCTTTTTGATTTTTCAATTGCTCGATATTCCATAATAGTATTAAATTAAGAATTCCAATCGCCAAAAACATCCACTCGATAGTCGGCGTCACAAAGGCCAATCCGAAATAGCAGGTAATGCCGAACGTGAATATCGAAATGAAAATGAATATTTTCGACTTAAAGTAGTCAGCAATCTTACAATAAATCGCTAAACAAAGTAATCCCCCAAGAAACCCCAGTAGCCCCCGCCCCCCACCATTAAGTGAAAGGTACTCTCCAAAAATCCGATAATATGAAGCTGATAAAATCGTAATCGGAATGAATAAACCCGCTAGCGTCAGGAATGCAAAAGCTGTTTGTTCAATTTTCAGCTTCGAAGCGATGAAGGCCATCCCTGCAAAAATGACGGATACCATTCCAATGAAGAAAACTTTCAGGACCGCATTTAGATCCCCCCATGAGGAAGTTGCTAAAATCAACCCGCCGAACAGAAGCAATATGACCCCGGTGAGCAGGATGACTGAGATATTCCGTTCCCTGATTTGCTCAGGTGTTTTCTTCGGCTTTGCCGGTTTTACCTGTTTCTCCCGCTTGATGGCCTGCTTTTGAATAACAGGTGTCCTGTCAGTGATCTCCTTGACCGGTTCAAGACTTTCCTCAAAAGCTGATTTCTTAGTTTCATACGAGGTCTTCTCATCTTTCGTTATCGTTTCGTTCACTCCACTAGATTCACGTAATTTCAATGAAGATTCTTCAATCAGGCTATCGTGTACCCTCACCTCGGCACTTTTACCGATAATCGTTTCATGTCCTTGGGTGGATTTCTTTTTTTCATGCTCTAAGCGCTTTTGTTTATGGAGGGCTAATTGGAAATGCCGATTATATGCCCTGCTAATCCGGATATATTCTGATTTAGGGATGAGCCGCCTTTCCCATAAAACATCCAGCTCTTGTTGGAAAATACGCTTTCTTCTTTCTAATGTCATTTCTTCGTTTGAAGAATCATTCATCCCTAGATTCCCCTTCCTTCAAATAGACCTTCTATCATCTTATGTATATTCTCTTTTCGATAATAACAAAGTTTTTCCATTTTTTATACATTAAGGATGATACGCTAATGAAACAAGGAAGCCAGTGGTGTTCCTCCTGACTCAAAAAAAAGAATGACTTCTATTGAAGCCATTCAACGTCTTTCCATTGATTTTACTTTATCCTCGCTCCTGATGATGCACAAATAAACGATCATTGAAATGAAAATCGAGGCGGCTGCCGTGATATAGATGCTCCTATAGCCGAAGAGGAAGCCTATTTGCCCGAACACGATGGCACCTATGCCCACGCCAAGATCGAAAAATGAAAAGTATGTTGCATTCGCCATCGCCTTCCGATTGGGTGCCGTTTTTTCAATTGACCATGCCTGCAGCGCCGGCTGGACAGAACCGAATCCAAATCCATAAAGCGCTGCCGCAATGTAAAGGACCGCTTCACTCGGCATCCACGCAAGCAACAGCATCCCAGCCATGATGAGTAATGTTGAGGGCACGAATATGGCTCGATGTCCTCTTCGGTCATATAATCGACCCGCGAATAATCTCGTGACCATGAGGGCCATTGCATATATTAAAAAGTACCACTGAATGCCATCTACACCTTTTTCCGCTGTATATAGGGGAAGGAAGGTTGCAATTCCACCGAATGTAACGGAGATGAAGAAAATGAGCAAAGATGGCTGAAGGGCACTTTTTTCATATATATCAAACCTTTTGGCTCTGACAGCCGCCGAAGGATCACTTTCCACTTTTTGATACCGAATAAGTGATGCTGCAATGATGGCAAACACACCTAATAATGAGCTGATCAAAAACAACTCTTGAAACGGAATGACGGTAACTAGAAAAAGACCCAATGATGGCCCGAATGCCAGTGCTAAGTTACCCGATAATCCATAATACCCCATCCCCTCGCCACGCCGTTTCGCAGGGATTATATCGGAAGCAATCGTTCCTGATGCCGTTGAAGAAAATCCCCATCCGACGCCCTGTACAATCCGCATCATGAATAACAGACCGATGCTCCCCATAAACCCGAATGAACCCACGGACAATGCAAAAATGGCTAACCCGGCAGAAAAAACGATGCGTCTTCCCTTCGTCTCCAATAATCTGCCGGCAATTGGCCGAACAAGCAAGGCCGAAAAAGTGAAGATTCCAAGGACAGCCCCCACCAGGCGGTCATCACCGCCAAGCTTCTCAACAAACAGCGGGAGGGTCGGCATCGTCATTTGAAACCCCATGAAGATGCACATATTTGCCAAACAGATCATGATGAAATCACGTGTCCAGATTTTATCAGTGCCTCTTACCCGTTCATCCACTAAGCTTTCCCTCATATCCCTTCACCTTCTAATTAAAATAGTCATTGCCAGTTTACTAAAATTGGTTAAAATAAGCGAATGATTTATTTCGTATACCTAAATATATATATATAAATAAAAGCCCAGTATGACACTTGGCTCCCCCTTCATAACGAAATGCAATATGTTCGTTTCCGTCCACTTACCTTCCTTATGCAAACTAACGATTTATGTTTGCCAGGCTTTCTATTCATCATTCTTACAGCGAATTGTTTTAGTTCAAAATTCCATTAAACCACCCAGGTATCACCCATTCTGCTAGTGAGGAATGGTGGTATTGCCCTTGCCCTAGCTTATTGTATTCCCTATGTTTCATCTACCCGCCCGAACCAGTTTCTGTTCTTTTCTTGCCGTTTATCTTGAAACATTTTTTGATCCGCTTCCTTGAATAAGCTATCCATATTCCCTTTGGAATGCGAACGGTAAGCATGCCCGAATGACATACTGATGTGAGGGCCTTTTTTTAGGGAGTTTTGCAGAAGGATTTCTTCCTTTAATAATTCACAAAGGGATTCTACTTCTCGCTTGCTTCTATCAATCAGCAGAATGGCAAACTCATCTCCACCCACTCTCGCTACAACAGCGATGTCTGAGAAAGTCCGTTTCAATAGATTGGCCGCTTCTTAATCAATTCATCCCCTTTCTTATGACCATACGCATCATTCATAAATTTCAGCTCATCTAGATCACACAATATCATGGCAACCGGAGTGTCAAAATCAAGATTGGATTTGGCAGATATTTTATCGAAAAACTGTCGATTATGGATATTCGTTAATGGGTCATGGGACATTTGATACTCAATATCCTGTATGAATCTCACTCTTTCATCAATATTCCGAATGATTCCTTGAACGGCTACCAATTGCTCTTTTTCATATATAGGTGTAGCATATTCCTCGAACCACCAATAATTCCCCTCGATATCTCTCCAGCGTTGAATGACCGGCTTAGTATAATCAATCCCAACGTATACCTTTTCATTTAGGATATCAAAATCCTCAGGATGAATCCTTTCAAAAGGCGAGGAAGGGTCATTGTATGCTTCTTCCAAGACGCCTTGACCTAGAAGTGTATTGATGGACGGACTTAGATACCTGAACTTGGAACTCGGGATTGATTCGTAGCAGTAGATAATATCCTTAGAACTTTCCACTATATTAAAAACCTTTTTTTGCTCTTCGAATCCTTTCTTCAGATAGTCCTTTTCCCTTTTCTTGCGAGTGAAGATCATACATTTAAATATATCTAATGACAACTTATTGAATTTCATTCTACAGCCCCCATACTTTGAAGTCATTTTCATTAAAATCTTTTCCTTAGATTTGATGGCGGACTTACACTCATTACTATTAACATAATTATCCTTTCCATATTATAATTCTAAACAACTAAAAGGAAAAACTATAAATATATTTTCATAGAAAGCGGACCACTTCCACCGATTTACCATGATAAAATGAAAAACAGAAGAACCACTGGCATCTTCTCTATTATCGGAAACTCGTCTATTCCTCTCCAGCCGGTCAGTCCTTTGTTCCAACAAATATTGGCTTCTGTTTATGGCTCATTTCTAAATTGGCATTATTATTAAACACCTGTTGCTCATGAAGATGAAATGGCCTCATAATTGAAAAAAGCCGATCACAATTGGATCGGCTTTTTCATGCTTCACGACTATTTCGTTATCTCGATTTTCCCATTATTCGCTTCCAATTTAACTAAGTTTTCACCTTTGCCAATGACAGTATCGCCCTCATACTTACCGAGGATATCCACTCTCCCATTGTCAACATGAACATCGAAAGTTGTATTTGTCGGTTCATTCTCCGTTTTGATCATGATTTTACCATTATTACTTTCGAAGTCGATCTCCCTATCCAAGTCTTTCGTGACCAATGTAATTTTACCGTTATTCGATGACCCAACCAGTTTTCCCTCCACATTATTAAGATCCACTTTTCCATTAGCAGATTTCACATCAACTTTTTCGGTTATTATATCATTTAATTCTACCCGGCCATTTTGAGATTTCACATTCAGATTTTCACTTTTTAGTCCTGATAATTGCAATTTCCCATTATCGGATTCGACGACAAAGGATTTATAAGATTCATCAGGCACATACACCTTTAAATGTATGGATTGAATATGAAAACCAAAGCTAAAGGTACGTCGATCTTTTAATTGTACCGAAAGCTGCTTTCCTTCCACATCGGCAGTGAAATCCAACTTGGAAACATCCATCCCTTTTGAAACCAATTCTATCCTGGTCTCCTTATCCTTCGTTGGAACAATTTCTACAGCTGCATTGTCAGTGTCGATCTGAATGTCCGTCACAATCTCCGAAATCGTTTTTTCCTTTGTAGTCGTTTCCTTATTCGTCACTTGGGAAAACGTAAACAGACTTCCTATTACTCCGACCAGTAACAATATAAGTGCAATGATCGATAATTTTTTTACATTAATCATTTTTCAAACCGCCTTTCACAAGGGAAGCATTAAATTTTAAATAGCGAACGAATCCTTTAGTTAAAGCATTCGTAGCGACAAACATTCCCATGGCAATGAAAATGCCAATCCCGCATAGTCCCAATGCGAAGAAAAGATCGAATAATTGAAAGTTGCCTATCGCAAGGTTAAAAAGAACGCCAAACGGAGCAAAAATGAACGCGATCGCCGAAGCCCATCCTGCAATGACAACTCCGATCAATGCTACAAATGGTCCCAAAACGATCACTAAATTAAAGAATCCCAAACCAATGACTGCCCAAACCGCCCGCATTACATTACCTGCAGAAGTCGTTTGTTCGACCTGACCAAGATGATAGGATGCCATGAGTTCCTTGGAAATCTGTCTAGGATTCCCAAGGGATTTGGAGATTTCCTGCTCTGACTTCCCTTCTTCCATTCCAATTTCGAAATACTCTTCGTAATCTTGAAGGATATCTTCCCGTTCCTCTAAGGTAAGTCTGGTTAAAGAGGCATTCAATTGTTTTAAAAATTGGTCTTTATTCATTGGTTCACACCTTCCTTGATTAATTGATTGACCCCATTGGAAAATTCATACCATTCAGTCAGCAGCTCTTGAAGGTATCTCCGGCCTTTGTCCGTTAATTTATAATACTTGCGCGGAGGCCCTTCTGTTGATTCTTGCAAATATGTCGTAAAATACTCCTCCTTCGTCAAGCGTCGTAAAAGTGGATATACAGACCCTTCCGATATTTCAATTTGATCCGAAATCTTTTGTACAAGTTCATATCCATAGCGATCCTGCTTATCCAGTAAGACCAGGACACATAGTTCCAGGACACCTTTCTTAAATTGTACATTCATAGCACCATCACTCCTTCCAAGAGTCTTTTAGTATAGTTCAATAAACAGTACTGAACACCGAACAATACATCTTATGTAAATAATTTACCACACGGTACTATTTATTGCAAGGTACTGAAAATATTTTTTTGGTACTACATGCATTCCAATTAGGGTAGAAGAAAATTAACATTATATTCAAAGCTGCAAGAGAATACGATATATAATAGTAAAATGTGGAAGGAGGAGTTACTTTGGCCAACAAAGAAATAACAAAAAAGCAATTCGAATTTCTTGAACATGAATTTAATTACCTTGAAAAGGAAGGAGTCATCTCCCAGCAAGAGAAAGTGAGGATGTTAGGTTCCTATGATGTAAAAGGTAATTTGAACTTCATCACTATTCTATTATCCATTGGGGCACTTCTTTTAGGTTTAGGCGTATTGACCTTCGTAGCCAGTAACTGGATCTATTTAAGTAAAGCGGTTAAATTCCTGCTTATCATTGCATGCCTCATCGGAGTGAACTTTGCTGGCGTGAAGGTGAAGGTACGCTTGCCGAAAACGTCACGAAGTCTGCATTATACAGGTATTCTGATTTTTGGTGCAGGGATTTTTCTAATCGAGCAGATGTTTAACATCAGCATCAATTTCAACAGTTCCTTTTTATTATGGGCGATCGGTACGGTATTCATTGGTTACTATTTGAAGGATGTCTTGGTTCTCCTTTTTACATCTTTCCTGCTTTTCATTTATATTAACGGAAGTATATTCGTTGATGAAACGTCTTATCCGCTTGCGATTCTTATATTTCTACCGGCTTTATACATTCTGTTAAAGAAATTCGATTACCCTAAATATCTGACCTTTTTCATTAACGCTTTAGCCATCAATACAATTGCCTTATTTCTTATGGAATTCGTGCCGAAGCTGGGTTTTGAAAAATCGAATACGATTGTCCTTTCCATTCTGTTTGTATTGGGAATCGTGCTAGCCTATATTCCGGTAAGAACAAAATTACAGAACATCACACACATACAAGGGCATATCTTACATGGTATTACCGCACTCTTCCTTACCTTTGATTTTTCAATCTGGTTTCCTTTAGCTTATTTCGTTTTTCTGCTTTATCTCATTCTAAAAGGCAGTTTGACCAGCATCGTAATAATATGTGCACTGATTTTCAGATATTACATCTACTCCTTTGACTTCCTGCCAAAATCGCTTACATTCATCATTGGTGGAATCATGCTTATCGGTTTTGGCTTCTTCTTTGAAAATCAACGAAAAAAAGGAGGGGAACTCAATGAGTAATCCATCATTCCGGCCACTCATCGTATTTTCCATTCCAGTCTTGATTCTGTTAGTCTTGGCATTTCCTCCGGTCTGGACAACAATGACAGGAGATGTAATCAAGATCAAAACAGCCCCGGTCGACCCGACTGATTTGTTTAGGGGAAGCTATGTGGCTTTGAAATACGAAATTGAATCAGTTAAGCCGTCACAAGTCGATGACTCGATTAAAACAGGGTTCAATACAAGAAATATGGGTGATTATAAAAAGGTATATGTACGTTTAAAACAAAACACTGATGGACTATACGTTGTCGATTACGTAGCGAAAGAAAAACCCGGCAAAGGCGTTTACCTAAAAGGGGAATTGGAAATCCCATATGACCTGCAAAATGCTGAAACCATTCAGATCAGATACGGTCTGGACAATTATTTCGCATCCGAAGAAAAGGCAAAGGAAATGGAGAAGGACGCATTGGCCAATCCTTCAGTGGCCGTCGTAAAAGTTCGTAATGGCAACGTTGTTTTAACCGATATCATCATTGAATGAATGCCCCCCCGGATATGACCAGCAAAAAAGAGCATCGGTTTTTCGATGCTCTTTTTTGCTGGACTTTTTCATATGAGCATCAGATTGTTACTTAATGACTCGTTTTGCCCCTATATATTTTTCCTTCCAATACTTATCACTCATTTTGACCACCTTGACCCCTTTGGTGGTGGTCCCGACAAATGTACCATTTCCATAATAGATTCCTACAAATGAGACCTGCCCTTTCTTACCTGTCGCATAGAAGACCAAATCGCCCGCTTTTAAATCATTTTGCTTCACGGCCTTTCCGGCTTTATACTGTTCCGCACTCGTTCTCGGAATATTCATTTCCGTTGCGGCATTTTTATATACATACTGGGTAAGACCGCTAGCATCAAAGCCTTTTGGAGTCGTCCCCCCATATATATATTTGCTTCCAACCTGCTTCTTTGCCAAAGCGGCAACTTCATCACCATAATTGATAGAGGCTGAAGCATTAGCCGGACTGAAAATGAATGCCATCAATAATGCCCCGATTAAAACTATGGCTGCAAACCATTTTGAAACTGGTAAACTATAACTCATCCTTTTTCCTCCCCAAACTGAAAATGAACCACAATTTTAAATGTATGTAGCATTTCGATTTTTAGACCAAAATCATTTTCCGCAATCATCATCTCTGCCCAAAAAACAAATAACCAGATAACGCCGTTGTGTAGCAAGTAACGGTGTTATCTGGTATATTCTACTCTTCAATAGATGAAAGAATAGTGTCCATTACTTTGGCTCCTTGTATTGTCGGGCATTTTCACTGTCGCTTAGACCTTTAGTGGTATGATCGACCACACCGCCGACCCCAAAGAATGTAAGCGCTATGAAGTTAATGATGCCTAAAGCCCCGTTCAATGCATCATCAGTAATGGTAAAGCCTATAGGGGTAATGAAATTGTTTATGAACGCAGCAACCATCTGAGCCAATATTAAAAGCCCAGGAAGGAGTACCGTGAATATAAACGTAGGATTCTTAAGACGCACTTTCCAGTTGATCATTGCTTTTCCCCCTCTCTATCATATTAAGCCCGCTTCATTTAAGAGGGTTGCGGACTTGTTATATATTATGCGGCTTGTCCATCTTACGTTCAGAAATTCCATTCATAATCTATCACGCTAGTTTCCCATAAACAAAAAAAGCCCATCCGAGGATGGACCTTCTCTTAAACTTCAAAGCAGTTTCTTTAAAACACTAGAGAGCGCCTCACTTTAACAAGTAAGTAACAACTCCCTCAAGCTCTATATACTCCTCAGCGTGCCCGTGATCGAGCGTTCTTAAAACCTGAATATATTAAATGCTAGATTTTTCACACTCCAATTTTTTTCTCCAAAAACAATTTGATCCGTTCAGCAGCTTGTTTCAATCTCTCGGCCGGCTGGACCAAAGCCATCCGGACATACCCTTCCCCCTGCTTCCCAAAAGCATCGCCTGGGACGACCGTAACCCCTGCCTTTTCAATCAATGCATAGGAAAAATCCCGTGATTTCCAGCCAGTAGGAATTTGGGCCCAAATAAACATGGTAGCTGAGGTTTTCGGCACATGCCATCCCCCTTCAGCAAGACCTGATATCAAGGCATCACGTCGGGACTGGTATTCCTTAACCTGTTCTGATAGCAGCGAAAGATTGGAAGTTAGCGCCATCTCGGCAGCTTTTTGGATTGGATAAAAAACCCCATAATCGATGTGTGATTTCAACGTTCCCAGGATGTTCAGCGCCTCTCGATTGCCCACTGCATACCCAATGCGGCAGCCCGCCATATTAAAAGTTTTGGAAAGTGAGTTAAATTCAATCCCCACTTCCTTGGCACCAGGAATGGACATAAAACTAATTTGCGGATGATCATCAAAAATCAACTCTGAATAAGCAAAATCGTGAACCACCATGATCTCGTTCTTTTTCGCAAACGATATGACCTCCGAAAAGAAATCTTCATCAGCAAGGGCAGTGACAGGATTTCCCGGATAACTGATGATCATCATTTTGGTCTTTTTCACTATTTCATCCGGAATAACGTTGAGCTGCGGCAGGAAGGCATTTTCGGCAGTAAGCGGCATCGGATGAATGATTCCGCCGGCAAGCTCTACACTCGCTTCATAAATTGGATATCCTGGATCTGGCACCAGCACATAATCTCCAGGGTTTATCATCGCCGTTGCCAAGTGTGCAAGGCCATCCTGTGATCCCATCAGTTGGAGGACTTCCCTTTCTGCATCCAGCTCCACTCCATAACGCATCCGATAAAAATAACGGACTGCCTCATTGAATTCAGGCGTACCTTTTAACGTATACCCGTAAGAACTGGGATCCTGCGCATATTTCACAAGCGTATCCACTACAAACTCAGGCGGTGGTAAATCCGGACTTCCTACACTCAAATCAATAACATCCACCCCTCGTTTCATTGCATCCTGCTTACGGGTCGCCAACTCTGAAAATATTCCTGTTGTGAATCTTCCGACTTTTTCAGATGGAGTCATATTCATTCTACGATTCCCCTCTCTTAATGATTTTCTATCTATCATTATAGCAATCAATCTCGAGTATTTTAAGAATTCATCAGTATCTGTTCCAGAGCCTCATCAAGATGATGGAATTTAAATGCATACCCCGCCTTTTCCAGCCTCTCAGGTATGACCCACCGGCTTTTTAATATCAATTCCGTTTCGGTCCCCATAAATAAAGCCCCCATTTCAAGCATGGGTGTTGGACAGGGAAGTCCTATCCTAATATTCATGAGCTTTCTCAAATGAGCCATCAGTTCACGATTTGTAACTGGATGAGGCGATGAACAATTGAACACTCCGCTCAACTCTTGATTCTTTCTTAAAAAAAGGACAATGTTAAATAAATCTTCTATATGTATCCAACTGAATTTCTGATTTCCTGATCCTTGATGGCCTCCCAGTCCGAATTTAACCAAATTCCTATATGGCGTCATCACTCCCCCATCGCCCAATACAATGGCGATCCGTAAAGCAATTTGTCTCGTCTTGGGTAATCGGAAATCGAAAAATGAGCGCTCCCACGCTTTCGCAACATCTACAGAAAAGCCTGAACCGATTACACCATCCCCCTCCGTCATTGGTTTATCTTCAGCATGCCTGTATATCGTTGCCGTACTTGAGTTTATCCATAATGAAGGAGGATTTTCACATTGTTCAATCGCCTTACCCAGCATTTCAGTCGTATCAGTTCGTGAATCCAATATTTCTTTCTTATTCTTGGCATTGTAGCGGCAATTGACCGTTTTTCCTGCTAGGTTGATTAACATATCCGAATTATCGATCGTTTCCCTTATTCCTTCTTTATCTTCCCAGCCAGTATGCGGGGTTTGCCTGGAGATGATCCTTACCTCATATCCCAAATTCCTGAAATGCTTTTCAAAGTATTGACCGACAAAACCAGTCCCGCCAGCTAAAACCACTTTCTTCAGCATATAACCAACCCGCTTTCATTTAGAGTGAATAGGCCGAGCCATAACCAGTTTCAACCTTTTTGTGAATTACTTCACAAGTATACCATCTTATTACATTAATTGGTATCACGAATAAATAACATACGCGTGCAACAATTGGTGAACTTGTCCAAGCAAAAAGGAATATTACACATAAATTAGTAGTGTGGAAATTTATAAAACAAAGGGGATGAATTCAGTGTCAAACAAAAGACTAAGAAGAACTGACGGTTCCGGAAGTGAAAATAACAGCCGTAGGTCAGCCTTGAGAAGAATCTTAAATAATTTTTTAAACAATAATAGAAGTACATCAATCAAGGAACCTACTTCCATCAAGCAACCCACTTCTATCAAGAAATTTAAATTTAAAAGGGGTTAAGTAGGGGTTAAGAGATTGCTTTTTTGAAATTTTGATGGAATTCCTTTGGGATTATTCTAAAGGAATTCCATCTTAATAAAACATTATTACTTATTTCAAATATTTTTATTATTTTTCCACATGTACAAGCTATATATTTCTGGTGAATAACTGTTATATCTAATAGAGCTAAAGGAGAAATCATGATGTATTTTCGAGAATGGAAACCTAAAAAAGATATCAAGAAATTAACGGATATTACGGTAAGTAATTTTCGGGTTTCGCCTAATAAAGTGAATGAAATATTGCAAAAGGCACATAAGGTACTCGTAGTTTGTAATGATAAAGGTAAAGTAGTGGGGTTTCTTTGTTATAATCTTTACTTATATAAAGTGGCTCATATTAATTATGTAGTACTTGACAAGAAATATAGAGGAAAAGGAATTCTGCAATCCCTTTTACCCGAATTAGTAACTTATGTGAGAAAAAAAGGGATTCTTGTAGTGTCCGGTTTTGTGAACAAAAACAACCCAGAAGCATTACAAAAGTTTAAAGCCCTTGGGTTTAAACCGGTTTTAATTTATCATGATGACATTCTAATTCAATCCTTAATATAAAAAGGTCCTCCTGCCACCTATTAGAATCTTGTAATACAGTGCACAACTAATACGAATCATTCATCTGTTTCCCCCCTTCTTAACTGGACTTCTCTGTCTCATACTAATCCTAATAAGGGAGATAAGGGTTATACGGATATATGAATCATGTATCCCCACGCAATGGAACAAATAGGGAATGAAATCGCCTGTAAATTCTACACGGATTCATAGGCATTTTCCCTGTAGTTTTAAAACCCTGATCATTGATTTAATGCCTCTCCAGGCTGCTACTATTTTAGTACTCCCATATAAAAGGCAACCAGGAAAATAAACTGGTCCTGATTGAATTAAACAGGAGCGATACTTTATATAATAGAAGGAATACGCAAAGATTAATACCTGAACAGATTATTAAATTTTCTATATTTTCAAAATAACCCCATATTCTCAGCATCCATTCGTGTATAGTTAAAATATACCTGCTAAAAGGGGAGATAATTATGAAATCGATAGAACTAATCATCTTAAATCTGGAAGAGGTTAGAAGAAGAAACATTAAACTATGGACATCAATACCTAAAAGCACACTCCATTGGAAACCGGACAACAAGGCAATGAGCTGTTTAGAAATGGTTAGACATGTCCTTGATAGTGAGCATTACTATCATTTATCCATTAAAAATCAAGGTAGCCTACAAGTTTATGAATCACCATTTGAAAAACAGCCACTTACCTCTGTTGAAGCGGAATTGAACTTTGCCGAACCTTACAGGCGTGATTTTTTGGAAACAATCATATCCTTCAGCGAGGACGACTTATCCAATATTAAAATCGATCGCTCCGATATGGGATATATCAGGGATTTAGGAGACATGTTGCTAAGAATCGCTTATCATGAGTCTGTACATACTGGTCAATTATTAGACTACTTAAGAACTGCTGGAGTTCCTAGAATAAACGTTTGGGATTAATCACATCATTTTCAAAGGGTGTTTCATCATGGTGAAGCACCTTTTTATTTTCGACTGCATAAACATCCCCTATTGACCTATAACCTGAGTTCATTGACAGTTCAGCCATAATAATCAAATCTATAATTTTTGTTATATACTCTCTAAATATGGAAGAAAAGCGGTCCAATCATTTTCACAAAATGAAAGACTGTGAAACGTTCTTGATGCTCCACCATTATCAAACATTCCAATCGATCACAAAGAAAATGTTTCATGCTAAGAAATTGTGGAAAAGTAATTATAGGAGGGATAAGAAATGATGTTATCTAAAAAAACAGCGGCCAGAATGGTTAGCTCCGTTATTCTAACCGGTTCTCTTTTAGGGGCAGGTGCATCGTTTTCAACAGCACCAGTTGAGGCTGCATCCACAATGGATTCCGCTTCTGCCATAGCTAAGGAACACGCTCTTACTACCTTACATGAAATCTACAACAAAGCTTTTTCAGGAGAAATGCCTTATACTGCCATGGGTTTAAAAATTAATGAAAACACCCAAAAAGATGTATATGAGACATTCGGTTCTCCCCCTGAGCCAAGTAAAACAGATGAAACTTTTGACTATTACCATGCAGAAATGGGGCATCCGGGATTTGCATTTGCCTATAACGATGACAAGACCATCTCACAAATCCGATATTTTGGGACAAATGTAGAACGGGACCATAATCTAGGAAGCATCACACCTAAAGTTTTAGGAAAACAACTCGGCAGTGCTGACGAAATACGCCATATTTCCAGTACGAATGAAATCAACTACATTTACAAGACAGGAGATTATGAACTGCAATTCATTGTCGGTGAAGATCGAACTGTAGATCATATCAATCTACTACAAGCTAAATAATATTTACGGCAAAATAGTCGTTCAGGTTGTAGAGAAAGAAAATTTTCTCTACAACCTTTTTTATTTCGAGCCCCTCCCCTTTATTCCCTTTCAATTTCCAAACCACTGTTACCAGAATCGGTCTTTCCATTTACAAAAACCATACTCACCCCAAACGGATTCTTAATATTTTTACAATAAAATTAGCTTGTTCAATATTATTTCAATATATGGAGGTTGTCGGTAAGATGATTAATAAGTTCAGGGCTTTCACAGTATCGGTTCTAAGCATAGCCATCCTTTTTCAGGGTCTACCGGTCGCGGGTGCTGCAAAAGATGCAGAAGACAATCAGACAAATCCGGGAGGCAGATGGATGAAGGGGGAATATCATGCCCATACCACTCAGTCCGATGATACCGAGGGATCACAGAGCCTTGAAAGCTTGCTAAATAACGCATTTGATAAGTATGGCCTGGATTGGATGGGAATTTCCGACCACTTGAGGATGTCTTCAAGGGATGACGAGGGACATTTGATTCCAGGCGGGCCGATACCGCTGTCTCAGGGAATCATTCAATATCAAGCCCCGAAAATGGAGCAATTGCAAAAAGAGGGCAAATATAAAAATAAAGTCATCTTTTCAGGCTTCGAATGGGATATGCCTACATACGAGCATGTCGGCATAGGCATTTTAGGAGATCAGCCGGGCTCACCTAAAAGTATGAAAGCTGGCAATCAGTTCGAATATCTGTTCACCAACCAAGATGAAAAGATGTTTGATTCTAAGGATGTAGCCGTCTGGAAAGCACAGGATCAAAGAGCCAATAAGACATCCGAGGATGCCCGGACAGCATTGGCATGGCTTGAGAAAAATTATAAGCATACAAGTTATGCCATATTGAACCACCCATCAAGAAAGAGGGTGTACAACATATCTGATTTTCGTGACTTCAACAATATCGCCCCGGATGTCATGTTCGGATTTGAAGGTATGCCAGGTAACCAGATGGAGCCAGATCGAGGCGGTTTAAATCTGACAACGCCGGAAAACCGGACCTATGGCGGATCCGATTATATGCTTGCTAAGGTAGGAGGGGCATGGGATGCACTTCTTGGGGAAGGTCGTAAGTTCTGGAACTTTTCCAATTCGGACTCCCATTTTGAAATCAGTGAAAACCGCCTATACTCCAGCGGTTACTGGCCAGGAGAATATTCCAAGAATTATACATGGGTAAATGGCTCATCAATAAAATCCGTCCTTGATGGCATGCGATCTGGGAAATCCTTCTCTGTTTTTGGTGACTTGATCGATGCCCTTGATTTCCAAGCTAAAAACGGAAACAACGCGGTTGATATGGGCGGGGACCTTAAAGTGAAGGAAGGACAGATGGTCAAGATCACCATCCGATTTAAGAGCCCCCCAAAAAACAATAACGGGGACTCCGTCAAGGTGGATCATGTGGATCTAATTTCCGGGGAAGTAACCGGGAAAGCAGTGCCTGGAACACCTGCTTATAATAAAGCCACCAATGATACGACAAAAGTTGTTAAACGCTTTACCAGTAAAGACTGGAAAACCGATCGCGATGGATTTCATACCATCACATACAAAGTCAAAGCAAATAAGGATCAATATTTCCGTTTGCGAGGCACGAACCTAGGGGAAAATGTCTCTGGAGAAACGATGGACGGGGAACCGCTGATCGATAAAAAGACTGAAATCGAGGATAACGAAACACGTTTTTCGGAAATAAACAAACGTAACTATAAAGACCTTTGGTTCTATTCGAACCCTATATTCGTCAGCGTAGAGGATAGGAATCATGATAAACACTAAGGTAAAAAGAATCTTGCAATAGTTCCGGACGGCCCAAAAAAGCCCCTTTTCCACTTAGCTAAAAATCATGTGGATGAGGGGCCTTTTGTCCCCTTGGATTCTTAATGATCACTTCCCTTTCTTTAAAATCCTTTTTCGGATAACGATACATCTTTCTTTTAGTATTATTTCACTTCAATGCGTGAAAATCCGTATAATTCACCAAGTTTCATTAACAATAATGATGTAAGTTATTTTCATTGACTTTTTTCCTTTTCTTGTATAGTATCACAGAGTATCAATCCCTATCAGATTACTAGGAGGTTTACCCAAATGAAAAAAATGGTTGCACTTTTATCGCTATTGTTAGCTTTCACAGTCGTACTTACCGCTTGTGGTACCAATACCAAAAATGAGGCAAACGATACCGACAATAAATCTTCATCACAAGAAAGTCTATATGATAAAGTCAAAAAAGATGGTGTATTAACTGTTGGAACTGAAGGTACATACCCTCCTTTCACATTCCACGATGACTCAGATAAACTAACGGGGTTTGATGTTGAAATTGCTAAAGAAGTGGCAAAACGCCTTGGAGTGAAAGCTGAATTCAAGGAAACACAATGGGACGGCATGTTTGCAGGCTTGGATGCTAAACGTTTTGATATGATCGCAAACCAAGTGGGCATCGATGAAGACCGTCAAAAGAAATATGATTTCTCTGACCCATATATTCAATCAGGTGCCGTATTGCTTGTACACAAAGATAATTCGGATATTAAATCCTTCGATGATTTGAAAGGCAAGACCTCTGCACAATCTTTAACGAGTAATTACAATGCTCTAGCCAAATCACATGGTGCTGAAGTTACAGGCATTGAAGGATTTTCTCAATCCGTACAGCTTATTGGCTCTAAACGTGTAGATGCCACGATCAATGACAAATTATCGTACCTTGATTATAAAAAGCAACATCCGGATGCACCTATCAAAGTCGCTGATGAGGAAGCAAGCGGAGTCGCAAGTGGTTTAATGTTCAGAAAAGACAGCGGCAAATTAGTGGAAGAAGTAAATAAAGCACTTAAAGCAATGAAAGACGACGGCACGTACGCGAAAATCTCGGATAAATGGTTTGGTGAAGATGTTTCTCCTAAGTAATATTTTCGCCGACCCCGAGCGTATGAACCAGCTTGTTTCCATCGCTCAAACCTCCCTCTATCCAATGATAGAGGGAGCTATTCAATATACGATTCCACTAACATTGATCACATTCGTTCTCGGCCTTATTCTCGCTGTACTCACAGCATTGGCTAGATTATCTTCCATGAGAATTCTTCAAATAATTGCGCGTGTATATGTGTCAATCATCCGCGGGACACCTTTACTTGTGCAATTATTTATCATTTTCTATGGACTTCCAAATTTAGGTGTAACCATCGATCCTTTCATATCGGCTATTATAGGATTCTCTTTAAATGTAGGAGCATATGCTTCGGAAATTATACGAGCAGCCATTTTATCGATACCAAAAGGGCAATGGGAAGCAGGCTATTCAATCGGAATGACATATACCCAAGCTTTAAAGCGCATCATTTTGCCGCAAGCAGCTCGGGTCTCCATTCCCCCATTATCCAATACGTTCATTAGCCTTTTAAAAGATACATCGCTTGCATCACTCATTCTTGTAACGGAATTATTCCGTAAAGCCCAGGAAATCGCTGCAAAAAACTATGAATTTCTACTACTTTACATGGAAGCAGCTGCTTTATATTGGATTTTGTGTACCATTCTATCTTTCATTCAAGGAAGTTTAGAGGACAGACTTAATCGTTATGTAGCAAAATAAGAACCGCAGTAGTTAAAGGAGATTTTAAAATGATCAACATTAAGAATCTTCATAAATCATTTGGTGACCTTGACGTATTAAAGGGCATCGATTTGGAAGTGGAGCAAGGTAAAGTCATTGTATTGATCGGACCTTCGGGTTCAGGTAAAACAACCTTTCTTCGGTGTTTGAATCTCCTTGAAGTACCCACGGACGGGACGATTGAAATCGATGAAACCATAATGGACTTCAAAAAAACCGTTAGAAAAAATTCCATTACATCTTTTCGCAGTTTGACAGGGATGGTTTTCCAAAGCTATAACCTCTTCCCCCATAAAACAGCATTGGAAAATGTAATGGAAGGCCCCATCATTGTAAAAAAGATAGCCAAACATCAAGCGAAAGAAACAGCTGCTGCCCTGCTTACAAAAGTGGGCTTAGGTGAAAAAATCGATTTTTATCCGTTTCAATTGTCAGGCGGACAGCAGCAACGAGTCGGAATTGCAAGGGCCCTGGCCATGGAGCCTAAGGTCATGCTATTCGATGAACCCACGTCCGCTTTAGATCCCGAACTAGTTGGAGACGTGTTACAGGTCATGAAAGACCTGGCGAAAGAAGAAGGCATGACAATGATCGTGGTAACCCATGAAATGCGTTTCGCCCGTGAAGTCGCCGACGAAGTCATTTTCATGGATGAAGGAAAAATAATGGAGCGGGGAACACCCGAGCAAATTTTCACAAATCCTAAAGAAGCTCGTACACGTAAATTCCTCAATATGATTCAATAAAAAACGGTGCTATTCAAGCACCGCTCGCGGCCCCCCCATTTTTTAGAAATGGGGGGGTTTTTGCATATTATTAAATTAATGAGATGCTTGGACCTGTTCAGTCTGTGTCCGTGCAAAGTATAACTGAAAAAGAATCAAAGCAAAAACGGAAAGGATTGCGCCCGATATAAATGGTAAATCAATCGAAATCGAAAATAACCAACCTCCTATCGGGGGACCCGCAATCCTGCCGAACGAGTCGAAGGAAGATAGTAGGCCAGTGACACTGCCATGGCCCGTCATGGAACTTTTGGTCAGCAGTGCCGAAATTGCCGGGCGGATGAACCCATTACCCAATCCGAAGATAGTCAGGAAGATCGCCGATGTCCAAAAACCGGAAGAGAAAAGGATGAGAATGAAACCAACTGCCGACACGATGATTCCTATTCGGATAACCGCGCCTTCCCCATATCTCTTTGTCATCCTACCCACTAATCCACCTTGAACGATCGCACTGCCAAATCCCATGATCATGAAGATATAGCCTAATTGTACAAGACTTATATCAGCCTTTTTGGCTGCAAAATAGGCAAAAGTCGTTTCGAGTCCTGCCATTGAAAGGGTGACGATCAATTGCAGAAAGAACATGGTTTTAAGAGGCCCTTTAAAGGCTTTCCACATGGACTCTTCATTTATCGACTGTTGGGCCCTCTTTTCAACCGTATGTGATTCCTTTAATATCGCAATCACTAAGAATAAAGTAATCAAAGAGGATATTCCTGCAATGTAAAACGGTAAGTTCAAACTGGATTTGGAGAATACCCCGCCAATCGCCGGTCCGAAGATGAATCCAAGCCCTGTAGCGGCCCCGATGATTCCCATCCCTTTTCCCCGATCTTCCGGCGTCGTGATATCAGCCACATACGCCATTGCGGTTGGCATGTTTGCCGATGACAAAATCCCGCCAATGATCCTGGCTACAAATAATACCCATAAGGAATCTGCCGAGGCCATGATGAAAAACGAAAGTGCCAGTCCAGCAATCCCGATAATCATGACAGGCTTACGTCCTATCCGGTCAGATATACGTCCCCACATCGGGGCAAAAAATAATTGCATTAATGAATAAACAGCCATTAAAAGACCAAGCTTAGTAGGACTGCCACCAACCTTTTCGGCAAGGAACGGAATGACGGGAATGATGATCCCAAATCCGACCATGACTAAAAACATCACTAAAAAAAGAACGGGTAATACCTTTTTTGTTTCCATTATTTTTTTCTCCTTTTATTCTTCCACATTCGCTGCATACTTTTATTTAAAGGTTTGGGACAAAGAACAGCAACGAATTCCTTAATCATATTAATTAGCATAATCTTCCTAACAATACTTTAAACAGTTTATCATACAACCTTTACCAAATCAGTATGATGTACGCTCTTCTTTCCGAAACTACCTTAACTAAATAAAGACCAGGCATCAGAATCCTGATATTCACAGTAATTTTTCAGGTAATGGTACTTACGTTTTTTCCACTTTGTTCCGTGAAAATAATGAATGAGTTCGTTAAAAATCTTTCCTCCCCTTATTTTTTCTTAAGGAGTACTCTATACTGTAGGGTATGATTGATGTTTGGGAGGTAGCAGAATGTCGAATGATCAGTGGATTTTAATTATTGACGATGAAGAAGATTTGGCACGTCTCATGGAGACAGTTTTACATAAGGAAGGTATCCCGAATATTGTTACGGCGGGGACGATTGCGGATGGGTGGGCAAAGTTTCAGGAGTTCGATCCATCACTGGTCTTGCTTGATATTATGCTGCCTGATGGTGAAGGCTATGATTTATGCAAGCAAATTCGTGAAGTGTCGAATGTGCCCATTTTATTTTTGTCGGCAAAGGATGAGGAAATTGATAAGCTTCTAGGGTTGGCGATTGGGGGGGATGATTATATTACCAAACCATTCAGTCCGAAAGAAGTGGCATATCGAGTAAAGGCGCAGCTGAGGCGTGCGGGCTTTTCAGAGGAAAAGGCCGTTCCGAAAAAACGGCATGTTGGTCCTTTTGAGCTTAGTGCAAATGAAAATGAAGTGAAAAAGGATGGTAAAACGCTTGAGCTCACAGCTAAAGAAATCGGACTGATGAGCTGTTTTATGCATCACCCGAACCAGATTTTGAGCAAGGAAACTTTATTTGAACATGTGTGGGGCGATGATTTCTTTGGCTCTGATAATACAGTAATGGTACATATTCGCCGTTTACGCGAAAAAATCGAGACTGACCCTTCAAAGCCTTCTTTTTTAATAACCGTTAAAGGGCTTGGTTATAAATTACAAACCAAGGGTGAAACAAAATGAAGTGGAAATTGACACGGCGCTTTTTAGGATCCGTTGTGACAATTGTTGTAATCGTAGGGATCGTAAATACAATTTTACTTTTATCTCTACTCTTTTATCGAGCCATGCATAATTTCGAGGCAGAAGAAGTTTCTGCTGAAAACTTTAGCAGAACATTTTCACAATATGTGGAACTAATAGATAACAAACCGATCGTAAATGAAGAAGGGCTGAAAAAACTGCGGAACAATAACGCTTGGATACAATTTTTGAATGATGAGGGTGAGCAAGTTGCAGCCTTTTATACACCTCAAAAATTGCAAACCGTATATTCTCCTGTTGAAATCGTCCAAATGTATAAGTATAAGGAAATTGATGCAGAGACGACTGTTTTTGTCGGCGAAGCCCATAATTTCAGCTATTTTGTAGGAGTTAAGGAACAGAAAATTGGCCGCTATGTAATAACCTATGATTATGAAAAAGTTTTTAAGAACTTTAACATCTTACTAGTAATATTTTTAATCGTGGATATCATTATTGCATTAGTCATTGGATTCTTATTTGGAAAAAAATTAACGAGTCCGCTGAACATTTTAATAGAAGGAATTCAGCAGCTTCGGGAGCGGCGCTTTAAAAAAATGAGCATACCAAAAGGCGTTTATGAAGATGTATTTCGCAATATGAATGAACTATCGGTGAAGTTGGATCAGTATGAAAAAGAACGTGATCAGCTCGACCAAATGCGTGAGGAATGGATTAGCAATGTTTCTCATGACATGAAGACGCCACTTGCTTCCATCCATGGTTATACAGAATTGATGAAAGATAACGCCACAGAATTAACTCCACAGGAATTGTTTGAGTTTACATCCATTATTAATAAACAGTCCGTTTATATGAAGGATTTATTGGATGACCTGAATTTAACGATGCGTTTGCGCAACCAACGACTTCCTATGCAATTTGAAGATGTTGATATCGTTGGGTTTATAAGAGAAATGACGATCGAGCTTTTAAATGACTCACAATTTGGTGATCAACAGGTTGAGTTTGTGGCAAATGTGGACAAAGCAACACATAAAGTGGATAAAAAATTAATGAAACGGGCGATTTTTAACCTTATCTATAATGCACTCGTGCATAATGAGGAAAATGTCGTTGTGAAAATACAAATTGATGATATTGGTCCACAATCAGAACTGCATACCCAAATTACCATTGCCGATAATGGCCGTGGTATCCCCGCAAAAGACTTAGAACAGGTTTTTGAACGCTACTATCGAGGTACGAATACTGCCAGTACACATGGGACCGGTTTAGGAATGGCCATTGCAAGGGACATCATCCTGGCTCATAAAGGTAAACTGGATTTGAGTAGCATTGAAAATAAGGGAACCGCGATCACGATACTTTTATAATTATTTTTCTTGCAGAGAAAGGGCTGTCCATAATTTACAGACAGCCCTTCTTTCCTATTTATTTTGTTGTGCCTTTTTTGGAATGTCTTCGAATTTCACTTCATCATATGACGATACTTCATCACCATTTTTCACGTACATCTTTAAGTAAGCATCTTTTCGAAGATTTTTTTGTGCCGTGAATTCAAGCGGTATCGTTTCACCATCTGCATTTTTGGCGTCAAGTTTATAAGAATAATAAGTCATCACTGAACCATCATCCAGTTTGGTTTCATGTTGTACCCCATCCTCTGTAATTTGCAAATAATAATTGTCGGCATTCATGCGGTTAAAGTCGATTTTAGTAAGAGCGAAGACTCCTGCCGCTCCCAGTATAAACAAAATGCCAACTACCATAAGAAATTTCTTCATTTCGATCATCCTTCTGTTTTATTATTTTGTATGATAATACGATTGTAGGAAGCTGCCGTTAAGATATAATACAGACCGTAAATTACCGTATAAGCGATCATCCAGATCAACACAGGTTTTGCAAGATTCATCATCAATAAGCCCGAGAAGGCTTTTAAAGCAACCGCACTGTGTAATAGCCCCACTGCCAGTGGAACGAAAAAGATGACAAGCACTTGTGATGCAATGGATTTCCGCATTTCTTTTGCGTTAACGCCCATTTTATGAAGCATATTGTATTGTGATTTATCTTCCTCTGCTTCCGTTAGAACTTTAAAGTAAATGATACTGCCTGTTGCCGCTAAAAAAACCAGGCCTAGAAAACTTCCGATAAAGAGCAATGAGCCTACACCTTCGATGCTTGTTTGGAAATCTTGAGGGGCACTGGAAAATAGCGCTTCTTCAGGCACTTGTTTTGCAATTTTTCCGGATAAATCCGTGGAAGCTTGATCAACACCGATGACACGATATTTTAGCGCTTCCCCTTCTTTTTGCAATAATTTAAATTGTTCATTGGATACGACCACTGCAATGCCTGCTGTTCCGGCATTTAGTACTGTTTGTGTTTTAAAGCTTTGGAATGTGATTGCCGTGTTGTTTTCTGTCCTGATGGTCTTGTCCTTGTATTCAGGTGAGAATCTTTTGTCATATCCAATATCTAAAATGACTGCTTTGCCATTATTCACATGCAGTGCTTCCTTGCCTTGTACTTCTGCTAATTTGTTATATGTTCTTTCATCGATTATCGTGTAAATCCTTTTATCCGAGCTATCGAATGCCGATCCCTTATTCAATTCTTTCGTATTAAATGTGACAGATAGTGCTTCGACATTTTCATCATACTTTGTATTTGGCAATACAGCGCTGACTTGATGATCGCTTTTTGCATCCGTTTGCTGATACATGAAGGTATTCGGATCAACGGTCACAACTTGGTCATTCGCATTGTAATAAAGACCATAAACCGCACCGCCAGCCGTTACCGTAGTAGCACTTAACACCGCAATTACGGTCAATGTACGTGCATTCCCCCGAATGCGATATAGCAGTTGCGAGATCGTCATCAGATGCAGGCCTTTCCAAAGCCATTTTTCATTTTTCTTAATCACGGCCAACACAAAGCCTGTCACGCTATGAAACAATAAAAACGTACCGGCAATAACCGTTGTCAAAATGATAAGTGCCGTCATTAAAAAGCCGACCTTTTCCCACACTTTAGAAGTAAAAAGATCTTGCATCGCCAACCAATAACCCATGACAATCAAGGAAACTCCCAGAATGGCTACAATCATCGATGGCTTCGGAGCCGCTTCCCCTTTTTTCGATGCATGGAAGAGATCAATTAGTTTAAATTGATAAATTAAACGATAGCCCTGGAATGATGTCACCAAGAAAATTATAAGAAATACGATAGAGGTGTTCAAAGCTGCAGATCCCGAAAATGTAAATGGTGCCATGACATCATAGCCCATTAAATAGATCAAAATCGTCATGAACCCTTTTGAACAAAGAAATCCAAGTAAAATCCCCACAACCAATGAAACCAAACCTAGCAATAGGTTTTCAAAGAAGAGCATAAAACCAATCTGACGATTACGTACGCCAAGCAATGCATATAATGCCACTTCTTTTTTACGTTTTTTCATAAAGAATGAATTGGAATAGGCAATAAAAATGGCAACGAAGAAAATCAGGATGACTGCCGCACCAGTCATCAATGAATCTAATTTCTGTGATGAAGCCGTTTGTTCTGCAATTGTATCGCTATATTTTAATGTTACAAATGTGAAGTAGATGATAATGCTAAATACCATGGATGCGATATATAAAAAATATTGGGAGAGGTTTCGAGCAATATTTTTTCTCGCTAGACTAAATAACGTCATCTACCTCACCTCCAATTGTTGCAAGGACATCCATAATTTCTTGGAAGAAAGCTTTACGTGATTGGCCACGACGATAAATTTCTGTTGAAAGCGTACCATCCTTGATGAAAATGATCCGCCGGCAGAAGCTTGCGGCATACGCATCATGTGTCACCAACATGATGGTGGAATTATTTTTTTCATTTAGTTCACTTAAGCTTTCCAGCAGACCTGTTGCTGATTTTGAATCAAGTGCACCTGTTGGCTCATCCGCCAGGATCAATGCAGGCTCTGTCACAAGCGCTCTGGCAGCAGCTGTTCTTTGCTTTTGCCCACCGGAGATTTGGTATGGGTATTTAGCTAATAAAGCTTCAATCCCAAATACTTTAGCAATACGATTCACCAAGTTTGTAATTTCTTTCGCTGGAACTTTCGCAATCGCCAGTGGTAATAATATATTTTCCTTCACAGTCAATGAGTCTAGCAAATTGTAATCCTGGAAGATGAAACCAAGATTATTACGTCTGAAATCCGTTAAGTCTGCACCTTTCATATCGTGAATGCTCGTATCATTCATAAAAATTTTCCCTTCAGTCGGAGAATCAATGGTTGCCAACATATTGAGCAACGTCGATTTACCCGCTCCAGAAGGTCCCATGATCCCTACAAACTCCCCTTCATGAATGTCAAAAGATATATTTTCCAACGCTGTGTAGGCAGCGCTTGATTTACCATATGTTTTTTTTATATTTTCCACTTTTAATAATGGTTCCATTTGTTTCACCTCTTCAAGTATTGTTGATACTTATACTTTACATGCTCATTCTTACAGCATCTTTGTGCCAACCTTACAGCAAGCTTAAATCCATAAAAAAAACGCCTTCCATTTAAATAGAAAGACGTTTTTTTATGGATTTTTCAAAAGGAAAAGTATTCGGGCATGGATCTTTATCATTTACCTTTGCTTCAATAGCCTGCGGTCGATTACAAAATTCCCAAATGGGATGAATGAAACGATGAAAATCATCGCCATTTTTAAAAAGGACCATTTTGATATGATGCTCACATAAAGTAATAAAAGCCCAAACACGACAAATAAGAAACCATGGATGCTGCCTAAAATGAGTGTTGCTTCCCCAATATCCAATATGTACTTAATGGGCATACCAATGGCAAGCAATAGAACATATGAGATTCCCTCAATTATTGTAATAAACCGAAACCATCCAATAGCTGTAGAAAACATTCGCACATCCCCTTATTCATTTTACAAGTATGGCACAAACAGACTTCCAGCTTCTTGTCCCCCATCCAAAATATGTTCCTCTATCATATTATATTACTGGCAGATCCCCTAATAAATAGTACCAGCTTTTCCTAAAAATAGAACAACAAAAGAAGCCCAATCCAAGGATCGGGCCTTTTAACAAAGTAAGGTTCAAATTTACTTCAAGACGTTCAATTCCGAAACCAATTCGCTCCCTCATCCATATGCACGAAGGGAATATCCGTATCAATTACACCTTTGATTCGTTCTAATTCAACATTTTCCCCTTCAAGCCATTTCGCAAAATCTATTGAAGTCGGCTCCTGGTTCCCTCCCAAGGCAATCCAAGCTTTCATCTCCTTAGGTAAATAAGCGGAGGTATGAATCGTTCCCGCCCAGCTGCTATATAAATCCGAGAAGACACCTTGATTGGTATCATTAAACAACCTGTAAGCATCGTAGGCAGATGAAAGTTTCCCTTCATGATCTTGGATGATCTCCAATCGGCGTTTCGAATCGATAAGATGGTTACGGTTCTCATTTTTCATGATTTCAAAGTGATTGGTACAGGCATTTGACGTGCGCACCTCTACATTTCTCGGAGAGGTTTCAACGATATAGGTACTTCCGCTTTTATCATGGACGACGTAAGTGAAGGAATGACGATGCGGGATTTCCTTCAACATCGCTACCGCTTCCTGTACGTTCGCACAAGATTCAACAATCAGTCTGCCAATCATGCAGCAAATGAAACCATCACCAGGGTTCTTGCGATTCATGAAATTATAGCCTATCACCAAACCTTTTTCATTCATTCCATCCATTCGGCCAGTCCCTCGCTGACTCGGGCCGATGCTTGAATACCCTTGATCGGTTGGCTGGAATAAAACATAGCGTCCTTCATAGGTCTTTGGGTGGTAATCATAATTGCGAATGAGATAATCATCGCCAGTCATGATGGAGCAGCCCGACCGAACATAATCCAATCGATATCCACCGAACTCTTGCAGCACGCGGTCAATTGGCCATTTCAACGCTTCTTGCAACCCCAGTAATTCTTCCCAAACTCCAGGAGCGAATTGTGTAATTGCTTTCTTGACCTCTTCTTCCTCAACCGTAAACCGCGGCTGCCTAATCTTCCACTGATCTTCACGATTTTTTACCGTTAGTGAATCTTTTAATTCCTCCCCTTGCATGTATCCAAACTCATAATGTGTACCCCGAAATTGTATGACATCACTATATATTTGCTTCACGGCTTATCCCTCATTTACAGTAGTTGCTATTCAAATTAAGGATACTTGAAGTATTGTTGAAAATAAAGAAGATAAACCTTAAACTTTTCCATGGGTTTACCTATAATTTGATATACCTTTAAAAATGAAAATCGCCCCTCTCAATTAAGAGAAGGACTTTCTCCATCAGAATTAAGCTTTTCAATATTTATTGTTTTTTAGAATCATTCTGTAATGAATTTCAAAGATTCCCCATTATACTTCTTTATATCAACTACATCAAAACCCATAAATTCTTGAAAATCATTGTCCGCAAAACAAAAGTCCATTCCTTTAAAGCTAAACTTACTTTTAATATCCTTTTCAGTTAAGCGGAATGAAAATCTCTCTCCATTTTTCTTATAAATTTTCCTGCTTCCGGCTATTTTAGACAACTTTGATGTTATTGGGCCAAAAAACTCGATCCCTACTATTCTACCGCCTTCATCAATATCCAACTCTAAATATTCATTTACTTCTAATTCAATAGTAGACGCTATCTTATACTTTACTGATGAGGGTAAAGTATATAAATATGCTAACTCTGCTTCTTCATCATATGTAACCCTAGATTTCATCTTATCCCTACTCCCACCTTAATTTAGATTTTGCTGTTTTTATAGATAGTGGTAAAAGCTATCGTTTGTTACTGCATAAATACTAGTACTGGTGAAATTCCTCTTTCTTGCATATGTTCAGATAGATGTTGCTTTTAGTGGCATTATAAATAGAATACTAACAGTAAAAAGTTAGCAAAAGAAGACAATACATATATAGTAAAAGAATATAAAGAACCATCAGACGGGTCTTAATACAAAGATTCGGTTAAGAATATGTTTCCTGGCAAATATTCAAAAAAGGCAATGAAAGATACAGGAGATGCTAGTGATTTAAAAGCAGAACTGCAGAAGAAGGTTAAAAAATGGGTAAACTCCTTCGGAATTACTGCTTCTTAAACTCGATATTTACATCATAAGTTGAAAATAAGATATGCCTTTAAAATTTTTGAAACAACTCACCCCCCCATACCTCCCTCATAATCTGTAACTAGGCACATTTATGAGGGGGACGGATCATGGAGATGGAATTAACGGCACTCCATTGGATTTATGTTGTATTTATTGCATTGATAATCGGGTTTATGGTAAAACGTCGTGATACTACCCTCATCTGCATAATTGGGATTTTCCTTTTGGCTTTAGTGGCTACAGGCAGTTTAGCCTCATCCGTAAGCGGGATATTCAACAGCTTCATTTTCGCAATTACGGAATTAATGTCCACGATTTTAATCATTTCAATCATCGTTGCCATGAGCACGGTTTTAACGAGGTCCGGCATTAATGATGTCATGATTGCACCGTTTGCGAAATTCATTAAGAATCCTACACTTGCCTTTTGGGTAATTGGAATCGTTATGATGATTATATCTTGGTTTTTCTGGCCATCACCTGCCGTTGCCTTACTTGGGGCAGTCCTGCTCCCCGTTGCCTTACGGGCTGGTTTACCTGCCCTTGGCGTGGCGATGGCGATGAACCTTTTTGGTCATGGAATCGCATTATCAGGGGACTTCATCATCCAGGCTGCACCTAAACTTACGGGGGATGCCGCTTCCATACCAGTCGGAGATGTAATCGCTGCGAGCATTCCCCTTGTCATTACAATGGGGGTTGTCACCACCATATCCGCCTTTATCCTTTTAAAGCGGGATATGAAGCTTGGAAGAATCAAGGCGGCGGATAATGAGGGAATCATCCCAGATCAGACAATCAGTGAAGATCTGCTCACACTGGGACAAAAGAAGTTTTTTGCCGTTTTCATTCCGATTGCCTTTCTATTGGATGTTGTGGCATTGTCGGTTTTGAAGTTGCAAGGCGGAGATGCCACGGCGTTGGTTGGCGGTACAGCCGTTTTCATTTTGCTGATTTTATCCCTTGTCGCACATAAACAGCAAGGACTGGAAAAATCAACGGCTTATTTGATTCAGGGTTTTCAATTTGGCTTCAAAGTATTCGGACCCGTGATTCCAATCGCCGCATTCTTCTATTTAGGTGATTCTGGATTCAATCAGATCATCGGTGACTACTTACCAAAAGCATCACTTGGCATCGTCAATGACCTCGGTGCCGCCTTAGCGGCCTCCGTTCCTTTAACGAAAGAAATAGCCGCCGTCACATTAACGGGCATCGGTGCCATCACTGGCTTGGATGGATCGGGCTTCTCAGGCATTTCTTTAGCCGGATCTGTCGCCAAACTATTTGGAACGGCAATCGGAAGCGGAACCGCCACCTTGACTGCACTCGGGCAAATAACCGCGATTTGGGTTGGCGGAGGTACCCTGATTCCATGGGCATTGATACCAGCAGCTGCAATATGTAACGTCAGTCCCTTTGAACTTGCCCGCCGGAATCTGCTTCCGGTAACCATTGGTTTGGCAGTTACTACGATAGTCGCGATGTTTCTCATTTAATTGATCTGTATCGATGTTTGTCAACTCTAAAGCACGGAACGGCCTCTCCATTTCCATTAAAAGGAGGTTCGGTTAGTCTCACCCCGACCCCTGAAAAAGACTTGGTTATCCTTCATGTTTTTTTACTTTTTTATATGGAGTGATTGAAGAAACTTACGACACTCCTGCCGAATAACTGGCTAGCCTAGTCCCTGAGACGTTTACTTTGATGAGGCTTGGCAGACAGTCGGCGGAAAGGAAGTGGATTTCTGAAATCAACTGGAACTTTTTTAATTTGTCTACAGTTAAGGTGATTGGAATGGAAGGTGCGAGACTCCTGCGGGAATAGCGCGTCTAGAGGAGACCCCGCAGGCGCAAGCCGAGGAGGCTCCCGGAACGCCCGCGGAAAGCGAGTTTCCTTCGTTCCAATCAACGTCCAAATTCTAAAACCAATAAAAAACTGTAGATATACTCGATTTTCATTGAGTCTATCTACAGTATCAAAGGACTGAATAAATCAGTCCTTTTTTAGATATAAATCAGGTTTCATGCATATCCAGGCGGATAATTCCAACCTCACATTATATTAAATTATTTTGACTTCTGAAACTAATTGGCGGAACAAATTCGGTTGTATTCAAGACAGTCCGCAACCTTAAATCAGAACTTCACAACGACTATTGAGTAAATACTCTTGAATGATTTTTAAAACGATAGACTGGTTTTGCTTTATATAGAAATGATCACCCTTTAATATATGCAATCCTTCAATATGTGCAATGTATTCATTCCAGCTTTCGATACTCTCCTTCGTCACGGTATCATCCGAGCCCAATAGCAAAACGGCTTTATTTCCCACCTTTTTATCGCGTTTTTTTTCATGGTGATAGTTGGCTAAAACATTCAAGTCCGACTGGATTATCGGAAGGAATATATTCATGAAATCATCGGTTTCTAGGAGTTCCTTGTTCGTTCCCCCGATTTTTTCAAGCGATTGCTTTAAATGTTTTGCATTAGAGCAATCGATTTGGTCTACTTTATAATCTGGAGACGATTTACTTGAAATGAATATATGCTCTACTTTATTAGCATCTCTCTCTTCTAATTTTGCCGCAATTTCATAGGCTACGATCGCACCCATGCTATGTCCAAACAAAGAGATGCTTCCCAGTTTATCCATTTGATGCTTCGTTTCCATTTCTTTTATTAATATATCCGTCAAATCCGCCATATGGTCACACAATGGTTCACTATATTTACTGCCATGTCCTGGGTATTCCAGCGGGACTACCTCTATCACATCATCATCAAATTTCCATTCTCTATAAAAAGATGCACTTCCCCCGGCATAAGGGAAACAAAAAATTGTCTTCTTCAGCCCTTCCATCCCCCTTCTCCATGATCGATTATTTCAGCATGAACTTCATAAAGCTTTCAACATACCCTGAATCGATTTCCGGCATTTTCATTTCTAACAATCCCATTTCCTTCTTGGTTTTGGATTGCAGGATTTCCGACTCTTTTAATTTTGTTGATTCATCAATTAACTGGGACAGAGCACTTAATGAATGAATCTCGTTAGATTGTGTCTTTTCTTTTAATGATTGTAACCATTCTTCCAAATCCATGTTGGAGTAAGGGATTTCATTTTTTTCAAAGAAGGAGGTCACGAATTCACTTGAAACCCTCTGATCATTGAACATATGATAGATCCCGAGCTTCTGATTCGCATTCAATCTTGATATTTTGTAAATGAACTCACTTACAAAATCGACTGGCATCAACTCAAAATGAATTTCCTCTTTAAATGGCAATATCCTTTGTTCAATAAATGATTCAAAAACCTTGTACAACATATCCTTCTCGTTCCAAACCCCGTTTGAATTAGATGAAATCCTGCCTAATCGGAAAATATCGATTGTCAGTCCATGTTCCCTTGCTTGAAGAAGCAATTTCTCGGCAACCCATTTGGACTGGCTGTACCCGATCATTAAATCGGGGGAGTAAACCAATTCGTCTTCCTCGTCCCATTTCCTTTCGCCGGTCAAGACAGAAAGCGTTGAGGCATAATAAATGTTTTTCCTAGTGTATGATGAAGCAAACTTAATGATCTCCACTACACCATTCACATTTGAAATCTTTGATTTGCTATATGGCTCGAAGAAATTCGTTTCGGCACCGACATGATACACATGAGAAACATCATTGCTTAATTTCTCATATGTCATATCATCCAAACCAAATTGATGCTTACTAAGATCTCCTTCAATTACAACGATTCTACTTACGAAATCATCCTGCCAAAGACCATATTTCATTAAAGTATCTTTCAATCTATTTCTTGAAGGAAATCTAACCAAACAATAGATTTTGACATCTTCCAATTCCAGTAACAATTTATTTAATAGATGTGCCCCTAAAAACCCTGTTCCACCTGTAATCATCATATTTTTTTCAATCTCAACTGGTTTAGTGGATATTTCCTTTATTTTCTCCATCAACACTGGAGCGAGCATGGAATCCTTCTCCATCACTTCTTCCATGCTGCCAGCTGAATCGACTTCAAGTGCCTCAACAAATTTATTGACTGTGTTATTTTCCAATAATACTTGTAAAGTGGCCTCAGGAAGTATGGTTTCCTTCATTACATAGACCAGTTTTGTAGCTAAGATGGAATGGCCTCCATTTTCAAAGAAGTTGTCGTTCAATCCTAGACTTGGATTTCCTAATACATTTCTCCAAATCTCCAATACTTCTTTTTTCTTTCCAGTTTCTTGATTGGCTAAGGAAGTTTTATTTTGCATGATATCCATTTCCAATAATTTGTCTTTATCCACTTTACCGTTGGCATTAAGCGGGAAATCATCCACTCTGACAAAAAAATGGGGAATCATATAATTTGGCAATTCATTGCTAAGATAATCTTTAATATCCTTTTCAGCGTTTTCCGCTTTTTCTTTATGTTTGTAATAAGCGATAACATAATTCTCACCATTGATGTTTTTAACAGCAACTACTGAACTTTCCAGCTTCATGTATTTATCAAGCTTTTCCTGAATTTCATTCAGTTCAATTCTAAAGCCGCGAATTTTCACTTGACTGTCTTTTCGGCCTTTGTACAAGATTTCACCATTGTGTAACCGGACGCCATGATCACCTGTTTTGTACCACTTTGCCTGATTCAAATCATCCATGAGCAAAGCTTGTTCCGTTAATTGCGGCTGATTTAGATAGCCCCTCATGACCCCTAGACCGCCAATGTAGATCTCGCCTATTTCCCCATCCTCTACCTCTACTTGTTCTTCAGATAGAATCTTGATTTCTACATTGCTCAACGGCTTTCCAATGGGAATAACATCTGCATCTTTGTCTTCGACCTCATGGCAAATGGCAAAAGTCGTGCATTCAGTTGGTCCATACCCATTAATCAAGGAAAAATGACCGATTGTTTGCTTCAATCTTCTCACATGGGAAACTGAGATTTTATCTCCGCCAACCACAATTTTCTTTAATCCTTCAAAAATTAATGGATCCTCATCAACCATTGCATTGAAAAGACCTGTCGTAAAAAAAGCTACATCCACCTTTCCAATGGATATCGCTTCTTTCCAATCATCAAAAGAAGTGAATTCATTCGACATCAAGAATAAAGTTGCGCCATTCAATAAAGCTCCCCATATCTCAAAAGTTGCAGCGTCAAAGCATGGGTTGGAAAATTGAGCCACTCTATTATTTTCGTTTATTTCAAGTATTTCAGAGTTCAATACTAAATTGACTACACTCTTATGCTCTATCATCACACCTTTTGGCTTTCCAGTCGTTCCTGATGTATAGATAACATATGCGAGACCATTCTCCGAAGAACGGTTAACGGGCATGTGCCCTTCCTTGCTTAATTCATTAATCTCAAATGGAATTGGTTCAATATCCAATTCACGGAGCTTCCCTTCTTGGCCATTAAACGATAAGAAGAACTTCATATCCGTATCTGCAAGCATATATTCCAATCTTTTTAATGGGTACTTTTCGTCTATTGGAACATAACAACAGCCTGACTTTATTATCGCAAGCATCCCGATGATCAGTTCAATGGACCTTTTGCTTGGAATCCCGATCATTGTTTCTTTTTGAATCCCCAAATCAATGATCCTTTTGGCAAGATTATCTGAAAGAATATCTAATTCTTTATAAGTAATTTGCCTGTCATTTTCACAAAGAGCCGCTTTCGACTGATTATCTTCCACGATTTTTATAAAAGCTTCAGTTATTGACATCAATTTATTCGTCGTTATCGATTTACTTATCATCGGGCCCCAACTTTCAAGTGATTTATTAATTTACCAATAGATAGTAGTTTTTCATCTTCTGTTAGTTTTAAGAATATTTCCTGCATGGAATCCATAAAACGTAAAATTTCATTTTCATCGAATTTACTTTCTTTATAAATGATTTTATAATGCAGCTTGGATTGCACTATAGCCGCAGAGAACGTAAGATCAAAATTGGTCGATTCACTTCCAACTGAATTTTCGATCATGATTTGCGAATCCTCTGCCAGTTCTGTGCTCGGATAATTTTCGAATACAAATATATGTTGGAATAATTCCTTATCCCAGGGAATTTCAGCGTATCTCTTTATATCCGTAAGTGAACTGAACTCATACTCTCTCATTTGTAATTGCTTGTTTTGAATAGCAGTTAGATAGGATTGTAAATCATCATCCCAATCGATTTTTAAAGAGAATGGCAGAGTATTGATCAATAAGCCTACAGCTGATTCAATATGCGGAATGCTGAGGTTCCTTCCTGAGCTTGTCACCCCATAGCATACTGAGTCGCTTTCACTGAGGTAGGATAGAACGATGTTCCAAACTCCTTGAACAACGGTATTAATGGTCTTTCGATGACGCTTGGATAATTCTATTAATCTTTCGGTAAGCTCTTCAGGTAAGCTATATTCAATAACTTTATCCGATGTAAAAACTACCTTATCCGTTTTATTACTCACTAGTGCTTTTACTTGTTCGAAATCCCTCAATTCTTTATTCCAAAAAGCTGATTCTTCCTGTTTATTAATATTCCTGACATGATTCATGACTTGTTTATAAGCATTCTTATGTTCATCACTGTCTTTCGTCGTATTGGATGGGTTTCGGTAATTATCCAAAAAATGATTAATGACAATTTGCAGGCTCCAGCCATCTATTAAAGCATGATGATGTGTCCATATGAATTTATAGCGATGATCCGATAGCTGAATCAAAGTGATGTTCATGAGCGGACCATTCTCTAAATCCGTTTGTCTGTTTTTGCTATGCTCTAAAAGGTTTTCTAGCTTGGATTCTGACTCGTCTTCACTAAACATCGTTAGATCCACATGATTAAACACATAATAAATGTCATTAAGTATGATTTGATAACGGTCCCCCAATTGATTGCGCCTGAAAACGGATCTTAGAACGTCGTATTTTCTACAGGTTTCATTCCAGGCTTCTTCTAATTTAACCAAGTCCAGATCACCTACTAAATCAATGGATAGCTGTGAAATATATTCAGGACTTTGGGTTACTTCGCTATGGAATAACATTCCTTCTTGAAGTGATGTCACTGGGTAGATCTCTTCAATGTTATTAAACTTATTAATGAAATGGGTGATCGTGCCTCCATCGACTATTTTCTCTGCTTCAAAATCCGTTTCAACAATGGAGTCATTCAAATCTGCACTTCCACTTAAAATTTTGTTTACGTGTACTTCAACTTCTTTACATATCATTCGGAAGTTCTCATTATTGCTATCGCCAATAATATTCAGCAGGAGTCTATTGTTTACGATGCTAGCGACAAAATTGAGTTTATATGGAAATTTATAGTTCAAATCGATATTGCTGCTATGGGTTTGTGCCATATCACCAGTGTTATTAAACTGACCTAGATAGTTGTAACTCACAAGGCTATCTGGATAGTTATGATTCCGATTGGAAATATACTTTAGGATTCCAAAGTCAAACCCTTTGTTTGGCACATTTCTCAATATGTTTTTTGTGTTTTTCAAAGTTGAGCCCAAAGTCGCCATTCCTTTAATCCTTACTGGATAAATCGAGGTGAACCACCCTACCGTCCTTGATAAATCAATATCATCTTCAATATCCTCTCTGCCATGTCCTTCTAAATCGAGCCAAAATTCATCGATTCCCATTCGATTGGAAAGTGCATGTGCGATTACGGATAATAAAACTTCATCAATCGTCGTTTTATGTTTTCTTAAAGTGTTTTTAATGAGGTTTTGTGTTTGGGCCTCATCCACTTCTATTTTATACATGTTTTCAAAATCACACGTTTCTCCTAAGTCTTCCGTCAGCGGAGAAACTGGAACATTCATTTCCTTTTCCCAATATTGAACGGCCTCTTCCGGTAGGTCAGTGTTCTTGTATTCGTTTAGTTTCTCGGACCATTGTTTATAAGAAGTCGTTTTTAAAGGCAGTGATGGTTCTTGTTCATCCTTTATCTGTTGATAGCATCTTTCGAAATGTTCAAGAAGTATCCTCCACGAAACACCATCAACCACTAGGTGATGAATCACCCAAAAAACCCTTACCTCCCTTTGATCCCTGAATAGAAGGAACTTCATCAAGGGGCCATTGTGTATATTTAAACTTTGTTGAGCGTTTTCTTCTAGCTCATTAATTTCCTTCAAGCTTTTTTCATCTTTAAAACTTGAAACATGATACTCATAAAAACTGCAAGCTGTATCAGCATTTGAAATATTGCCAATATATGAATCACCATGTTTTTCAAATAATGTTCTTAAAACATCGTGCTGATCAATTAATTTCATGATGATTTTTTTATATTGTTCAGTGGTCAACGTATTATCCTTCATCAAAACGACTGACTGATTCCAATGATGGATATTCTCATGGATTTCATTAAAAAACCATGATTGAATAGGCGTCAACGGGACATAACCTGATACCGTTTCTTGAACCACTTGTTTTTGCTCCAGCTCATTTACAATATTCCCTAGCTCACGGACCGTTTGGCATTCAAATAAATCTTTAGGAGTTATAAATAAATCTTTTTCTTTTGCGGCAGAGCATATTTGAATACTGATGATTGAATCACCGCCACATTCAAAAAAGTTATCTTCCGGTCCTATAGTCGGATCGTTTAAAACATTTCTCCAGATTGTCAGCAGCTCTGTTTCAGTTTTGGACAACTCTTGCACATCCAGCACTTTTTCCTTCCTCTCATCCAACTGTTCCGTCCATTTCGGCAGGGATTTCCGATCAACTTTTCCATTCGGCGTCAAAGGAAATTTATCCAGTTGCATAAAATGAGCAGGAATCATGAAAGCAGGCAGTGTATCTTTCAAACGTCTTCTGATTGAATCTATCGAAACCTTATCATTCACCGTATAATAAGCAATTAGCCTTTTATTCTCAAATCCATCTTCCATTACCGTTACATAACTATCCTTGATTTCTGCTATTTTTCGTAATGAAACATTAACCTCCGATAGTTCAACCCGGTATCCCCTTATTTTCACTTGATCGTCCGCCCTGCCTATATAAACTAATTCCCCAGCTTTGTTATGCTTAACTAAATCCCCAGTTCTGTATACTTTTTCGGCAGGGTTGAATGGATTGGATATGAATCTTTCATTTGTCAGGCTCTCATTATTCAAATATCCCCTTGCTAACCCAATTCCGCCAACGTAAAGTTCACCAACTGACCCTGCCGGCACTAGTTTCCCGTTTTCATCCAACACAAGTACAACCGTGTTGGTCAGAGGCTTCCCGATCGAAACAACGAATTCATCTGTAACATCCTCATTCGGGGGAAACATTTTAAAACTTGTACATACCGAATATTCCGTAGGCCCGTAGCCATTGAAAAACGATATATGTTTAAACTTTGAAACGAGCTCAACTGGACATTCAGAACCTGCAGATCCCAACACTTTAATCGTGTTCAATTCATTGATTGGAAGTTCCTTCAACACAGCAGGCGGTAAAATGATATGAGAAATTTCTTCACGCTTAATTTGTTCAACAAGTTTACTCATGTCAAATTGATTCTCTTTATCTACACTTATATGCAGCTCGGCACCGAATAATAGTGTGCTGAAAATCTCTATGACGGATGAATCAAAATTAAACGTAGCGAATTGCAGCACTTTAGCTGATGTATCCAAACACATCATTTCATTTTGGTTATAAACTAAGTTAATGATTCCTCTATGTTCTAACATGACTCCTTTTGGCCTGCCAGTCGTTCCCGAGGTATAAATGACATATGCTAAGTCTCTCTGATCCGCAATGTGAAGATTCGTTTCCAATAACAAATCCGATTCTTTTTCAATATCTTCAAAATATATTATTTTGGATGAGTCAATCAAACCATTCTTTCCGAGTTCTTTGTGACTCAAGCAGTAGGAAATGGAAGAATCTTCAACCATGTAACTTAACCGTTCATCAGGATAATGAGGATCCAATGGAACATACGCAGCACCAGCTTTAATTACTGCCAACATCCCTGTCACCATATCAATTGATCGATTCATATAAATTCCGATTCTTTCTTCTTTAGAAATCCCTTTGCTTAGTAAATAGCGTGAGAGTCGATTGCTCTTATCATTCAATTCGCGATATGTAATGGTTCTCGGACCATCAACAATGGCTATCTTATCAGGAAACCGCTCAACAATTTTATGGAAGGCTTCTGGGATTGTGTCATTGATCCCCTCAAAACGAATGGTTTCTCCCTGCCATTCTTCCAATAATACTTTTTCCTGCCTCTTACTCACGACGGATATCTTGTCAATCGATCGCTCAGGCTGATAAGTGATTTTCCTAATCCACTCTAAGAAATTTTCAGCTAATAATTGAATGGTTTGTTCATTGAAGATCCCTGAATTATACTCAAAAGCGAATAAAAGCTTATCCTCATATTCTTCTGCAGCTAAACTCAAATCGAATTTTGCTGCCTTTGATTTTATTACTTCAGGCGTTATCTTTATGTATTCACTTTCAAATGAAGCTTTTGCATTATTTTGTAAAATGAAGACGGTTTGAAATAATGAAGTGCTTGCTAAATTTCTTTCAGGATTAATGACTTCAACAATTTTCTCCAATGTCATTTGCTGATGTTCATAGATGTCGATGATATGGTTTGTATTTCTTTCAAGAATCTCTTCGAATGTTTCCTCAAGTCCCAGCTTTAATCTAAAGGGCAGTGTATTGACAAAATAACCTAACGATTTTTCTGTTCCTTCAATCATTCTATTCGCCAAAGGACTTCCGACGATGATATCGTTTTGACCTGTATATTTTGCTAGAAAAGACTGGTACATCGTTAGCAGTGTCATGAATAATGTCGAGTTTTTTTCAAGGGACATCCGTTTTAAACCTTGGAGCTCTTCACTTGCTAGTTCCACTATGAAACTGCTGCCATCGGTGCTATTTTCTTTTGTTCGTATCGTATCTAAAGGAAGCTCCAATTTAGGTAATTCCCCAGATAAGTTTGTTTTCCAAAATAGCGATTCTTCTTTAATGTTATGTTCTAGCCAGCTTTTCTGCTCAATGGCAAAATCCTTATATTGTTTAAAGTCGTTTCCAAGGATAAGTTCCTTTTCATTCACTTCACTGTCATAAAAAGATAACCATTCGTCTAAAAATATACTCACTGACCATCCGTCAAATATGAAATGGTGGAGATTCACGAATAAAACAGACTCTTTTTCGCTCAATTTAACCAGTTTCACTGTCATGAGAGGACCTTTTTCCATTTCAAAGATTTCCGATTGGACATCTTCTTCAATTTGCAGCATACGAATCGTTTGCTGTTCGGGCTTTAACGCAGAGAGGTTGATTTCATCTATTTTAATGTACAAATCTTCCTTGATCTCCTGGTAGCCTTTCCCGGCATTTTCACGGACGGTGGTCCTTAAAATCTCATGTCTATTAACGACATGATTTACTGACTTTTCCAATATTGAAGTATCCACTGCACCAGTAATTTTATATTTCTGAGGGATATTATAATTGGTTGTCTTACCATTGAGTTTTTCGTTGAACCACAAAGCCTCTTGGTTACTGGATAAAACATGATCTTTTTGTTGCGCTTCACTCTGATCTATGTCATGATCTGACATTTCGTTAATGATGAAGGCCGTCAACGAATCGATTGTTGAATTTCGAAAAATATTTTTCAAAGTTAGAACTTGATTGTATTCTTTGTTTAATTTCGTCATTAACTTCATGGCTAAAATCGAGTGTCCGCCCACTTCAAAAAAATCGGCATCTTTATCGATTTGACTTGTTGATAGGACTTCCAAAAATGTCTTTTCCACAAAAGATGAAACTACTTCCGTTTCATCTTTCGGAGGCGTATTCACTTCCGGAAAGATCTTATGACTTAGCATTTTCAATGTAGGATTTTCAAACAAATCGGCTAATTTCATATTCGCATCAAGTCTTTTATTTATTTTAGACACCAATTTCATGGCTGTTATCGAATGCCCGCCCAATTGAAAGAAATCAGAATCCTCATTAATCTCCCTGTTCAAGAAAAACTCTTGCCATATTTCTTTAAGTTCTTGATTAACGGATGTGGATGTGATCGCATGGTCACTTGTTGCTTGATGATTCTTACTCACATTATTTTTTAGTTTTGAAAAATCAACATCGACATATATTTCGTCAATTTGCTGTACTTTTGTAATTTGATGGGCAATCTGCATGAAGGCTGATTGGATATCATTTACTAGTGAACGCTCTATGAAGCAGCGATTAAAATACAATTTGCATTTAATCGTTTCTTTATTATCCTGGGCTTGTAATGATAATGGAAAGCTATGTGTCTCTTTTCCGCCTTCGATTTCCCAGTCAATGTCAAACTGTTCATTTTTCGCTTCCGGATAATTTTCATAAACAAATAAAGTTTCGAAAATCGGATCTTCCTTCTTTAATTTCGTATGCCTTTTGATATCCACTAAAGAAATTTGAGAGTAATCGAGCATATTGTTTAATGTTTCCTGGAACCGTTTCAGTAAATCAGTAATGCTATCTGTATCGTTCATTTCAGCTATCATCGGAATGGTATTGATGAGCAGCCCAACAATTTCTTCGGATTTGAATAAGTTATTCGACCTGCCAGAGCTTACAATTCCAAAGACTATTCTATTTTGATTGGACATTTCCTTTAGGACGATCGACCAAATTAACTGCAATAATACATTAATCGTTACATGGTTTTTAGCGGCAAATTCCCTTAAAAGCTCACTCTGTTTTTTATCCAGCTCCCAAAATAGATCATTTTCCTGCTGGTTTTCCTTCACATGCTTCTGAACGGGGAATGTGATTGTCGGCTCCTCAATATCCTTTGCTAGCTCTTCCCAAAAACGGTTTATATCTTCCGCATCGATTTTATTCATATACCGGATAAAATCTCCATATTGCTTCGGCTTATCAATAAGCCGTTTGGAGTCTTTTCCTACAATTCGGCTGTAAATAACAAAGAGTTCATCGATGACTATGCTGGTACTCCAGCCATCCAAAATTATATGGTGATGAGTCCAAATCAAGATATACTGATTTTCTTCAATTTTCACTAACTGGAGTTTCATCAAATTGGAGTTATTCACATCCATCTCCTGGGATTTGGATGTCACTCCCTGAATTTCATTTAATTGATCATGTTTACTCAACTCTGTCATATCGATTATTTCTGGTTGATAGTCCATTGCATTGAATACAACCTGAACATTGTTTTCGATATTTTTAGAGATGACCTTCATTCTTAATGCTTCATGACGTTCTACAACCTGACTCCACGCCTGGAATAATGCATGTACTTCAAGAGCGCCCGTTATCCTGATTCGCATTTGAGAAATGTAAAGGTTCTCTGCTGTATTGTTCATTTCCAGTTCATAAAGGATTCCTTCTTGAAGCGGAGTTAATGAGTAGATATTCTGAATAGATTTCTCCAATTTTGCGCCTCCCAATTCCATTATCTTCGTGTCATCCATACCTGCCGACTGCAATCATTCTATTAAACCCTTAATCACCTTATTTATTGGAATTCAATATATGAAACAAATCTTCCTCAGTAAGCATCGCATCTGGAAAATCACTTTCTATTAAAGAAGCTTGGTCAAATTCAGTTTCCCTGATTTCCATGACGACATTACCAATCGCTTCTATTATTAAGTTCATCTTTTCTTCAGCTAATTTTGAGGTTATTTTTATGAATAGTTTTCCGTCCTGGATCAATGCCAGGAAATGGAGTTTTGGTTTATTTTCAAACTCACCAAAGTCCCTGCTATTGGATGATTCAAATTGGGAGTCCAATCTTCCTAAATAATTAAAAGTAACGTGGATATCCGGCTCCTTAATGACCCCAGGGCGTAAATATTTGATAACGCCATAATCAAAACCTTTATTTGGAATTTTCCTTATAGCATTCTTCGTGTTTTTTAAAGTGCCATCAAACGTCTCTCCTGAATGCAGCAATATCGGATACATCGCAGTAAACCAGCCAACGGTCCGAGTAACATCCATTGTTTCATCCGCCATTTCCCTGCCATGCCCTTCTACTTCCATCCAGAAGTTCTTCACTTCAAAAGACTTTTTCAAACTCTTTGCAATTAATGACAACAATACTTCTTCCACAGTCGCTTTTGATTGCCTTGATAATTCCTGGATCAATATTTCAGTTTCTTCTTCACTGAATGATTTCACCATCGTTCTTTCTTCTTTAGCTATAAAGTCTTCCGCTATCTTAAAATCCGTTATTTCACTTTTTGTTTTTTGTTCCCAATAACGGAGTGTTCCAGGGTCCATCAACGATTCATTGTATTTTTTCAAGAAGTTTGACCAGTCTTTGAATGAAGAAGTTTTATAAGCAAGCTTCCCTTTTTGATTGTTTAAAGCTTGATCATGGAGAGTATTGAAATCCCCAAGTAAAATTCTCCAGGAAACGGCATCAATCAATAAATGATGGATTACCCAAAAGAAGCGATACTTGTTTGATTGTTCTTTTAAAACAAGCATTTTCATGATCGGTCCATTACTTATGTCCAATGAACGTTGAGCCTTACTTTCCCATTCATCTCTCATTCTTATTCGCGTTTCCTCGTCTAAATGATGTATATCCTTATAGACTAACTCCCATGTTTTGTGTTCTGAGTCTATATTCCCGATATATTTATTGTCATGTTTTTTAAATAGGGTTAACAATCCATCATGATGTTCCACGATATGAGATAGAATTTTTTCAATGTCCTCCATTTGAGCACAGGAATCTTTACTAAAAACAATGGACTGGTTCCAATGATTGATGGAAGTCGTGTGTTCTGCAAAGAACCATTCTTGGATGGGGGTCAGTTCCACATTCCCTCTAGTGGCTATAGGTTGAATCATGACCTTATTTTCGGTTTTCGCAATAGCTGCCAGCTCTGCTACCGTTTGATTTTCAAAAATAGATTTTGGACTGATGATTATATTTTCCTGCCTTGCTAGAGAACATATTTGAATGCTCTGAATGGAATCGCCGCCAAGTTCAAAAAAGTTATCTCGGATACTTATGTCATCCAATCCTAAGACAGTCTTAAAAATCTGAAGAAGCACTTTCTCATTGACCGTCTCAGGTTCTTCCAATGTATTGCTTCTAGTTACGGGTACCGGAAGAAGCGCTGAATCAATTTTCCCATTTGCATTTAAGGGAAATTTGTCCACTTGCATAAAGAATGCAGGAATCATGTAACTTGGTAATCTCTCTTTTAAAAATGCTTTTAAGTGGTCATGATCAACTTGTTGTTTGGATGTGAAATAAGCAATTATTTGTTTATTTAAGTTTGGCTGATCCTGAACCTTAATGAATGAGTCACTTACTTTCGGATACGCATTGAGATTGACCGAAATCTCATCAACTTCCACTCGGAAACCTCTTATTTTCACCTGATTATCTTTACGCCCCAGAAAAATCAACTCACCATCGCTCGTGAATTTTGCAAGGTCGCCGCTGCGATATAAACGCTTTCCAGCTTTAAAGGGATGTTCAATGAACTTTTCTTTTGTTAAAACATCATTATTCACATAGCCAACAGCTAACCCTTCACCACCAATATATATTTCCCCTGCGGCACCTATCGGGACAAGTCTTTGCTCAGGACTTAATAAATAGACTTCAGTATTCAGGATAGGTTTGCCTATCGATACTTTATTATTAGCAGTCTCATTATTTTCGAACGCTTTAAACATTTCAATCGTGGTCCATACTGAATATTCCGTTGGACCGTAGGCATTATAAAAGTTTATATTTCGATAGCGATCCAGCAAAGCTATTGGACATTCAGATCCGGCTGAACCAACGAATTTCACATCAGATTCCTCTATATTGAGCTCTTGCAAAACTGCAGGCGGCAATACTAAGTGGGTTAACTTTTCACTTTTGATTTGATATTCCAAAGCCAATAAATCAAACATTTCTTCCTTATTATTCCCGATATGCAGCTCTGCACCATTTAATAAGCTTCCAAAAATCTCATAGATAGAAGCGTCAAAATTAAAAGTGGCAAATTGTAATACCCTAGAGGTCTCAACAAGTTGTAAGTACTTGTTTTGACTTTTTATTAAATTCACTACTCCTCTATGGGATAACATGACACCTTTGGGTTTTCCTGTCGTTCCCGAAGTATAAATTATGTAAGCCAGATCGGAAGGGGCAATCGATTCGTTACAGCACTCGGTATCCACGTAATGGACGGATTCAAGATTAATCACTTTAGCTATTTTTTTTATGGCAGGAACCTCAACTTGATTGGTAATGCATATATCCATTTTCGAATCATTAATGATATATTCCAATCTTTCAGCTGGCAGCATAGGATCAAGCGGAACATATGCACATCCGGCTTTAATGATTCCTAACATGCCTATCACCATATCAATCGATCTGTTTACATGCAGGCCCACCTTATTGGTGCCATTTTCAATATTATTTCTAAGCAATTTCGCAATCACATTTGATCGTTGATCTAATTCCGAATAGGTAATGGATTTACCATTATCAGCAACGGCTAATTTGTTTGAATGCTTCTTAACGATTCTTTCGAATATGGAGGTGATCGTCTCATTTTGATGTGCATCCGAAACCTCACCTTGCCACCCAAATAACAATTGGTTCATTTGATTGTCATCTAAATGCTCCAAATGACGTATAGGTTTATTTGCATTTCTGCAAATTTGGAATAACCATTTTTCAAAACTCAACATGAGTCTTTCAATTGTTTCCCGTCTGAAAAGTTCATCGGAATACTCAAACTCTAGGATTAGGTTATGGGAACCCTTTACTTTTATGGTCAGGTCATAATTTGAATAAGGAATTTCGAATTTGTCTTGTTCAAGAGTGAAGAATGAATTGCTAAAGTTTCCATCAAAGCTTTCTTCCATTGCCAATGCTGTTTGGAACAATGGGGAATGGCTGAGATCCCTGTCCGGATTAATGATTTCAACGATTTTTTCAAATGGAAAGGCCTGATGTTCCAATACATCCAAAATCACTTTACGATTTCGGTTCAATATTTCATGAAATGATTCTGTGGCATCCACGGTCAGTTTCAATGGCAGTGTATTGACAAAGCATCCAACTGTCCGGGCAAATTCTACCTGGCCGCGGTTTGCCACGGTACTCCCGACAATGATTTGATTCTTCCCGGTATACTGACTTAAAAACACTTGATAGGCGGTCATCATAAAAGCATATAAAGTCGTGCCATTCTCCTTTAAAATCCTGCCTATCAATACACGAAGTTCATCCGTTATCGCCATTTCCAGTCTTCCACCTGAGTATGAAGGTGATTTTGGGCGTTGAAAGTCAAATGGAAGTTCCAATGCTTCTTCCTCTTGATCTAAATAACTTTCCCAAAACCTCCTTTGGCTCGGTGTACTTTCCTTGACCCACTCCTTATGCCAGACAGCATAATCTAAATATTGCATGTCCAGAGGAGGAATATCCCCAACCCTGCCCGTTTGAATTCTTTCATAAATCTCCATTAACTCTTCGAAAAAGGTGACAAATGATACTCCATCAAAAATGATATGGTGAAAATTGCATACTAAATAATGCTTTTCTTCGTCAATTCGAAATAGTTTCATATTAAATAAATGATCATTTTCCAGGTCGAAACATCTTTCCATTTCTTCAGTAAGATGAGAGGCGACCATTATATTACTGACTTCGGGATCTACTTCCCGACAGTCTTCATAGGCAATTATGTTTCTGCTTTTTTTTGATAAGAATTGAAGGATTTGATGTTCTTCACCCTTGAAATTGGTTCGCAAAGTTTCATGGCGTTCAATCATGAAATTTATTGCCTGTTGCAGGTCATCAATGTCCACTACGCCATTTAAAATGAATTTAAATGGCATATTAAAGAGCATTTTCCTTTCATTCAGGCTGTCAAACAGATACATTCGATCTTGATTATGAGAAAGCATCCCTTCACTTTTCCCACGTTTATAAGGCATATTTACCTCGACTTCCCTCATGCTGATAAGCATGTCCAGAAAACTTGCCAGCTTTTCTATATTCCATTGACTTATAATGATTTCCGGTGTTAATTGAATACCAAACTCCCGTTTTATCGAAGACAAAAACTCATCTTTTTTTTCATTTTTGCTTAGTGGTTCATTCATGTCCTCCATTACTGATATTTTAAAAGGTTCGATAACAATTGAAATCAAGTTTAATAGCCTATCTTCCGTTTCACTGATTATCCTTTTCATAGAAAAACACCTCAATTCTTCTCCATTCAACCTAACTTATTAATATCATCCAATTGTTTGATGAGTACGGATAGTTCCTGGATGGTTGATTGTTCGAACATCACTTTGATTGGTAATCTCACTCCCATGTTATTCTTCACCATTTGAATAAATTGCATGGCTAAAAGGGAGTTCCCGCCTAAGTCAAAGAAGTTGGAATCTGTACCTATAGTTTCTTGTTCTAAAATCTCTTTCCAAAATCCTATAAGCTTTTCCTCAATTAACCTTTCCTTCACAGCAATAGTTGTTTCCATATATATCCCCCTCACTTAACTTTCATTTTTTCTAACATTTCGCTTAAGATTCGATTAAATATAGAAATGACTGATGACCTTAACTTTGGATTGACCGCTGCCTCATTAAACTTAATTTGAACACTTGAACCAGGAGTGATGATAATGACGATTGGATAATGGGTCGTTTCCCGTCCTTCTTTCAAACTCACATTGATTTCATCATTATTAGCTAATAGCATGGGATAGTTTTCAAAAGCATATAATGATTCAAACAAATGATTCTCCAAATTAGCCCACTCATAAATCTCTGATAATGGTGTATTCTCATAGGAGCTTAGTTCCAAAAACTCCTTTTGAACTTCATCGAGCAGTTCAATGTAAGTCTTTTCTTGGCTGATATGCTTTATAAATGGCACAGTATTGATAAATGGACCAACTATGGCCTCAATGTTCCGGACTGGGATATTCCTGCCGGATGTCACTACGCCGCAGCATACATTTTCCGTACCTTTTACTTCTTTTAAAGTGGCTAGCCATATTGTTAGAAAGAAAGTATTGATGGTAATCTTGTATTCCTGACAGAATCGTTGAATGGTATCACTCAATTCCTCATCCAGTACTTTCAAGTAACCATTTTCAATGTATCCCTCGCCTTCCAACACTCCCGTTATACTAGATCCAGAATTTCGGGCACCTTCCAATTTCCCTGCCCAATATTCCCGCAGCTCCTTATTACTCGTATAATCTTTCATATATTCAACATACTCTTTAAATGAAGCACTACCGGATGATGATGGTGTTATTGAATGATAAGAATTAAAGATGTCATTAATAACCATCGAATAACTCCAGCCATCCATAATAATATGATGGAATGTCCATATTAATTGGTATTCATTGTCCGTAAGCTTAACGATCATGAAGCGATTCAACCTATTGTTCTCGATATCTATGAGCTTATATTGATCTGCTAACAACTTTTCCAGCTTTACTTGTTGATCCATTATTTCTTTATATTCAATCTCGGTATCCATGGAATTCATTAACAGTTGGTAGAATAACCCTTTTTTACTTGAATATAATTTCGTTTTTAAAATGTCATGTTTCCCTGCCGTTGTCACAATGGCATTCTTTAATTTTTCGACGTCCAGAAAACCTTTAATATCAAATATGAGCTGCACTTTATACTGGCTGCTCTCACTATCAAACAAGCTATGGTACAACATCCCTTTTTGCAAAGCAGTCAATTCATAAATATCAACAATTCCTGTTTCTTTGCGCAGTAGTTGGTTAAGTTCCTCTTCAGGCATATCCAACAATGGAAAGTCTTCCGGTCGGTACATCTGTTTTACCGATTTTGTTTCTTCTTCCAATGTCCGCAACAAATCCGGCAAATTGTGTTGAATATATTTCTCAAAATCTTCTCTTACGAAATGTCTGTTATAGTTTATTTTTATAGTTTGCTCTTCGTTCACTACAAGCAATTCAATATCGACTTCATGCTCGGTATAGGAATTATGTTGAATATCTTGTTCACTAAAAAAGATCACCTCTTTTGCAGCCAAATCATTGCTTTGGTGAAATCTACCTAAATTATTAAAACTGATAATCGGCCTATTTCGTTTCATATGTGTCTCGCCACATAATTCGGTCAGGATTCCATACTCAATCCCTTTATTAGGCAGTATCCTTAACTTTTTCTTTGTACCTTGAATCGTGTTCGAAATGGTTTCTTTATTTTCTATATAAACCGGGCACATGGTCGTAAACCATCCTACTGTCCTGGATAAATCGATACCTGCAAATAATTCTTCGCGACCGTGTCCCTCCAAAGTGAAATGAATATCCCTTTTATTAAAGTAATTCCCGATTAGCGTTGCGAAAATTGATAAATATATTTCATCGATAGATGCTTTATACGCTTTTGTCATTTCCTTATAGATTTTGTTTGTAATCTCTTTATTCAGCTTCACTTCAAATGATTTTCCATCGTAAACATTCCCTGTTTTGACTAGGGTGTTATCGTTTACTGCCTCATGTTCATTCAGCCAGTACTCTTTAATGCCTAATGGAATGCTATTTTTGTATTGGTTTAGATTATTCGCCCATTCCTTATATGATGTCGTTTTAGTATCCAGTTTTAGTTCTTGATCGTTGATATCCTGAATATATAGCCGATCAAAATCTTCGATCAAGATTCTCCAGGAAACCCCATCAACAAGTAAATGATGAATGATCCAAATGATTACATGCTCATTTTGGCCAGTATTGATGCATTCAATTTTCATCAGTGGACCGTTTGAAATGTTTATGCCCTGCTGTGCACCGTTCCCGAGTCTAGCTATTTCCCGTTCCTGTTTGTCCTTATTCATGTTCGATAGATTTACGTAATTCATAGTCCAATTTTCAGTCGGGTCGATATGCTCTTCCACTTTCGAAAATGCTTCATCTTTATTGAACCTTGATCTCAGCCCATCATGATGTCTAACGATATGAGCCATGATCTTTTGCAGCCGCTTCTCATTCAATTGCGGGTATCCCTTTAACGTTACAGATTGATTCCAATGATTATAATTATTTATTTGTTGAGTGAAAAACCAACTTTGAATAGGTGTAAATGGTGCCTTTCCAAAAACATCAGACTGATTTATCGTTAAATCGCCCGTCAATTCCACAACCTTTGCCAGCTCTTCGATACTTTGTTTTTCAAAGATGTTTTTTGAAGTAATGAAAAGATTTTCTTTCTTGGCAAGTGAACAAATTTGAATGCTTAGGATGGAGTCTCCTCCACATTCGAAAAAGTTATCAAAGATGGTTATTTCCTGATTATTCAGCACCTCTTTCCATATCTTTAACAATTTTTGTTCCGTTCCATTAATGGCACTTTTATTTTTGCTTCCTTCCGTGTTCGTTTTTGTATCCGGCAGGCTCTTCATGTCTACTTTGCCGTTAACGGTTAACGGAAATGACTCCATTTTAATGAAATAAGAAGGAATCATATATTGGGGAAGATGATTCTTCATATAATCCCGGATATAATTTTCTTCCAGGTCATTGTCAGAGATATAATAAGCAATGATGAATTTCTTTGCCTTAGATTCATCTTTTATCGCTATAAAGCAATCCTTTATACCTGTGCATTTATTTAGAACGGCACTGATCTCGCCAAGTTCGATACGATATCCCCTGATTTTCACTTGGTCATCCGCTCTGCCTGCAAATAGTAAATTTCCATCCTCGGTATACTTAACTAAATCTCCAGTTTTATATAGCTTCCTTGAAGGATTGAACGGATTTGGAATGAAACTTTCATCGTTTTTCTCCGGATTATTTATATATCCTCTTGCAATGCCCCTCCCGCCGATATACAGCTCGCCTATTTGACCCTTAGGAGTGGGCTTCATCCTGGAATTGAACACATACGCTTCTGCATTTAAGATTGGCTTTCCGATCGGGATCACTGTATCATCACTTGGAAGTACCTTATATGCTGTCGAAACGACAGTGCCCTCAGTTGGCCCGTAATTATTATATAAATCAAAATTCAAATGATCGGGTATCGTTTTTAAACGATCTCCCCCTGTCAAAATGGCTCTGATTGATTCTGGAAATTTCATATCGTTGATAAATAATTGCTCGAGCAGTCCCGTTGAAAAAAACGCGAGTGTGACGTTCTCCTTTTCTAACTTCTCCGAAAGGATCTCTACATCCAATAAATCATAGTAATCCAATATCAGGAGTTTATTCCCATTTGTCAGGTAAGGGAATATCTCCCAAACGGAAGCGTCAAAAGATGTATTCGAAACTAGTACTGCTGCATCTTTTCCATCGACAGAATAATAATTGATATGCCAATTACAGAGGTTAGCCAACCCTCCATGTTCAATCATGACCCCTTTAGGTTTTCCCGTTGTTCCTGAAGTGTAGATGATATAGGCCAGATCACTTTCCGATATCTTTCTTGAAACGAATTCTTCGCATTCAATTTCTCGTTCTTTTAGCATGTCTTCGATACATATTAGTTTTCCTTCATCACCGGGATACTTTGAAAGTCCTTCTTCATTACTTAAACAATATTTGATTTGAGAATCCTCAATCATATGTTTCAGCCGTGACTCTGGTTGTGATGGGTCCAAAGGCACATATGCCGCCCCAACTTTCATAATGGCTAAAATGGCCGTAACCATATTGATCGATCGATCCATAAAAACCCCAATTCTATCCTCTACATTTACATGGTTTCGGAATAATCGGTGCGCCACCTGATTTACCCGGGCATTTAACTCGCTATACGTCACTTGGTCATCACCATGAACAATGGCAACATCACTGAAATTTGTACTTACTATATTCTCAAACTTAGTTATTACATCTTCAAAACGCTGATTTTCCACTTCTTGATTTACATTGCCTGTACCCATTTCGATTATTGATCGTAACTGTGCAGGCTCTAAGTAGGTGATGTCCTTTATCTTCTTGCTTTCCTCGGTTGTAATCTCTTGCAGCCAATACTGAAAATTACTAGCCATTCTTTGAATCGTTGCTTTATTAAATAATGATTTGTTGAATTCAAACGAAATGAATAATTCATCGCCATCCATTTCTTCTGCCTGAACAACCAAATCAAATTTAGCTTTAAAGGTATTGACTTTTTTCGGCTTTAACGTGAAATTTCTATATGCCAGCTTTTCTTTTTGGTTATTTTGCAGGACAAATACTGTATCGAACAATGGCGTATTTCCCATGGTTCTTTCTGCCGATAAATATTTCAAAATTTCCTTAGTAGGTAAATTTTGATGGTCAAAAACACCTGCAATTTTTTTTATATTTTTCCGCAAAATTTCTTCAAATGAATCTTTCTGGGATACATTTAAATTAAAGGGCAATGTGTTGACGAAATATCCTATCAATTGTTCAGTATCCACATGGTTTCTCTTCGCCAAAGGACTTCCGACGACAACTTCCTCTTCATCAAAGTACACCGATAAAAAGGTTTGATAGGCGGTAAGTAAACTCATGAACAAAGTCGATTTCGTTTTTTTATGAAGACTTTCCAGGTTGTTTTGAATTTCTTTAGGTAACAAAAAGCTGATAATATCGGAAGTGCTTTTACCTTCTCCGTTTTTTTGATGATCATATTGTAAAAAGGACTTTTGCCATAATGCAGTTATTTCATTACTCCAGAACTCATTATCCTTACCACTTACATAATTTGGCGAGTTTTTTTGCCATAAAGCATAATCTCCATATTGGATTGATTGGTTATCTCTATCATTTCGTTCGCCATTCTCGATTTCCTCATAAATGGAAAACCAATCATTGATCATTAATGGAATCGACCAACCATCAAAAATAATATGGTGGATGTTACATAATAATTGATGTTCACATTCATTTGTCTTCACTAGCGACATCGATAAGAGGGGACCATTTCCTAAATCAAATTGCCGTTCCGTTTCTTCCTTCACCAAGTGATTTATTTTTTCTTCCTGCATGACTAATGGAATATGCGAAACATCGAAATAGTTAATATCATGATGAATCGACTTATCGAAAGCCAAGATGCCCATTCCAGCTTCTTCTCTAATGACACTTTTTAAAATTTGATGTTTATTGCTTAGTTTATCTAAAGATAGTTCCAGATTTCCTTCATTCACTTCACCTGATATTTCATACGAAAAAACTATGTTATATAACGATTTGTCTACATTGGTTTGGTGAATGAACCACAAATTTTCTTGTTCATATGTTAAAGGGTATGTATTTCTGGCATTAATATTGATCGGTGTATAATCTTGCATTACCTCTTCTTTTTGACTAGTTTCTATGACTCGGGATAATTTTATGATCGTATCGTTCTCCAATAAAACTGAAGGAGCAATTTCAATTTGAAATTGATTTTTAATCTTGACAATTAATCTCATTATCGATAATGAGTTCATTCCACATTCAAGTAGGGACTGATTATTTTTTATAACCCCATTGCCTATGATGCTAACAACCAATTCTCTTACTTTTTCACTAATTGTTTCATCCACTGGACTCTTGATATTCGATGGAGCTTCACAGTCTTCTATGACGAATTTGGGTAATAAGGATTTATCCAGTTTGCCATTTACCGTTAGGGGGATGTTGTCCACCTTGATATAAAAGCTTGGTATCATATAGGCTGGCAATGAGCTTTTTACACTTTCCCTCAAATAATCAGCAGCTAATTCTTCATCAGCAACATAGTATAAAAATAAATGCATATCATCATTAAACGCTTTATCCATCGTAACGACTGCATTCTTGATGTTTTTCAAATCATTATACGAGCTCTCTATTTCCCCTAATTCAATCCTGAAACCTCTTAACTGCACTTGATCATCATTCCTGGCGATATATTGCAGATCACCATCATCCAAAACTTTCACTACATCCCCTGACTTATAGTAGCGAACATTATCAATATCCGTAAATTTCATCTTATTCATCATGGTATTTTTATAGTAGCCTAGCGAAACACCTTTTCCTGAAACGTATAACTCGCCCTCTTCATCTCCAGTTACTTCTTCTCCATTTTGATTCATCACCTTGAACCCAAGATGTGGCAAGACTTTTCCGATATTCGTAATTCCTTTTTCCACATCACTCTTAGCTATTTCTTTGTATGTTACATGCACTGTGGTTTCAGTTATTCCGTACATATTTATTAGCTTTGGCAGCCTGCCATTTTCGGGAGAAAACCACTGCGTCAATTTCTTGAAGTTTAATGCTTCCCCTCCAAAAATGATGTATTTTAAACTTAATTCATTTTGTCGGTTTATGAGTTCACCAATCACCTCGAAGAAAGCGCTTGGTGTACAATTGAAAACGGTTGTTTGTGTATTTATCAATAAATTAACAAAGGATATTGGATTTCTGCTTTCCTCAAATGAAACCACTACAACTTCTCCGCCATATATCCAAGCCCCCCACATCTCCCAGACGGAGAAATCAAATGCGTATGAATGGAAAAATGTCCATATATCTTTATTATTAAACTCGAACAAACCCTCGCAGCCTAAAAACAAGTTCATGACATTTTCATGTGAAACGCAAACTCCTTTAGGCTTTCCTGTAGAGCCCGATGTGAAAATGATATAGGCTGGATCCTCTGTATCAATTAAGGTATGGAAATTCTCACCTGGCCTATCATTTGAATTCTCTATCAATTCATCGAGGGTTACATAATGGCAATCAATGCCGCTAATCCGGCCTTTATCCCCAATCAATAACTTCAATTCTGAGTTCTTTATTATATGCTTTACTCTTTCATCAGGACTTTTAGGGTCGATAGGTACATAGGTAGCCCCCAATTTAAGGAGTGCTATGATTAAAAATAAAACATGCTCCGACTTTTCAATATAGATTCCGACATTATCTCCTTTATTTATCCCTTTGTCCTTTATGTACAGCGCCATTTTATTTGCCAAGATATTCGTTTCTTTATATGTAAATTGCATATCCTTATTTCTTACTGCAATATTGTCTCCATATTCCCTAACACTTTTTTCAAATAGATTCGCTAAAGAATTCATCTTCATCATTTTCCCCCATTATTTTAAATATGTGCCTGATGCAACTGTCAACATATGAAAAACTAAAGAAATTAAAGCTATTACAATCGTTATGATTATTGCATTTCTTCTCTTGACGAGCGCCAACTTTTCCAAACTAAAACTGAATAGGATTAAACTGACAATGTAAAACAATTCAAACTCGGCCATGAGGGTGTGAAGGATGGAATTTTTATCATGCACGAGTAAGGATAAGCTAGTAAATGTGGTTTCCTTGCTTTTAACCAATAATGCGATTATTGCATTAACTCCAGATCCAATTACGATGCATATCCCAGCATTTATGGCAGCTCGGCAAATTCCTTTAATATTTACCGGTCTTTCTTTTAAAACTAAAAATATTAGGCACACAATTAATATTTGAATGATGAAAGTGACCAATAATCCTAGAGCCCCCATTACAATTGTGCTAATGGCAAAATTCATGGCTCCGATCTCTGAAATGGACATGCCATTTAATACATTCATCCCTTTTTGATCCGCAGAATATAACAAAAGCGTCGTTTCGATACCTGCGATTAAACTGAGTATCAATAACGAAAATATTAACTTATGAACTCTATCCTCTTTTTTAAAAAGATATTGTACTAATTTATTATTGTTTTTAAATTCAGCATTTGCTTCCATTTTTAATTCCATTGGTATTCCCCCTCAATTACTTTCGTAGAACTTATTGGAAAGGTAACGCTTCTTATTTCATCATTCACGAGTACAACCGTTGATTTGTACTGGGGAAAATTCCTATAGAAAAGTGAGATGTTTTCATGATCCATTTCAACTTTGGAAATCTCATAGATTTCAAGTGGAGAGGTCAATCCTGTTTTTAGTATTTTTGATAGACTTTCTTTTGCACTAAAGAAAATTTCTTTACTTAAAAGACCTTCACTATCCTTAATCATTTTTTTCTCGTATTCCGTTAAATAGGTCTCTAAAAACGCAGAATCAGTTTTCGTTTTAGTTTCAATATCGATTCCCATTGGATGCAGTTGATCAAAAATCAATATTCCGAATGTTTTATCCGTATGAGTGATGGATATACCAATGTTCATGTTCATTAATAAGAACAGGTTATTAACAATAATCGGCTGTCCAAAGACTCCTTTCAACAGTGATACATTCTTTATTTCATCCAAACCTATATCTAAAAACTCCATAATTGCTTTTTTTCCAAAGTACAAACTTTTCTTTGCTTCGATGGTTCTTTTGCCATTTTGCAAATTAAGATAATTCCATTCCTTTTCGTTGAAAACATCATCAATATAGTCCAAATTGACTGAATCCGCTTCATAAAACTTGATGTAAGATTTATAAGTTTTTTCCTTATTCATAAAATATTCAATCAATTATAATTTCCCTCCCCTCTTTTTTTAAAAAAACCCGCATCTTTTCTCCATTTTTTTCCTCAAAAATTTCTTTTTTTAAACAATTATTTCATTTTCTAGGTTAATTATTACCTATTATCATTATCGATAACACTTTATCACAACAATTTTGCCGAGTCCATTAAAAATTTGTAAATTATCTACATTACATAATAACTTTACCAATTTTCATTATTTTTCCTTCTTAGTAGTATTTTCATAGGGATTTTAGTATGAAACACTTTAAAAAATGTGCATGAAATGATAAATTTTCTAATTAAAAAAGCCATATTTTATTTTTCACTATAATTTGTGAAAAATAAAATATGGCTTTAATACTGTTCGATCATTTTGGTTGTTTCGTAAAAATGTGCATTGCCTTTTTTAATATCTCATTCTCTTCCTGTAAATCTTTAATTATTTTATCTTTTTCCTCTTTCAGACTGAGACCTGATAAACCAATACTAAAGTCCGCCTGTCCCTCTTCATTTGTTTCTTTATAGATATTGACCCAATTTCTTAATGTAGGTGTCGAGATATTAAGTTCTTCGGCCAATTCCCTAGGTTTTCTGCCTTCTTCCAATACTAATCGAGCAGCATAAATTTTAAAATCTCTATCATGGTGCTTCCCCATAATAAGACACTCCTTTTTTAAATTTATTTAGTGCCGATTTTCTGTACTTCCTTTATATACTTTTCTAATATAATGACTTTCATAAATTATATTTCAACCTATTAATCAAAACGGAATTGATCGCTATTACGATCATTAATATTATGAGAGCTCCCATCAGGGGTTGGACACTGAACCAAACCAAGCCAAAATGAATGGCTGTAACCATGATTAATAATGGCAATCCATAAAGCAGGCTTATTAATACATTGGGGTTTGATTTAATGGCAGCAGATGGGTTCTCCCATTCTATACTTGGATTTTTCATATCATATAATGGTGTTAGAAGATTATAGCAAACCACTAAACAAGAAGTAATTAATAACATGACTGCATTTTCCATTTCCCAATAGCCAAAAAGTGCAAATATCATAAAGCTGATCAATACGGCTATAATTCCTATTATTGATGAAAATATCACTTTAGAAAAATAAACATATTTTTCATCAAAAGGGGCACTTTTCAGTAAATAATGATATTCCCCTTCTCTTGAATATGGGGTTCCGCTTATATTATTAATACAGCACAAGAAAAGGATCGAATATGAAAAATATTTATCAAAGACTCCCTCTTTCGTTATATTCAAATAATTCGGGAACACTTCATTCTGAATCAGCAATAACATGACAAGTGAAAAGACCGGCGGCAATAAAAGACCTAAAGCGATTTGCATCTTAAAATATGTTTCAGACTTAATGACCCATATCTCTCTTTGTAAATAGTTACTCCATTGATTTTTTGATATATTAACCTTTGAGTTTTTCAAATTCGCTTTGTTATTTCCCAATAACCCGTTTTTGAAATAATTAACGGAAATGTTTTCTATAATAAATGAATACAATAGGAAACCAATTACTAGTATCGAAATATAAATAATAATAAATTGAACTGTTATTTCATTTGATACAAAAGCATCCAGTATCCACTTAATCACTGGAATCATATTTGCGGTTTCAAACATATGTCTCATTATGAATTCCAACGAGTTTTTAAGCCCTTCAATAGAATTCAAATCTATTTCCGAGATGACCTTTAATATGGCAATCGATGATTTTCCAGCAAAATATACAATGGAAATAATCGCAAGCATGAGGATGACAGCAATGTTCACCATTAAGTATGCTACTTTATTTTTGAATCTATAATAATATCTATTAATGCACGATAAGATAAAAAGCAGGAGCAAAGCCGTTAAACCATTGACAATCGGTAAAAATATGAACAATTTAAACGCTTCCATAAACTTTAGATCGACTATCAAGAAGACTATTGTTGGCACCTGGATTACCATTGATAAAATGATAGGAACCCATAAGCTACTTAACAACTTAGCCCTTGATATTTCTTTATAGGTGAGTGGCAGAGGTGCCAACACTTTAAATTCATAATAAGCAAATATTTGTGATGTGGACAAATAGCAAACCAATGCAAAGACGAGAATGCTAGAAATCGTTACATTATAAAACAGGAAGACATCGGTATCTCCAAGAAAATAAACAAAGGCGTTTACGACAGTCAGCTGCATAAACATATAAAAAACGGCTATTATCAGTACAGCCTGCAACATTGTCTGCTTGGGCATTTTATAGAAGGAAGAAATGAAAAATCTAGTTAACTGAAGTTTTCCCTTCATATACCTGAGCCTCCATAAAGGTAGATTCTAATGAACTTTCACCTATTATATTTTGTATTTCATCATGCAGGATGATTTTCCCCTCTTTTAAAATAGCCACTGTATTACAAATTTTCTCTGCCACATCCAGCAGATGCGTCGAGAAAAACACTGTACCGCCCGTTTCAACATATTGTTTGATTAACCCCTTAAAAACTAAAACGGCGTTTGGATCTAATCCATTTAACGGTTCATCCATAATGATAATCGGGGGATTAATGGTAAAAGCCGCTATCAGGGATACCTTATGCATCATTCCATAAGAATAACTTCCCATTGGCTTTTTAATGGACTCCTGCATCCCAAACCGATTGATATATTTCCCCAAACGTTCTTTGTCATCATTTCCATATAGGTTCATCAAGAAACGAATCCAATCAAATCCCGAAACATTGTTAAAAACATTGATAGTATCAGGGATGAAGAAAAATTGTTTTTTATATTCTATGCCGTCTTCTTTGGTCAGGCCATTTATTTCAACCTTTCCATTTTCAGAATCTAAAATGCCCGTAATAATATTCAGCGTCGTGGTTTTTCCTGCACCATTTGCCCCTATAAAACCTAAGATTTCCCCTTTTTTGATTTCTAGATTTACACCATTCAAAATCTTCTTGGCCGAGTAGCTTTTCTCTAAATCTGTGATGCTTAACAAAGTTATCATCCTCCCATCACTTCATGATTAACACATTTCCATCCCCAACTTACTCGTTATTGAATTTCTTTTTTGAAATCCATATATTCGTTACCAATATCGTTACTGCCGTTAACGCAAGTGCCGCTATTGCACCCCAAATCGCCTGTGAATTGACTGTGCCTAAAATCAGTACTTCCATGGCATGTTTACTCATGCTTGCCGGATTCACATTGTCTATAACCGGACTTAACCCAACTATGATTCTACAGCCGAGGAGAAATACTATCGAAATTAATGCAATAATACCCTGACTATTAAAAATGGTACTGATCATCGTCGTGAATGAAACGATAAATAGGATCCACAGCAGATAGAACAGCAAAGCCACTACTAAATCCCCAAAATCAACACTCGTAAACAAAAAAACTACATACAGATATGAAACCAAATATCCTAATGCTACACTGCAGGCAACAAACAGATAATTGGAAATGATTTTCCCGCTTATATAAGATCCAACCGTCACTGGCCTTGTTAGAATGAAAGCCAGCATTCCATTTGCTTTATCGGATTGTACGACTCCCATCATGGAAACGATGATGATCATGACCCCTAGCTGATCGAATTGAGACCCTAAGGTACTAGCAAGTACTTCGCCGCCTTTTTGGGCAGCCATGCTTGGATCAATGGTGATTCCTTGGCCCCCGCCCAGTGCCTCTAATATTGAAGGTAAATAATAGCTTACGACTGGTTGAGTTATTCCTAAAAATATAAATACAAGCGGCAGCCAAATCACTTTATACTCACGTAACATCTGAACAAATTCCTTTTTAGCTAAAACGGCAAAATTATTCATTTTTCCACCACCAATTTTAAGAATATCTCTTCCAATGTATCGTTATCTATTTCGAACCTTACAAGATCAACATTATGCTCCAAAGCATTCGCCAGTAACATATTCTTATTTGACTCAATATTATCCACTTCTATTTTCAATTTATTTCCCATTACCTCTACACCTTTGACAAAGTTCAAGCTTTTAACGTTTTCAATCCATTTTTGACTTTTAGAGGTTATATCGACATTGATCTTATTTCTGCTATTCCTGTTTAATAATTCCGACATCGTTGTGTCCTCAATTTTTTTACCACTTTTTATTATGACAAACCTCTCACATATTTCTTCTGCATCGCTTAATATATGCGTCGATAATAAAATTGTCGTATCTTTCTTTATTTCTTTTATGATGTTTAGCACTTCTCTCCGGCCGATTGGATCCAATGCAGAAACCGGTTCATCCATGACAATCAATGCTGGTTTATGTAACAGCGCCTGTGCAATTCCAAGCCTTTGTTTCATTCCGCCTGAAAAAGTCCGCACCTTGGAATTCTCTTCCCCGCTCAACCCCACTTTCGACAATATCTCTGGAATGCCGCTTAATAATTCTTCTCTCTTGATACCTGAGAGCTGGCCCATGAAAGTGAGGGTTTCTTTGGCAGTCATCCATTGAAAGAAGTTTGGGTATTGTGGTAAATAGCCTATCTCCTTTTTCATTTTTGAAATTTTCTTACCATCAAGCAATACTTCTCCCATACTTGGATCTATAATATCTGAAATCACTTTTATTAGTGTCGATTTACCAGCCCCATTTGGCCCTATCAATCCAACACATTCCCCTGATTGCAGTTCCATTGAAAAATTACTGACCGCTGTTTTTTCTTTAAATTTTTTTGTAACATTTTTAATCTCTAATTTCATATTCTTTCACTGTCCTTTCTACCAATAACGAAATACAGAATTGGACCGATAGTATTTGCAAAAATAATGATGAGTGTCCACAATAAAACATTTTTCCTCGTCTTTCGATTTCTGTATAAATCAATTAATGCTATAAGCACTAAAATCATTCCAATAGCAATTACCGGTAAAATAATCGGCAGAATAGACATGAAATCAATATCTTTCAATTCGTTCCATCCATAATGCAATTCCATATATACCACTCCTTTGAAAACGAAATATTATTATCATTATCGATAATGATAACATGAAAAATGGAATTTTGCACCTATTTTTTTCTTTAATAAAATATTGTTTTAGTTTTTATTGTTATTTATAATGATAATATTATCACAATGAATAATAATAAAAATATAGTGTTATTTATTAAATTTTATTTCATGAAGACATTATTTTTTTACACTTATTTGAAAAGGCTTATTATTTACTTCGAAAAAGTATTTCTGTAATATTATTTTTCAAACCGTGTCATTTTTATTTAAATGAAAATGATTCAAACATTACAATATATGATGAATTAAACTTATTATTCACGGTCAACATTAAAATTTATTGAAAATTATCCAGTCCAATGTGAGGAGAATAAGATGATTAATAAAGCTGAAATTTTAATGCATCCTGTAAGAATAAAGATTACCCAAGCTTTAATGAGAAACAGGGAAAATGGCTTAACACCATTGGAAATGTTAAAAATCATTAAAGATGTACCCCAAGCAACATTATATAGACATATACAGGTTCTGTTGGATTCAGGGGTCATTCGCATTGTAAAAGAGAAAAAAGTGAGATCCGTTTCCGAAAAATACTATGTTTTAAATGAAGAAGAAGCGCGACTTAGCGGGGAAGAATGGAAAAAATCTTCTAATGAGAAAAAGGTGAATTATTTTTCTTATTATCAATTATCCCTTATGACTCAATATCAAAACTATCTTAATAAATTAGAAGAAAGAGACTGCGCGGAGGATGGTTCAACCTTTTCCCTTTTAGAACTAAAGCTTGATGATGAAAGCTTTATTAACTTCCAAAATGAATTGAACGATTTAATGTTAAAATACTACAAAGCTACGAATCAAAGTGCTAAACAAGACTCTCCTATTCGAACAATCGGCGTTACAATTATTCCAGAATCATAAAAAATGAAAAGGCTGTTCCAAAAACATCTGACTCAAGAAAGGTGAATACTATAGAAAAAGCTGTTAGGAATCGTATCTATATATTCAACCAATCAGGTTGCAGTCTCCGTTTTGAAACAGCCATTCATTATGGAAGAAACTCTAAAATGGGCTTACCACCCTTTTTTGGACAGGTCAAAAAGTGCCATACCCGCTGTCAGCAGCTCCCCAATGCTTCCTTGATGCTGCTGTATACTTCGTCCCACAGGTGCTTTTCTTCAGCAAAAGCCGCAGTTATCTTTTTAATAACTGCTTTTTGCTCTGCCTCGAAACGTTCATCATCCTTGGCCGGCAGGTCAGACCTTAACTCCATTACGTACTCTTGTACCTTTGGTGCACGAGGTCCCCAAACAGCTTTTTCTTCACCATTCTTATCAATGAATATAAAAATGGGAATCGAACGCGCTGTTCCATTCGTTAAGTATTGATCCATCAGTTCAAGATTTTGATCCCGTAAAACCATGCGAGTTTCAATATTTGCCGCTTCAGATATATTCAGCAATATAGGAATATTCATCATCGCGTCTCCGCACCAGTCTTCAGTAATGACAATGGCTCGAAGTTCCTTCGTCTTTAACTCATCAAAGAACCCTTGGTCCTCTGCAGAAATGGAAAAACCCTCCTGAATCGATTGTAAGTTTTCTTTATGAACTTTCATCGAAGCTACAAATTCTTTTGCAGGAATCCCCTTTTCAAACCATTCATTCAGTGTCGTCATACTATTTCTCCTAACTATTTTTTAAATTAAAAGTACCATAAACCACTTATTATTTCATTGTTTCCACCCTGAAAAATAAAATGACAAATTGGTAAATTAAAACCATGTTTTTCTTTCCCGTGTAAAGGGAAAACTCTAAATACATTCAATAGCTTGGTAACTATCTATTTAATATTCATTAAAACATTGTTTTTTAGTTTAGGAGATGAAATTTTTGTGGAAGGTTTTCTCTTTGCGCTACTCCCTGCATTGACATGGGGCAGCTTAGTGCTTGTTTCCGAAAAACTCGGAGGCAACTCTTATAATCAAACACTTGGCATCACAATCGGTTCATTACTGTTCGCCATCATGATGTCTTTCATCAATCCGCCGGAATGGAGCAGTCTAGTGTGGATTGTCGGCATCATTTCCGGGATAGGCTGGGCATTCGGGCAGTTATTTCAATTCAATAGCGTCAAGGAAATCGGGGTATCGAAGACCGTCCCCATCTCAACAGGATTGCAAATTCTAGGAAATACATTTTTTGCGGTTATCATTTTCAGCGAATGGAATGACAGGATTACAATCATCATCGGCATTGTTGCAATAATCTGTTTGATTACAGGTGTCTTGCTGACGAGCTACGGCGATGGTGATAACAAAAAAGCAGGTAGCATGAAAAAAGGGGTTTTTTACCTTGCCATTTCAACGGTGGGTTATGTTACATATGTCATTGTTGTCAGATGGAATGAAGTTGACGGATGGTCGGCGATCCTGCCGCAAGCAATCGGCATGTTCCTGGCTGCCCTGCTCCTTTCCATTAAACATAAACCGTTTAATAAGTATGCTAGGCGGAATATTCTAACCGGATTGATGTGGGCGGTCGGTAATATCGGTCTCCTGCTCGCCAATCCAAAAGTGGGCGTTGCTATCGCATTCTCATTTTCCCAAATGGGAATCGTCATTTCTACTTTAGGCGGCATCTTTCTTTTAGGAGAGAAAAAATCCAAAAAGCAAATGGCCTTCGTCATCATCGGGTGTGTACTCGTAATTGCTGGCGGAGTCATGATCGGCTTCACAAAAGAATAGTCAAAGGAGCGATGAATGATGTAGAGAAAAAAGTGGTAGTCATTACTGGGGCGGCAAAAGGGTTAGGAAAAGCCATGGCCGAAAGGTTCGGTAAAGAAAAAGCACATGTCGTATTAAATTATCACACTGAAAATGGCGACCATGAGGAAATCATCAAAACGATTGAAGCAGCAGGCGGGAAAGCAGCAGCCATTCAAGGCGACGTTTCAAAGGAAGCTGATGTGAAGAAATTGCTTTCATTCGCTGCGGACACCTTTGGTACGATCGACATCATGATCAACAATGCTGGTATTGAAAATGAAGTGCCCAGCGAAAAATTGACGCTGGATGATTGGCAGAAAGTCATCGATGTAAATCTAACAGGGATGTTCCTGGCAAGCAGGGAAGCAATCAGTTACATGCTCGATCATGGTATCAAGGGCAATATCATTAACATGTCATCCGTTCATGATCGGATACCTTGGCCTCATTTTGTCCACTATGCAGCAAGTAAGGGCGGAGTGAAGATGATGACTGAAACTCTTGCACTTGAATATGCTCCCAAAGGGATTCGCATTAATAATATTTCACCTGGCGCAATCGACACACCCATCAATGCCGAAAAATTCAATGACCCAAAAGCTAAACAGGAAGTCATCGACCTGATACCGATGGGATACATCGGAAAACCGGAACAAATTGCCGCTTGTGCCGCTTGGCTGGCGTCCGCAGAATCTAGCTACGTAACGGGATTGACCTTATATGCTGATGGCGGAATGACCAAATATCCAGGATTCCAAGCAGGAAAAGGCTGAACTTAACTTGTTTAGTAGCTGTTGATATTTCCCTTCTATAAACAAGAGACATTTATGTATATGGATAGGAGAACAGAATTTGAGGGACTGGTCTCTCTTCTTTTGGCCCCTTCCTATATATATATTTATGTCTTTAGTTTATGGATCTAAGAAAAAAAGAAATATATCCATATTTTTATATTGATTTGTAATTTCTTCATTAACAAAACGACTTTTTGGATTCTTATTTTGCATAACACCGCAAGGCATTCACGAAGCCTACTCAACATCTGAATAGTTAGTTTGTGCCAAAAACTCTCTGATGATTATGGCTTGTGAGCGTGGATTTATCATGCCTTTGCATGAAATTAAGTTGCACCGATATCTTTGGAATTACGACAACAAAGGTACTAGGCACGAAATCGTGTCTGGCACCTAAGTCAAATATTCACTACTTACCATGGTTGGATAATATATCCATGGCACTTTCAAATAAAAAATGAGCGGCTTTAAACGTTTGTATGGATTTTGTCGTTTCAAATTCTTCATTTGATAACTCAGGATATTGATGTAAATGGCGCCGTATCGATATTAAGCGCTTTTCCAGCTCTCGACTCATACAGTCGCCTCCTTCTATAAATCTAAGCGATAGCATTTTACTAAAATATCATGATTTTGAAATTCCTTCGTTCGATCCCGTTTAAAGCCAAACCATTCATATAGTTTAATGGCCTTATGCATCTTATCAGTAGAATGTAGATACAAACTGGACGCACCTTGCGATTTTGCATAATTTACACTAGCTTTTAATAATTCCTGAGCGATACCGCGTCCCCTTGATTCGGGATGAACGGCCAACAACCGAATGATTGGTGAAAAAATCCCAAGTTCCGGCTTTTCATATGCTTTTTCAGATGACTGAAAAAGCTGTAATGTGCCAAGGATATCCTGATTGCACTTTGCTACCATCACCTTATCAACATGTGGATTATCCACCGAGGATTCAATATTTTTTAAATATCCTTCCCAAGCTTCCGGGTTCGAATATTCATGTTCATATTGTTGATAACTTTCTACCAATAAGCGGCGCACCGTCTCTTTATCTTCTTCAATCAATTCATCGACTACGATTGTATTAATCATACATCCTCCTTTTGCCCCTTCCTTTAATTGGCCCTTTCTTCTAAAAACGATACGGAAAAATCTCTTGATATCCGGTTTAAAAATTGTCGTGTTCGCTCTTCCTTTGGAGCATTGAAAATCTCCAATGGTGAACCTTCTTCAACAATCACCCCGCCATCCATGAAAAGAACACGATCCGAGACCTCTTTAGCAAAACTCATTTCATGGGTTACAATCACCATCGTGATGCCTTCCTGGGCAATTGCTTTTATGACAGAAAGCACCTCCCCAACCAACTCAGGGTCGAGTGCCGACGTTGGCTCGTCAAATAGAATGACCTCCGGATTTAAAGCAAGTGCCCTAGCAATTCCAACACGTTGCTGTTGACCTCCTGACAATTGCGAAGGGAAATAGTTATGCTTATCTCCCAAACCTACTTTTTCCAATAACAGCTCGCTTTCCCGTTTCGCTTCAGCTTTCTTATATTTTTTTGTAACAATCAACCCTTCCATTACATTCTCCAAAACAGTTTTATGAGCAAATAAATTATAATGCTGAAAAACCATTGCCGATTGTCTCCTAAGGGATAAGACTTCCCTTTTGGTCGCCTTCTTAGACTTCACCTGGATATCTCCGACTTGAACAATTCCCTCATCTGGTTTCTCGAGAAAGTTCAAGCACCTAAGCAGGGTCGTTTTCCCTGATCCACTCGGTCCAAGTATGGTAACTACTTCTCCCTTTCCTATTTTCAAATTAATCCCTTTTAAAACAGGCTGCTGGTTAAATGATTTTTGTATATCTTTTAAATAAATCATTGCACTCCTCCTCGATTATAGGCAGTGGCCTTTTTCTCAATTAAAAACGAAAGCCCCTCTGCAATGATTGTGAGGCCCCAATAAATTAAACCAGCAGCGATAAAAGACTCCAAAAATTTCAAATTGGAGGATGCAACTATATTGGCTGCTCCTGTCATTTCTTTTTGCGATACAATGAAAGCAATGGATGACGTATGCAAGAATCCAATGAAAATATTCGTGAAATTCGGGATGGACTGAGCAATGGCCTGTGGCAAAACAATTCGCGTCATGGCTTGAAACGAATTCATCCCCACGGAATAGGCTGCCTCCATTTGGCCATTGGAGACACTGATAATTCCCGATCTGAATATTTCCGATAAATAGGCACCCGCACTCAACGATAAGGCAGTTAAGACAAATAAAATGATCGGAATGGAATTAGATTGAATACCCAAATCAAACTTTTTAGAAATTTGATCGATTAATAATGGAAAACCGAAATAAATGAGCATGATGTGCATGATAATCGGTGTTCCTCTAAAGAAGGAAACATAGCCATTTGCAATTCTACTTAGAAATTTCACTTTATATATCCTAATCAAGGCAACAGCGAGACCGATAATAAAACCTGCAAGAAGAGGAAGAATGGTTAAGATAAGTGTGATCGGAAGTGCCCTAATAATCTCCTTAAAAGCAGTCCAAATGAATAATATATCAATCGTCAAGTCCTTCCCTCCTCCCTTTGTTATCCAGTAACAGACACATCAACAGATTGATGCCGATTAATGCGGTTTTCATAAAGTCTGAATATTTTCTCCAACAATAGCACGACTGCATAATAGATAACGGCTAATGAGAGATAGACTTCGAGTGCATGTGCAGTTGCGGCAATCAATGTCTCTCCCCTACCCATCATATCCATTACGCCGATGGTAAAGGCAAGTGAGGTATCCTTCAAGGATCCTATAATAGAGTTTGCGATATTCGGAAAAGCAATCCTTATTGCCTGAGGAAGCACAATTCGAAAAAAGCTTTGACTATTATTCATGCCAACAGAATAGGCTGCTTCCGTTTGCCCATAATCGACAGCCTTAATCGCTCCTCGGAATATTTCTGCGAAATGCGCCCCATTACTTAATGCATACGTAATAATGACAAAATACAGAGCATCCATTCTTGAAATATCAATATTAATGAATAAAAGGATTGCAGGCAGTCCATAAAAAACTAGAAATAATTGTATTAAAATAGGCGTTCCCCGAATGAATGAAATATACAAAATGACTAATTGCTTCAAAACAGGGATACGAAATGATCTCAGGATGGCTGCCGCTATCCCGATGACCATTCCTAATAAAACGGATGCTGCCAGAATTTGCAATGTTACTCCAAGATAATATATTAACGTCGGAATGAAATCGACGATTAATGAAGGATCAAATGCTTTCCCCATGCTTTAGCACCTCCGCGCTTAATACTATCTAATTAAAATCCCACTGAATAGTCGCCACCCAGCCACTTTTTACTTAGTTCGCTAACTACCCCTTCTTTTTTCAGTTCCACAAGTGCTTCATCCATTCTCTTCTGTAAAGGCGTTTCGTCTTTTCTTAGCAAAAAGTATACTTTTGAATTAAGAAGCGGCTCACCGACAACCTTTTGCTGTGCATCTGCTTGTTTATTTAAGAAGTCGACTGCAAATGGTGTAGTAATGGTAGCATCCGCCCGACCAGTTTTGATTTGATTCTTCGTATCATCTGCGCCTTGGCCAGAATAGACAATTTTAATACCGGCATTATTTTCTTTATTATACTTTTCAAGAAAAACAGCAGAATTGCTCGTTGCACTCACTATTGCTTTTTTCCCTTTTAGATCTTTAATGGAATGGATATCATTATTGTCCTGATGTACTGTAACTTGAAGCGGAAAGACATTATAGGGTTCTTTATTAAATAGAAATTTTTCTTCCCGTTCATCATTCACTTCCATTTGATGAGCAACAAAATCTATTTTGTTCGTTTCTAAACTTAATAATAGATTAGAAAATTCCATCGTTTTAAATTCAAATTCATATTCAGGCAGCTTTTCGTCGATTTGACGAACCAACTCGACATCATACCCTGTCAACTTACCATTATTATCCAAAAAGCAAATATCAGGGAATTGCGTCCCTGTTCCAACAATGATTTTCTGAACTTTTTTGTCTTTTGAATCCCCAGATTTTGCTGTACTCGTTGTTTCTTTCGAAGAGCAAGCTCCTAAAAATGTTAGTAGCAGTGCCATAACAATTAGTAATGTTTTTTTCATCTCAATTCCCCCGTACATTTTAATTACTAACATCTGGTTCTTTATTTTCAATAATGCGATACAGCGTTTCATCTAGAATTTTACGAAGGTACACAATTTTTTCTCCATCGTGGTCCCGTTCAGCAAAAATCTCATAACCTCTTCTTTCATAAACGGAAACAAGCCAAGGATGACGATCAGCTGTCGTACGTTTCTATAACATATAATTTACACAAGAATAGTCGGATTTATTTCTGCAATCTTTCCTTAATTCAATCAGTCATACTTATAGACTTAGATTTTAACGCGTGATTTTTTGTTATTGTACACGTTTAAGTACTTTTTCAAGATGATGAATTCCAACCTCTGTAACGCTCTCATATACGCTACCTCGCCCAATTTCAATAATGGGCACATACCGAACACCATATTTGATTTCTAAAATATCTCGCCGTTCATCATGATTGGTAACATCCACTGTTTGATAAGCGATCTCCTTTTCTTTTAAGTATTGTTTAACCTCTTCGCAATAGTGACATCCTTGTTTTGACCAAACGACGACAGATAACGCTTCTCCCATTTCTTATTCCTCCTTCATATTTTAAATGATTCTTCAATCATTGATTAATGCTTTCTTTCGCATAACGATTTTCCGGGAATGGAAGCCCCAAGTTGCCTCTTAAGGTTTCTGCTTCATATTCAGTACGGTATATTCCCCATTTTTGAAGGATAGGGATCACATAGTCTACAAAGTCACTTAAAGCATTTGGAACACTTGAAGAAAAGATGAATCCGTCCGCCCCTTTCTCTTCAAACCATTGCTGAATCAGATGCGCTACTTTCTCAGGAGTTCCAATGAAGGAAGTCCGGGGTGTTGTCTCCTTAAGTGCTACTTGACGGAGCGTTAACTGTTTCTCCTTCGCTTCCTGTTTAATTCGGTCAGTCGTACTTCGGAAACTGTTTTTTCCGATGTCTCCGAGATTTGGGAAAGGGGCATCCAGTTCATATTGGGAAAAATCATGATGATCGAAGTAACGTCCCAAATAGTCCAGCGCCTTATCTATAGAAACTAGGTTAGCGAGTTCTTGATATTTGTGCTCCGCCTCTTCCTCAGTTGCACCAATGATTGGCGCGATACCTGGCAGAATAACAATTTCATCAGGATTTCTCCCGAATGCAATAGCCCTATTTTTTACATCTTGATAAAAAATCTTTGCATCTTCCAATGTTGGTTGACCTGTAAAGATTGCATCCGCTTCTTTAGCCGCAAAATTTTTGCCAGCTTCTGATGAACCAGCTTGAAAAACGACAGGTCTCCCCTGTTTAGATCTGGCAATGTTGAGTGGTCCTTGCACGGAGAAAAATTCTCCTTTATGCTTTAATTGATGCATTTTAGAAGGATCAAAAAACTCACCGGACTCTTTATCCCGAGTAAACGCGTCATCCTCCCATGAATCCCAAAGTCCTTTGGTGACTTGTATATATTCTGATGCTATCCGATAGCGTTTGGCATGATCAGGGTGTTCTTCAATCGTTCTGTTATAGTTCAAGGCCGTACTCTCAAGAGGGGTAGTAACAAGGTTCCATCCGCCACGGCCTTGACTAATGTGATCAAGTGAAGCAAATTGCCGAGCTACAGTAAATGGCTCACTGTATGAGGTGGAAACTGTTCCGACAAGCCCTATTTTTGATGTGAAAGCAGCGAGTGCGGATAAAATGGTAAGTGGTTCAAATCGATTTAAGAAATGCGGTATTGACTTCTCATTGATAAACAATCCGTCAGCAATGAAAAGTAAATCGAACTTTCCCTCTTCAGCCTTCTGTGCCTGCTCCTTATAAAATTCAAGACTAACACTGGCGTCTACTTGAATGTCTGGATGTCTCCAACCAGATATACTCCCTCCAACTCCATGAATAAGCGCTCCAAATTTCAACTTTCTCTGCTCAGACATTAATACTCCTCCTTTAATTAATCGGTTTTCAGCTTTGCTGACATCCGCCATCTTCCCTAATTGCTGAAGCCTTTTTAATTTTGGCTCGTAACGTGTTTCTCTTCAGATAAGACTAATTGAAGTGGACTCAACAATCGAAAAGATCTGAACCTTTCTGCTTCCTTTAAAATCGGCGAATGTAGGATAAACTCATCTACTCCGTACTTTTCATGTAAATTTGCTAAGACTTCTTTTACATAAGAAGGAGTTCCAGCAATAATATTGGAATCTTGTTCTTCTATTTCGTAAGGCTCCCCAGACTGCTTCCCGAATAACTCTGCTTGCGCTAGTGTTTGGACCGTGACTGAACGACCGCTTTTGAGATAAACTTTCACAATCTTCTGGTCACCTGTTAACTGTTCTGCTTCTTGTTGTGAAGGAGCAGCAATCACTGAAACCGATACCTTAAAGCTCCCAGTTGGATAGATACTTTGGTAAATGCGTGAAGCATCTTCGAGTACAGTCTCATTGCTATTGATAAATCGAGCAAATACATAAGCTATACCAAGATCGGCTGCTAGCCTGGCACTGTCAGCACTTGCACCAAGCAGAAACATCTTTGGCTTTTTGGAAGGGAGTGGTGTCGCTTGAATGCCTGTAAGCGGGTGAGTTTCATTCACTGAATTTTCGATTATTTCTCGCAGGAAAGATAACCGCTCTTCGAAATCTTTTCCATCATTCACAGTTCCAAACTGTAGCGCCTTCGTTGATAAGGGGAGGCCACCTGGTGCCTTTCCGATGCCAAGGTCTACCCTGCCTGGCGAAAGATTCGATAATACGTGAAAGTTTTCCGCCACCTTATATGGACTATAATGCTGAAGCATAACACCTCCGGACCCTACCCGAATCGATTTTGTCTGGGCTAATAAATAAGAAACCAATACTTCCGGGGAGGACCCCGCCAACTGTTCAGCATGATGATGTTCCGATACCCAGAAACGGGTATAACCCCACTCTTCTGCATGCCTAGCCAGATTAATGGTTTGCTGTAGTGCATCAAATGCTGAAGCTCCTGGAAATATCGGGCTCTGGTCTAAAATGCCAAGCTTATAACTCATATTCTCTCCTCCGCTTTAATTCAAAGTTTTCTTATGCGAATAATTATATTTTGACATATCCTATCACCTAAAACATGCTAATGGCAATGGTTTTACTAATAGAAAAAAATATTGTATTGATAGAAAATATCTATCAATTCGATTGTATCTGTAATTGCTGATGGTTTTTCTCAAATTTCCGAATCGATAAAAGAATGTCTTTCCATAATAAAGGGGATTCCATCCCGTGATTTAAATGCGTCAGATAGATGTGCTGCTTTATCTTGATTAAATGTGACACATCCACTTCAATCAAATTTCCCTGTTCTAACTCTTTTTTAATACATAAGTACGGTAAAAATCCAATACAGCTTCTGCTAAGAATTAGCGACTTCGCCACTTCCAGGTGATCAACCTGAAATTCAATGCGCGGCTCTACATTGGATACTTCAAAAATTTTATGCACGTGGTTCCAGTCAAGCGCACCACACTCAAAAAATACCAACGGCTCCATTGCTAATTCCTGTACTGTTAGCCCAGTTCGAAGTTGAAATGGATGTCCTGGATACACGACTAAACGAATCGAATTATCAAGGGTTTTGTAATTTTGCAGACCACTATGTGTAACATCCTTCATAAAGGCTATATCAACCTGTTTCTGAAGCAATTTTTCCATTAATGCCTCATTTGTTGCTGAAATAAATTTAAAGCGTAAATTTGGGTTTTCCTTTTTCCATAGAGGAAGAGCAAATGGAATAAAGTATTGCGATGTAATGATATTAGCCCCTATCGTTATTTCCTCCAGTTCGCTTCCTGTTTTCAACTGCTTTTTCCCCTGGTGAAAGGTACGAATAATTTGATCCGCAAATGGAATGAAGGCTTTCCCTTTTTCGGTTAAAATAATCCCTCTTCCTTGCCTCTCAAATAGTACTGAATCGAGTTCACTCTCAAGCGTCTTAATTCTTGCCGAAACCGTTGGCTGTGATAAAAACATTGCCTCTGCGGCTTTATGAAAACTATTAAGGTGAACAACATACATAAAAGCTTCAATATGATCAATATTCATCTTGCCAACTCCTTTTTCCAAAATAAACGCAAAAAGCTCCTGTTCGCTTATCGCGTCCAGGAGCTTTCGGTTGTCCAATCAGCTCATCCTCTTATAATAATTCTTTCTCCGATTTTAATCTGATAAAACCAATAAGTAAAGTATAATTTAATTAACGGAACAACCAAAAATTACGATATATTTTTTGCGTTTCCATACATTATGATATTCAAGAAACGTAATAGTAATTATGCAGATGAAAATTTCAGGATTCTAAGTAAATAAAACGATTACTTTTTTTGCCGTTTCAAAACTTTTCCAAGCTGTCCATCCTGTCAACGTTATATTTTTTTCTCCTTATAAAATAGAAAAGAACGGTCATCCTAATGGAGTAATTCCAATAATGACATAAGGAGAGAAACTACATGCCTCAGCAACAAATTGATATCAATCAATTAAATCAAGCAAAAGCAAACGTTACCCTTACACAAACCTTACTTTCACAAGCAATTGAAAAATCTTCCTCTGATCCAACTTTGGCACAAGAAGCCATTAAACAAGCTGCTCAAGAAATCGCCCAAGCCCAATCTTCCGTAAATCAGGTTTACAATACAGTACAAGCTCAGCAAGCGGAATGATTTTGAGTATTATCTCGATTAATTGATTCAAAACAAGAAGAAAGAGGCCTATATCCAAATTTAGGAATAGGCCTTTATATAACGAATGTTTTTGGTGAATCCAAGCTTTTTAACCCCACTTATTTAATGGCGGTATGCTTTGAGGGAACTTAAACGCATTGTATGGATCATACCTCGTTTCACTTCCCTAAGCCGTTTGAAATTTTCTCCATAATACGCAGTTGGCCAATCTTTGATTAGAGTATCCGGCCAATTCACATAGTCACCGGTAGTAAATGGCGCCAAGGCATGCTTCAGGTCCTTGATCCAACGAATGTTTAGCCGCTCTTCTTCTGGATTGGTCCATGTTGCCTGATACTCCTGGGCGATGATGGCATCGCGATAATAAAAAGCTGTCTCCTTTGGATCTTTAAGGCCCGCCACTCCTCCTAAGGATTGGTGCCAAATGGCTGCATCTTCATTTGGAGCATTTCCCAAAAAATGTTTCATAGTCATGATTGCTTGCTGCGGTAAAGCTTTTTCAATGAAAGATCCTGACCTCTTTCGATGCGCCGGTTGATTTCCAGCTGGATAATCAAAGAATCTTCCGGCTTCAATGTATGGGACTTCCTTTATCATGACATTTATTGGTGAACCAGTTTTTGTCAAAGGCTTTAATAGCTGCTTCAATCTATGTGACGTTCCAACAAATTCACCTTTAGCAAAAATTTCGTTTGCTTCCTTTGCCTTGAATTCTATTTCTGAAGTTAAGCATTCATCAGCTTGAGGGGCCCAATCCTGCCAGGCTTCAAACACCGCTTCGAAATCTTCCCACTCCCATGTGACGGAGAAAACGGATACCCTTGATACGGGGGTTACCCTGAAAGTAAAAGAGAACTGACTATGCCAAAGTTTCCCCCTCCGCCCCCGCAGCATGCCCAAAATAAATCACTATTGATTTTCCTATTTGCTTTAATGAGTTTGGCGCCCCTCTTTCCACACGCCCTTACCATTTCTATTTCAAGTAGATTGTCACAAGTAAGTCCAAAGCGCCTTGTTAACATACCTATTCCACCGCCGAGCGTAAGACCTACAACACCAACACTGCTTTCGGTCCCTGCTGGAATCGTCGTTCCATAGTTCCATAACGTATTATATACTCGCCCTAAATCAGCTCCGGCTTCAATTTTTGCGATCATTTTTTCACGATTGACCTTGATATTGTACATTTCACTAATATCAATGACCAGACCGCCATTCACTAATGAAAAATTTTCATAACTATGCCTGCCGCTCCTAACCCGGAAAGGTACATGATTTTCCCGGGCCCACTTCAATGAATTCAACACATCATCGGAATTTTGACAAAACACAATGACCTTTGGGAATTTAGAAAAACTTAAGTTATTATTTATCCTGGCACGCTCATACTCAGCATCATTAGGTGTAACGATACGCCCGGTAAGCTTTGTTCTTTCCAAAAGATGACCCCTTCCTCGGGTAAATATGTTACATCCTATGAAAAAACCTGGCAGGAAGATACATTCCTCTTGCTGGCCCTCCCTTGTAATGGGGTCAATTTAGCTTTACTCGTGAATTCAACGGTTTTACTCGTGAATTTTACGCATTTACTCGTGAATTCAACGGCTTTACTCGTGAATTTCGCTGTTTTACTCGTGAATTCCAGCTTTACTCGTGAATTCAACTACTTTACTCGTGAATTTCATGGTTTTACTCGTGAATTCAACAGCTTTACTCTTGAATTTCGCTGTTTACTCGTGAATTCCAGCTTTACTCGTGAATTCAACGGCTTTACTCGTGAATTCTACGGTTTTACTCGTGAATTCCAGTTTTACTCGTGAATTTCACGCATTTACTCGTGAATTCCAGCTTTACTCGTGAATTCAACGGCTTTACTCGTGAATTCCAGCTTTACTCGTGAATTCAACAGCTTTACTCGTGAATTTAACGGTTTTACTCGTGAATTCCACGCATTTACTCGTGAATTCCAGCTTTACTCGTGAATTCTACGGTTTTACTCGTGAATTTCACCCATTTACTCGTGAATTCTACGGTTTTACTCGTGAATTCCAGCTTTACTCGTGAATTCCACTCATTTACTCGTGAATTCCAGCTTTACTCGTGAATTCCAGCTTTACTCGTGAATTCAACGGCTTTACTCGTGAATTCCAGCTTTACTCGTGAATTCAACAGCTTTACTCGTGAATTTCGCTGTTTTACTCGTGAATTCCAGTTTTACTCGTGAATTTCACGGTTTTACTCGTGAATTCAACAGCTTTACTCGTGAATTTCGCTGTTTTACTCGTGAATTCCAGCTTTACTCGTGAATTCAACTACTTTACTCGTGAATGTCACGGCTTTACTCGTGAATTCCACGCATTTACTCGTGAATTCCAGCTTTACTCGTGAATTCAACGGCTTTACTCGTGAATTTCACGGCTTTACTCGTGAATTCCACGCATTTACTCGTGAATTCCAGCTTTACTCGTGAATTCAACGGCTTTACTCGTGAATTTCGCTGTTTACTCGTGAATTTCACGGTTTTACTCGTGAATTCCAGTTTTACTCGTGAATTTCACGGTTTTACTCGTGAATTCAACAGCTTTACTCGTGAATTTCGCTGTTTTACTCGTGAATTCCACGCATTTACTCGTGAATTCCAGCTTTACTCGTGAATTCATCGGTTTTACTCGTGAATTTTACGCATTTACTCGTGAATTCAACGGCTTTACTCGTGAATTTCGCTGTTTTACTCGTGAATTCCAGCTTTACTCGTGAATTCAACTACTTTACTCGTGAATGTCACGGCTTTACTCGTGAATTCAACAGCTTTACTCGTGAATTTCGCTGTTTTACTCCTGAATTCCACAATTGATCTAAAAAAACAAAAAAAGCCCTTCTCGAATTAAGAGAAGGGCTTTTTGTTACCTTATCAGGAAATCTCATCATCGGATTTAACATCCAATGGTGTTCGTTTATCCATTTTCAGCATGTAATAACTTGCTGCGACCAAGGCTAGGAAAACGATCCCGACAACCAAGGAAATCCTTGTGCTAGGATTGATCCACATACCGACCAGCACCATCAGTAAAAAGGCAATTGTCGCATAGTTACTGAAAGGGGCCAACGGCATTTTGAACGGATGTTTCTCCATTTCGGCAGCATTCACCTTTCTGAATTTAAGCTCACTGATAAGTATGACAAACCATGGAATCATCCCAGGCAATACACTCGCACTGTACACATAAAGGAATAATTGCGGCGGTGCAAGGTAATTCAGGATAACCCCGATGCCCAATCCTAAAAGTACAGCGATCGTGCAATATGCCGGCACTCCATTTTTTGATACTTTAGCAAAGGCTTTCGGAGCTTGGCCATTCAATGCCAGTGTGTAAAGCATACGTCCTGCACTGAAAATCCCACTGTTGCATCCAGACATTGCTGCAGTGATTACGACAAAATTAATGATGCCTGCCGCTGCAGTGATACCTATTTTGGCAAAGGTTGAAACAAATGGACTGCCTAAGTCATCCAGTTGATCCCAAGGGAAGACGGTCACGATGACGAATATGGCACCAATGTAGAAAATTAAAATGCGCCATATGATTGATTGGATCGCTTTTGTTATGGTCTTGGTTGGATTTTTCGCTTCTCCTGCTGTGATTCCGATAAGCTCAACGCCTTGATAGGAAGCCACGACTAGGGAAAGCGCGAAGAAGAATCCTGTCCAGCCTCCCGTAAAGAAGCCGCCATTTGCCCAAAGATTCGATAATCCAATAGCATCCCCGCCATTCCCTATTCCAAAGAAGATAAGGCCAAGGCCGGCAATGATCATCAATATAATCGTTATGATTTTTATAAGCGCAAACCAAAATTCAAATTCCCCGAAGGATTTAACCGAAATAAGGTTTGCCGCCCCCAAGATGATCATGGCGACCACACCTGGTATCCAAGCAGGTAATTCCGGGAACCAATATTGCATATACAACCCAACTGCGATGATTTCGGACATTCCGACGATTACCCATTGAAACCAATTGCTCCAAGCAGTCATATAACCTGCCAAGGGATGTATATAGCTGCTTGCAAAGGTTGCAAAAGAACCTGTAGTCGGTTCTAAATATAGCATCTCACCCATGGAACGCATGATGAAAAATATAAAAATACCTGCGATTGCATAAGCAAGCATAACAGAGGGCCCGGTCCATTTGATCGTGCTCGCAGAACCCATGAATAAACCGACCCCGATGGTTCCGCCTAAAGCTATCATTTGAATATGTCTTGATTCCAGCCCTCTCTTTAATTCCTTGTTCGACATGATTAACTCCCCCAGATGCAATATCGGTAATGCTTTTCCATCCTTGCCACGAACGACTCTCTTTTAATTAGGAATGCTTTATCGTAATCAATATTACATAACACTTCAATTATGTTTTCTTATCTTATAATAGTAAATATTCTGTAAAAATACAATTGTATTTTTGAAATAAACAGTTACCAATAATATCTTGTCGATTTTTCTAATTTAAAAATATCATTTTAAAAAAATGATGTTCAGTATTTTATAATAGTGATCGTTCAAAAAGAGCAGAAAACTATCACTTCTGCTTAAACCTTAAGTTAAATACGCCACTATTAAACTGCAGATAATGCCTGTTTCATTTCAAAAAAATTTGTTGACCTACCGAAAAATAGATGATAGAATTCCAATATTATTTTATAAGCATAATGAATGATCCAACAGTGGAAGATTAACACTGACAGACATTTCTTCACAACCGCATACAAGCAAGCGATGAATGCTATGGATGACACTATAGCAGGAGCAGCTTCTGGAGAGACTGTACAAGATGCAGCGCCGAAGGATTCACAATCTCAGGCAAAAGGACAGAAGAGTAACGAATGATAGAATTGTTATTCTGAACCCTTTAAGAGATTGGTATTATCCAATCTCTTTTTTTATTGTCCATTTTGTGATTGGACTTAAAACTACACTCTTGAAAACCAATGGAATAGGCAAGCAGGGCAAAAAATCACGTCCCTCTCTCCAAGACCATGCAGGTTGAAATCATTCACTAACAAGACTATAAAAAACGGGGGCGTAAGAATTGGCTAAACAGGAATTAAAAAGAGATTTAAAGAATCGACATGTACAACTGATTGCAATAGGAGGAACCATTGGCACCGGTTTATTTTTAGGATCCGGAAAAGCCATACAATTGGCTGGACCTTCCATTATATTTTCCTATCTGATAGTAGGGATTGCTTTGTTTTTTGTGATGAGGGCGCTGGGCGAATTGCTATTATCCAATGCAGGTTATGCATCATTCACTGAATTTGCAACCGAATATGTCGGTCCATGGGCTGGATTCGTGACAGGTTGGACATATTGGTTCTGTTGGATCATGACCGCAATGGCCGATATCATAGCTGTCGGTGTCTATATACAATATTGGTTCGATATCCCCCAATGGATTCCGGCTCTAATATGTCTAGTCATTCTGTTAGGGTTGAACCTATTGACCGTTAAGTTATTTGGCGAATTGGAATTCTGGTTTGCCATCATTAAAGTAATCACGATCATTGCCTTGATCATCGTAGGAATCATTCTTTTGATCATCGGCTTCAACACCAATACCGGAACGGTTTCCGTAACGAACCTATGGAATCATGGGGGCATGTTCCCCAATGGCATTTCCGGATTCCTATTATCATTACAGTTGGTCGTCTTCTCATTTGTCGGTGTCGAATTGGTCGGGGTTTCCGCAGCGGAAACGGCGAACCCGAGAAAGAACATTCCCTCTGCCATCAATAAAATCCCTGTCCGGATTTTACTTTTCTATGTTGGTGCCCTATTCGTCATTCTCTGTGTCAACCCATGGACACAACTTGATGCCTCAAGCAGCCCATTTGTAGAGGTCTTTGCGTTAATCGGCATTCCTGTCGCTGCAGGAATCATCAACTTCGTCGTGTTGACATCCGCTGCTTCTGCATGTAACAGCGGTTTATTTTCAACAAGCCGAATACTCTATACGTTAAGCAGGAATGGCGAAGCCCCTGCTAAACTGGAAAAATTAAATAAACAGGCTGTTCCAAGCAATGCCTTATTTACATCCACAATCGTTGTATCAATAGGGGCATTATTAAGCAAGCTGATACCGGAACAGGCATTTACCGTCGTGACGACCATCAGTGCCATCTGTTTCATTTGGGTATGGAGCATTATCTTGATCTCCCATATCAAATATTCGAAAACAAGGCCTGATCTAAGAGCCGAATCGACTTTCAAGGCTCCTTTTACACCCTTTGTCAATTACGCCATTCTAGGATTATTCCTATTCATCCTTATTGTTATGCTATTTGCTGAAGCTACACGACTATCACTGCTCTTGACCCCAATCTGGTTCATACTCTTGGTGATACTATATAACTATCGGAAAAAAAATAGCTAAAGGAAATAAAGCCTTGAATTCGATTCGAATTCAAGGCTTTATCCATCTAAGAAACATATCAAGATTAGGCAGTTGGCGCGTTTTTGCTAAAATATATCACCCAACTCCATTAAATTTTATATCAAAATAGTGTAAGCTATTATATATCATCGGACCTTTTTAAAAGAAGGTAAATCCGTCTTGCATGAATTTTCCTTCCCGGTTTGGTTCACTCAGCCATCAGTGGCATTGAAAAATAAACCCCATTGATGGACGTTTCACTTATTTAAAACGGAGGGGTTTGTTTAATGAAGATTATATATATCCTTACTCTAGTTCCTTTTATAGGCATACTAGGATTTCTACCTTTTGTTAATAAAATAGAACCATACGTATTAGGGATGCCTTTCAATATGTTCTGGATGGCTATGTGGGTTGTCCTTACCTCTGCTATATTGGGCATCATGTATAAGCTCGATCCCAGGAATCGGGAAGGTGACCAGAAATGAATATTGCTCTCATAATCATTTTAGCATTTTTACTTCTATCGATATTTTTAGGGATACGCTCTTCAAAAGGAAAAGATATGGACTTGGAACAATGGACGGTGGGCGGACGTGGTTTTGGTGCGATTTTCGTCTTTCTGCTGATGGCCGGGGAAATCTATACGACCTTCTCCTTCCTTGGCGGCAGCGGCTGGGCATATGGCAAGGGCGCACCCGCTCTATATGTTCTAATTTACATTACTCTGTCTTACGTATTATCCTATTGGCTCCTTCCGGAAATATGGAAATATGCCAAAGATAATAAACTGATGTCTCAATCCGATTTCTTTGTGAGCAAATATAAGAGTCCCAGTTTAGGAATTTTGGCTGCACTTGTCGGTGTGGTGTCGATGATTCCAGTGATCGTCGTGCAGCTGAAAGGGTTGGGAATCATTGTCTCAGAGGCATCTTATGGTGCCATCTCAATGTCCGAGGCAGTTTGGATGGGGGCGATCAGCCTTACCATATATGTGATGATCTCCGGTATACACGGTTCTGTTTGGATAGCGGTCATTAAAGATATCATGATGGTCGCCATAATAGGTTTTTTGGGGATTTATCTGCCGATCCATTACTTTGGCGGTTTTCAGCCGATGTTTGAAGCGATTGATGCGGCCAAACCTGGTTTTCTAAAGTTCCCTGACCAGGGACTTAGCGTATCATGGTTTATCTCCACGGTAATATTGCTCGTATTCGGTTTCTATATGTGGCCACAAGTTTTCAGCGCTGTCTATTCAGCACGCAGCGGCAAGGTATTTCGAAAAAATGCCATCATCAGCCCTTTATATACACTCATGCTGTTATTCGTCTTTTTCGTTGGGTTTACAGCTATATTGAAAGTGCCCGGACTTGTTGGGGCAGATGCAGACCTCTCATTGCTGCGCCTTTCGATCGAGACCTTTGATCCATGGTTTATAGGCATAATCGGCGGAGCTGGATTGTTGACCGCATTGGTGCCGGGATCCATGCTTTTGATGAGCGTCGCTACACTGCTCGCGAAAAACGTCTATAAGGAATTTGCACCTGCAGTGTCCGATCGCCACGTTGTACGATTGGCAAAATTCCTTGTTCCAGTCATTACCCTTATAGCCGTCTACTTCACCTTAAACGGCGGCGAAACGATGTCAGCATTAATTCTAATGGGATACAGTCTCATTACACAGCTATTCCCGTCCCTGCTCTTTAGTCTGAAGAAGAATAATCCCATCAATAAATATGGTGCAATCGCCGGCATCATCACCGGATTATTCATCGTAATCTGCATTACACTCAGTTCTTCAACTATAGGAACCTTGTTTCCATCCTTGCCGCAAGCCGCGAAAGATTTGAATGTGGGAATCATCGCCTTGGCGGTCAATTTCATTGTGATGATCACGGTAAGTCTTACTTTCAGAAAGCACGCGGTTCAGTTGGAACCTAAAATCCGTTAACGATATTTGAAACACTCTTGATGCTGGTTATTTTGGATAAAGAAACATTAAAAGAACATCGAAAGGGCTCAGTCAAAAGACTGAGCCTTTCTTATAATCGACATCCAAAGTCATAATGTCCTTTTCCTTAAGAGTGATTATAGAAAGTTAATAGCGGACAAAAAACAATGTCTCATATGAAACTACTATTCTTTTTTGTTTATAATCAAATCCCCTATTTTAACTAATAAATACAACGAAAAAATAATCATCAAGGTTCTGGATACTACCAGACCATCAATAGCTAAATCATATCCACCTCTTAATAAGGCTTCCGGATTCAAGCAAAAAGTAATCGATATTACGAAAGCTATTAAAATCAGGATAAAACCGAACTGTGATCTATTTGACATTAAAATTCCGCCTCATATTATGTATTTTACAAATAATAACATTGCCTTTGGAAATAATCTACATTTATTGTCGTTGGGGATATCTCAGTTGCAATAAAAATTCAAAATAAATAGCCACCCTAATAAAGAATGACTATATATTATAAAATATGAGCTTTCTCATTTAACAGATAAAATGCATCGTATTGCGTCCAAGCCAACTACTCGAGTTTCACGCTTTTACTCGTGAGATTTGCGCAAATACTCATAAGTTTCACGCTTTTACTCGTGAGCTTCGAGCAAATACCCTTAAGTTTGGCGCAAATACTCGTGAATTTCACGCTTTTACTCGTGAATTTCATGCCCGTTAAAATTCATTTCCTTTTTTCCCGTACCTTCAGTAATCCACTAAAGCCTTCCTGCCATCATTCATTGCTTTAACGATTCCCTTATATTCGTGCAACTGTTGCTCCAGTTTTTGTTTTCTATTTACGATCATCCTCGTAACCTCTTTCGGACTGGGCCCGCCTTGAATGCTTCTAATCTCCACAAAGTATTCGGGAGAGATGATCTTTTTCCATTCATCTTCAGTTAAATTCACTGCAACGGATTCATTGATGATCTTGTTGATGTCTTGTGTGTCCCAATCATAAAGCTCCTTTCCTTCACCAATCGACCGTTTTGCAATATGACTGGCTATGGAATGAGCCTTTCTAAATGATATCTCGTAATCTCTTGATAGGGTATCCGCTAATTCAGTAACCGTTATACTGGATTTTGCGGCCATTTTTTTTGTATGTTCTTCATTTACTTTCAAAGTCGATATGACGGCATACATTAGTTTCATGACACGTCCTGCATTCGAAAAAGCTCGATATAGATGCGGCTGTAAATCATCTTCCGTATCGACGATATCACCAAATGGTGTATTGTGGATCATATTCATTGCAGCGAGTGCATCACCATACGCACTGCTTGCAATCGAACGGGAATGTTCAATGGAAACTGGATTTCTTTTTTGCGGCATGATGCTGCTCACTTGAACATAAGGATCGGCCACATGAAATGTACCAAACTCCCTTGTCACATGCTGCAGGAAATCTTGAATCCATCTTCCTGCATTGACCATGCACGTCATGATGGCCGTTGCGGTTTCCAATAAATAATCCGCCCCGCCTATCGAGTCATAGGAATTCTCGATCACCGAATCAAACCCAAGCAGTTCAGCAGTACGGTTCCGGCTGATCGGAAAACCGGTGGTCGTTAACGCGGCAGCACCCAAAGGCGATTGGTTAACCGTTTCATAGGCTGCCCATAACCGGCCAATATCCCTTTGAAGCACATCATAAATGGCTAAAAAGTAATGTCCTATCGTAGTCGGCTGAGCCGGTTGTGTATGCGTGTAACCAGTTATATAAGTTTCTGTATGTTTTTCAGCCTGCACCAAGAATGCCTCACTCAAATGGCTTGCATAGCCAATCATTTGGAGCAGATGGCCTCTCAAAACAAGCCGGTACATCGCGACTCCCATATCATTACGACTGCGGCCGATATGAATCTTTCCTGCAAGTTCATCACCGATTTCCTCACCGATCTTTGCCTCCATCATGAAAAATAAGTCTTCGAATTGGGGCTGATAGGTCAACTGCTTGAGATCTGTTTGGGCCACTTTCCGAATCCCATCAAGCATGGTTTTCGCCTCTTCTTCTTTAATGATCTTTTGTTCCGAAAGCATGATGACATGCGCCCGATGAATATCGAACATTGCATGAAATAAGTAATCTCTTTGATCATTAAAAACAGGCATCAGAAGCTCTCTAGCATATGTTTTTCCGGGAAAGACACTACCTTCATTTTTGATAAATTCTTCAAGCCTGCTCATCTTTAAACCTCCAAATTTATAAAGCTTTTTCCGCTTTGATTCCAAAAAACTTGTTCGAAATAAAGAGAACGATTACAATCAGCGTGATTTGAATCATCCCATAGGCAGCTGCCTGCCCCATATTGAACATTCGAAGCTGATTCATGATTTCAATCGATATGGGTCTGTTTGAAATCGTGTACAACAGGACCGAGGTCGGGAATTCCCCCACAGATTCGATAAATGCCAATAATGTCCCTGATAAAACGCCAGGCATAATAATTGGAAATATGACCTTTCTGAAGGTATAAAACCACTTTGCCCCCAAGTTTCTGGCTGCTTCTTCAATCGAATCATCGAGCTGCTCCAGAACGGCGTTAGTCGAGCGGACAACGAGTGGAATATGTCTGATGAAATAGGCAAGAGGCAAAATCCAAAATGTTCCTACCAATATTTGACCAAAGGAAAAAACGCTAGGTTCATTGAATGCGAATATCAAGTTCATCCCTATTACCGTTGCAGGCAACGCCCAAGGAATCATGACTAGAATATCGACAAAGCTTTTCCCGACGAATTTCCGTTTGACAAGCACATAGGACGCTATGACCCCAAACACCAGATTTGCCAACGTTGCAATAACTGCCATCAGTAAACTATTTCGTAACGGTTTGAAGATATTAGGATCTTCAAACAAAAGCCTGTAATTTTCCACATTAAATACTGTTGGATACGTTTGAAATGTCCAGGTTCCATCCGGCACAAGTGAAAGCAAAAGAATCGTAAAGTGCGGTAAAAGCAAAATAATTACGCCAATGATGCCCGTTACGACCATCACCCATTTCATAATCGGGTTCTTCACTTCACTCCTGTGTGCCCCAATCCCTTTCGAAGCCATTCGATAATCTTTCCTATTCTGATACCAACGCATGAATAATAGAAAAGAAATCGAAACGATGGATAGAATGACGGATTGAGTAGCGGCAATTTCCATATCACCATTTATTTTTGAAAAATAAATTTGCAGGCTCAACACCCTGTATCCGCCAGCCAATAAAAACGGGGCACTGAATGAAGCCATTGATATCATGAAGACAAGCAAAGAAGCGGCAACGATGGCAGGTGTCAATAATGGAAATGTCACCTGCCAAAAAACCTTGAATTTATTTGCCCCTAAGTTATAAGCAGCTTCTTCAAGGGACGGATCTATTTTATTGATTGCAGCTGATACGGTCATATAAAAATAGACATACATCGTATAGGCATGCACGATAAGGATTCCCGATACCCCGCCAATTTTAAATGGAACTTTATCGAGACCAAACAGATCCTTGATGGCATTTGGAATCAATCCCGATTCTCCATATAAAAACATAAAAGCCATGACCCCTACCAATGATGGAAGGACAATCGGCAAAATCGCTGCTGATGAAAAGAAGCTTCTGCCGGGAAAATCATAACGGCTAAAAATGAATGCGAGCGGAATGCCAATCAAGGCACTGACCAATACACTCAATAAGGATATATAAACGGAATTCCATAGCGCCTCTAGGTTCGTTTTCGATTCCTGCACGAAGAAGTCCTGATAATTTCCAAGGGATATCGTTCCGTCTTTTTGCAGACTTTCGATAAAGGTCCTCAACGATGGGTAGAGAACATACGCTACGAGCACTAATACAACTGGTATAAGTAGCCAAATCGTCAATCTCGTATCACGATTTTTAATCATGGAACTTCACCGCTTATGATAGGGATAAGACGCAGCTGTTTCTCAGGAAGCTGGACATACACTTCCTTTCCTTGATGAAAGTATCCAAAATCCTGAGTGTTGAATACGTCGACCCTTAGTAACACGTCTTGAACATCCACGATGACATTCACAACAGATCCAAAGAATTGGACGGAACTTATTTTACCTTTAAAGATATTCATTCCTTCTTCGGCTACATCCAGAATTCTGATTGCTTCAGGACGAATCGAAACAGCAAGGTCATCATCAGTCTGTAAGATTGAAATTCCTTCTCTAGCTTGATTTTCTACATTCAATTTAATCGGTTGTTCACTATTTTTAAGGGCAACCACTATATTCTCTTGTTGAACCTTTTCGACTTGAACGGGCAATAGATTAATCTCGCCTATAAAACGCGCCACAAAATCATTGGCCGGCTGATTATAAATTTCTGCAGGCGTCCCGACCTGGTGACATACACCATAATTGAACACAGCGATCCGATCACTCATCGATAATGCCTCGGCCTGATCATGTGTGACATAAATGGTGGTAATCTTATAATCGCGCTGCAGCCTTAGGATTTCCACCCTCATTTCATCACGAAGCTTGGCATCCAGATTACTTAATGGCTCATCCAGCAGTAATATTTCCGGTTCGATGACCAGTGCTCTCGCAAGGGCCACCCGCTGCTGCTGTCCTCCGCTTAACTGGCTCACTTGACGATTCGAGTAGCTCTCCAGCCTGACCTTTTGGAGGGCATCCAGCACTCTCCTCTTTAAGTCAGCAGAAGAAACTTTTCTCACACGCAAGCCAAACGCTACATTTTCAAAAACAGTCATGTGGGGAAAGAGGGCATAGTTTTGAAAAACCATGCCTGTGTTTCTTTTCTCCGGAGGTACACGCGTCATATCTTTGTCGCCAAATCGGACGACACCTTTTGTCGGATAATAAAAACCGGCAATCATCCGAAGCGTTGTCGTTTTACCGCAGCCACTTGGACCAAGAAAGGTAAAAAACTCACCTTCTTTGATTTCCAGATTTAAATGGTCGACAGCTATCGTTTTCCCGAAGGCTTTTTGGACATTCTCTATTTTTATTGACGCCATCCCAACGACACTTCCTTATTCTTTAATTTCTTTATCTCCACTTTTAATATTTTCGTCCCAATATTTCATCCACTCGTCACTTTTTTCCTCGAATGCATTCCAATCAATATCCATCGCTTTAATTTCTGTTTCCGTGATCCATTTAGGTAAATCCTTCACATCATTTCTGGTCGGAATCCTGTAAAATTCTTCTGCCAAAGTTTTTGCGGCTTCCGGTGAATTCACAAACTCATAAAAGGCTTCTGCCGCTTTTGGATGCTTGGCACCCTCAACGATGGCGATACCTTCAGTCAATACTGGTGTTCCGCTTTCTGGAATGACAAACTCAAATGGATAATTTTTATTTTCCTTAAGCATGACAACATCCGGCATTGCCCAAACGGAAAGTGAGCCCTCTCCTTTGGCCACCTTGTTATACATCATTTCCGGGTTTGCTGAATATTCCTTTGTGTTTTGGTCGAGCTTCTTTAACCAGTCATACCCTTCTTTTGGATCATCTGTATCCTTATACGTACGATAGATCATCGCAGAAAAAATCGTCCTCATCGTTCCGGAGGCTAACGGATAGCGAATGATGATTTCGTCCTTCCACTTCGGATCAAGCAGCTCATCCCAATCTTTTGGTACCTCGTCTTTTGATAGTTCTTTGCTGTTATACATGATGACTTCCGGTGTCTGGCTCGTTCCCGTCCAATACCATTCCGGATCGTGGAATCCTTCATCGAGACTATCGGAATAGCTAGGCTTATAAGCAGCCAGCAGCCCATCACTCTTTGCTTGATTGAAGTTCGTGGAAGGTGCCCCCCACCAAACGTCTGCCTGTGGATTACTTTTCTCTGATCGAACGCGGTCAAGGATTTCCTGAGACCCCATATCAAGCCACTCAACATCAATACCATACTCATCTTCGAACTGTTTTTCGAATTTTGATAAAATATCTTTTCCATGCGGTGAATAAACAACGATCTTATCTTCCAGCTCACCCTTTTTTCCTTTGGCACCACCAGCATCGGAATTCGTTTTCGTCTCGCCACCGTTACATCCCGAAATCAATAGTGCTGCCGTTAAGGCCATTACTGAAACGAGCGACCTTTTCCTATTTTTCATTAATACTCCCCCTCATCACGAAAATTCAAAATGCCATCATGTTCCCTTAAGAAAAGGGAAACCGCTCCAAGTACTCCTGCGTTTTCTCCTAGTTGTGAAGTTTTCATTTCTACTAAACTAGGAAGATATCGATCAACGATCTCCTGAATTCTAGGTAAAATGTATTCAGATGAATTTAAAACACCACCTCCTAAAATAATCACCTCTGGATTTAGTAAACTGGCCGCATTGACAATGCCGCAGGCTAAATGCTCGATGGCTTCATTTATGACGGTCATAGCTGCAGTGTCTCCTTTTTTTGCTGACAAAAAAGCATCCTCCCCCGATAGTTCGGAAGATTTGGCCCGTTCGAATAAAGAATGATGAGGATCCTTGAGAACCTCACTTGTAAAATGACTGCCAATCGACTTTCCTCCTGCGACACTTTCCAAATAGCCGTATCTATGGAAAATCGGCTTGAATTCACGCTTCATATCCTCTTTGTCCGTTACCATATATCCTATTTCCCCAGCTGCACTTGAAGCCCCTCTGTATAACTGGTTATTCAAGATAATGCCGCTTCCTATCCCCGTGCCAACCGCAATGAACAGCAAATTCCGCTTATTTTGGGCATTACCCAGCCACTGTTCACCTAGCGCAGCCGCGTTTACGTCATTATCTAGAAAAATGGGGAAATCAAAATACCGTTTCGCTTCGGCTATGAACGGATATTGTACCCAGCCTAAACTCGGTGCCTCTATTACTAATCCGCTTGCCGTTTGCGTTATACCAGGGATCCCGACTCCCATCCCCAATATCCTGCCTTTTGCAATCTGATTCTTTGCAATTAACCGTTCCGTTTCAATCGCCATTTGTTTAAGAAGCCCTGATTGTAAATAGATGTTAGTTGAAAAACTAGTGTCGGCAAGGATGTTGCCGCTTAAATCACTTAAAATGATTTTCACTTTCGTCCCGCCTATATCGACCCCGATGATATAGGCAGCCTTTTCATTAAAAAATAGCTGGATAGGCCTTCTCCCTCCTTGAGAGGAGGATTCTCCTATTCCTTTCTCAAATACCCATTTCTCCTGTATAAGTTCATCCACAGCCAGAGAAACAGTTGGTTTGCTTAGCTGAAGCTTAACAGCGATTTCTGCTCTTGAAATGGGCGAACATTCCTGGATGCATTGAATGATTCTTTTTTTATTGACATATTTTTGATGACTGGGTGGTCTTTTAAAACTCATCACATCACGGCCTTACATCATTTAGTTAGTAAATCTTACTAATTAAGTAAAAATATAACTTAAAAAAATCCGGCACACAAGTTATTTTTCAGAACCTTTAAAATGTTCAATTTTTAATAGTTACTTCGCATCATTTACATTTATACCCATTAGTGCTATTTATTAGATAAGTTTTTTCATCTGGTTAGTTAGCAAATATTACTAACCTACATTTTTTTTAGGTCTTTTATAAAATTGAAGGGGGTTAAAAGAATAATGAAAAAAGCTTTGTTATCGTTGCTTTCCCTTTTGTTGGTCCTTGCATTATTGCCGCTTGGAGGTAGCGCTGCAATTTCTGAGGAAGCCAACGTTGAGTTATGGAATGCGGTCAAGCCGCTCGAGACGACCGTGACATTCTTGAACAGCGGTGCCCATCCGGATGATGAACGCAGTGACTTTCTCGCTTATCTATCGAGAGGGTTAGGGGTTAAGACATCCAGCCTGATTGCAAACCGTGGTGAAGGAGGACAAAATGAAATTGGGGATGAACTGGACAATGCCCTTGGAATCATCCGTTCGAGGGAAATGATAGAAGCTGCAAAAATTACCGGGGTTAAGGCCTATCATCTAAGTGAAACAACCAGTGATCCCATTTATGATTTCGGCTTCTCGAAAACACCAGAGGAAACATTGGAAAAATGGGGCGAGGAACTCACATATGAACGCCTTATCCGCTTTATTCGAACGTATCAGCCGGATATATTGATGCCATCCTTTCAAAATGATGATACCCAGCATGGACATCATCGAACAATGACAATCTTAAGTGAACGTGCTTTTAAGGATGCCGCAGATCCAACTGTTTTCCCGAAACAATTGAAACAAGGTCTATCGGTATGGCAAGTGAAAAAATTATATTTACCTGTTTCCTCCGCAGATCAAGCAACCACTTCCATTGAAATCGGTAAATATGATCCAATATACGGCATGACTTACCCTCAGCTTGGAGAACAATCCCGCTATCTGCATAAAAGCCAAGGCATGGGTTCCGATATCCCTGCAGCACCTCGCCAGGTCCATCTGGATTTAAAGCAAAGTGCCGTTGATACAAAAAACAAGTCGGATCTTTTTGCAGGTGTACCTTATAATTTCGCTGAATGGGCTGAAAAACTCCCTCAATCGGCTTCAAAATTAAAGGCAGAATTTAAATACCTGCAAAGGAATTTGGACGCCGTTATTGCGGCTTATCCCAATGAAAAACGTGTTTTTTCAACATCCCAAAATGCTCTTTCCAAAGTTCGTTCAATTACTGCGCAAGTCAAAAAGGCAAAGCTAAGCCCTGCCATTAAGAACGACTTGCTCCATAAACTCTCATTAAAAGAAGAGCAATTACAAAACGTCAGTTATGTCTCTTCAGGACTGGATGTTCAAGCTAAAGCAGCCTCAAACATTCTTACGAAAGGGCAAAGTACTAACGTAACCGTAAAGGTTAAGAATAATGGGAAACAAACATTGAAAAAAGTCGCTGCTACATTGAACGTGCCTAAAGGATGGCAGACCAAAACAAAATCTAAAGATGTCAATCTGGCACCAAATAAATCAGCAACGATCACCTACAAGGTTGAAGTCCCTGAAGATGCAGCCTATTACCATGCCTATGATGATTCAACCATTACAACGAGCATTTCTTATAAATACGGCAGCACAAAAACAGCCATCAAGGAAGAATTGGACGGAACGATCGCTGTCCTTCCCGACGTTGGCCTTACCCTATCTCCTGAAGATATCGTCGTAAATACAGCTGATGTAAAAGAAAAAGTCCCAGTGACCGTAACCTTGAAAAACTACACAGAAGGAAAAGCATCAGCAAAGGTCGCTTTAAAAGTCCCTGAAAACTGGGGAGTTCAACCAAAAAATGCCACTGTATCATTTAAAGAAAAATCAGAAGAAAAACAAGTGAAGTTCACCCTCAGACCGCCGAAGACAATTCAAAAAGGTGAATATCATGTTAAGGCAGCTGCTACTGTCAATGGGAAAACCTTTGATTCGACCATTCAGGAAATTTCCTATGACCATATCGGAACATTCTATTACCAATACCCCGCAGCAATCAACACCGTTGCATTTGAGCTTTTGAAGCCAGCTTCATTAAAAGTGGGGTACATTGAAAGCGGATTCGATAAAGTGGCAGATTATTTGAGCAATGCAGGCCTGAACATTACGAAGTTAACTGCAGCCGATTTAGCTGAAGGCGATTTAAGTCAATATGACACGATCGTTACAGGCATCCGTGCTTATCTATCAAGGGAAGATTTAAAGGCAAATAACGCGCGCTTACTTGAATATGTGGAAAACGGCGGTCATCTCGTCGTTCAATACCATAAACCGGGTGATGGATGGGATGCCCTGAAGACAGCTCCATATCCCCTTACCCTCGGGAATCCTTCCATTCGCTGGCGGGTAACCGATGAAAAGGCCACGGTAAACGTCTCGAAACCAGAATCCGCTCTCTTTAACTATCCAAATAAAATAACAAGTGATGACTGGAACAATTGGGTCCAAGAAAGAGGATTGTACTTCCCAATGGAATGGGATGAACGGTTTGAAACATTCATTTCCATGGCCGATCCAAATGAAGAACCATTTGATGGCGGAATCCTCATGGCTAAATACGGTAATGGCACCTACCTCTACACAAACCTTGTCCTATACAGGCAAATTCAAGGCCAGGTTCCAGGCGGATATCGAATCATGACGAACTTGATTAGTTACGGTGCCAAGTAAATAAGAAAAAACCTATGCATGTGGCAAATGCATAGGTTTTTTTGATGCTTGCCCGATGATTTCATAAACATGCCTGACTGATTCCTGCTCTAAAAAACAAAAAAGTTATGCACAAAGTTAAGGGAAAGGGTGATGCGTTTGGGTTTCCCCTCATTTCCCGCATTCCTTTGTCCACACTTTATGCACAACTTCATTCATGATGTACCATGGTCTCTTACAGTCATCCCGTTAAAGCACTTTGCTCAAGAATGCTTTCGTTCTTTCGTGCTGAGGGTTCCCGAATAATTCATTCGGCTCATTTTCTTCCACGATATACCCTCCATCCATGAATATGACCCGGTCCCCGACTTCCCGGGCAAAGCCCATTTCATGCGTAACGACGACCATTGTCATGCCTTCCTTGGCAAGTTGTTTCATTACCTCCAGAACATCGCCGACCATTTCAGGGTCAAGGGCTGAAGTCGGTTCATCAAATAGCATGATTTTCGGATTCATCGCTAATGCCCTTGCGATGGCGACCCGCTGTTTTTGTCCGCCGGAAAGTTCCCCTGGATAGCTATTTGCTTTTTCTTTAAGGCCAACCTTATCCAATAACTCAAGCGCCAACCTTCCTGCTTCCGCTTTATCGGTGGCACGAATTTTAATAGGGCCCAAGGTTATGTTCTCAAGGACGGTTTTATGAGGAAATAGATTGAAATGTTGAAAAACCATTCCGACTTCTTGCCGGACTTTGTTTATATTGATTTTCCTTTTAGGGTCGGTTATATCATGTCCGTTAATGACCACCTCACCGCCCGTAACTTCCTCAAGGAGATTCAGGCAACGCAGGAATGTACTCTTTCCAGATCCAGAAGGGCCTATTACGCAAATTACTTCCTTTTCCTGCACTTCTGCATTAATATCTTTTAAAACCTCGACAGTTCCAAATGATTTTCTCAGGTTTTTTACAGTAATGATGCTCATCGAACTTGTACCCTCCTTTCTATGAAATTAGCAATTAGGGTTAACAAATAGATGATGATAAAGTAAATCACACCAACGGCCAGCCAAATCTTGAATGCTTCAAAGGTTGCCGAAGCTTGAATCTGACCTTGCTGGGTTAAATCGGCTATACCAATGACGGATAATAGCGAAGTGTCTTTCAAGCTGATGATCGATTGATTCGTAATGGTTGGGAGCATCCTTCTAAAGGCTTGCGGCAGCACGACATACCTCATTGTTTGAGTACCGGTGAACCCGATGGATCTTGCCGCTTCCGTTTGTCCTTTATCGATGGATTGTATCCCCGCCCTTATTATTTCAGCAAAATATGCCCCTGCATTGATTGCAACGGTAATTATTCCAGCTGTTGTACTGTCCAAAGAAATCAAGTTCAGTGAATTCACACCAAAATAGATAAAGAACAACTGCACGATGAACGGTGTCCCTCGTATCGCATCCACATAAACCTTTGCAATCCAGTTCAAGATTTTGATGGGGGCAAGTCGCAGCAAAGCCACCACTAAACCAATCAAAAAACCTAGGATAATGGCAATCACAAAGATATAAAGTGTCACCTGAAGTCCTTTTAATAAAATAGGCAATGCCGCAACAATTATATCCATTTCTTTCACCCCTTTGAAAAAGAAAGCGCGCCATAAGCGCGCCTATCGAGCTTTAATCTATTGTTTATTCACCAAGATAAGTTTTAATTATTTCATCATACGTGCCGTCTTTTTTCAGATTGGCAAGACCATCATTTATTTTCTTCAATAAATCCTCGTTTTGCCCTTTCAATACAGCAATTCCATATTGGTCACCATTCAAACGGTCACCTACGATTTTCAACCCAAGATCTTTTTGAGCGATTGCATAGGAGATTACCGGGTAATCTTCTATAAGAGCATCCGCATTACCGTTGGCCACTTCCTGGAACATCGCTGGACTATCATTGAATTGAACTACTTTAATTCCTAGCTTAGTAGCATTATCCTGTGCATACTTAGCACCTGTTGTCCCTTTTTTGACTGCAATGGTTTTTCCTTTAAGATCTTTAACAGTTTTAGTGCTTGTATTATCTTTTTTAACAACTATTGATAATCCTGCATCAAAATATGGTGTTGAGAAATCTACTACCTTTTTTCTTTCCTCTGTAATGCTCATGCCTGCAATGGCCACATCAAGCTGATTGGCTTGCATAGCCGGAATGATGCCGCCAAAGTCCATCGAAGACAATTTGATTTTAAAATCCTGGTCTTTCGCAATTGCATTGATCAATTCAATATCAATGCCTTTATATTCATTCCCCTCTTTAAATTCAAAAGGAGGATAAGTTGTATCCACACCAACCTTATATACCTTTTCAGGTTCCTTTTTCTCACCTGCATTTTTTTCTTCATTGGTTCCACAAGCCGAGATAAAGATAGTTAGAATCAAAAACATACTCAATAAACCAAGTTTCTTCATTCAAATCACTCCAATTCTTAAATTATACGTGATAATAAATAATTCTCCCTATAATATAGCATAAGAATAAAGTATTATAATATGAATTTTTAGAATATATATTATTTTCTTTAAATAATTTTTATGGATGTTTTTCCTAATATTGTTTCAGTGATGGAAAATCAAAAAAGGATATGGAAACCTTCACTATAAGAATAGCCGATCATGCCATCAATACCTGTAAAACAAGACCATTAGAGGGCGGTTATATTCTAGTTTATGAGCGTCCAAAAGTTATTTGATTTAGGTTTTTTCTTATGCAACTAAAGGGGGATTTCTTATTAGGGATGACTAACTTACGTTTAATTAATTGTTAAATTGGGGAAACATAAATTTAATCGATGATGACTTGAAAACTAGGATGGGTATGATGAGGATTACGGTAAAAAAAATAATATATTACCTGATTAAATTAAGAAGTAGAATCTTTATACCATTTGCGATTATATATATATTACTTGCTGCGTATGTTGCTTATTCTATAGAGCCACAGACGTTCGAATCATATTTAACGTCAGTTTACTGGGTTCTTACAACGCTTGCTACGGTTGGTTTTGGAGACTATGCACCGGTCACCGATCTTGGAAAAGCATTTACCATTGGTCTTTACATCACGGGTATTGGGCTTGTTAGTCTTTTTATTGGAAAAATCATTAAATCTGTCTATCTTATCGAAAAGCGTAAAGTTGGTGGAAAAATGAAATATACAGGTAAAAATCATATCATTTTGATTGGATGGAGTGATAAATCAAAATCAGCACTCCAAGAAATATTTAAATCTGATGAATCCATTGACATTGTAATCATCGATAACTTGGAAAAAGCTCCTATGTTGGAGGAGCGTCTGTTTTATGTTCGCGGGGATGCTACCGATGAAGAAACATTACTCCGTGCAAATCTGCCTAGAGCAAAAGGCGTTATCATTTTTGCTGACCAAATAACCCAGAGAATTATGCTACAAAAGATCCGTTACTCGTCGATGGAAAGACATTATTAGTTGCCACTGCCATAACGGCCATTGAGGAAAAAACGAGTACGTCCATTCATGTCACCGCCGAAGTGATCAATCAAAAGCATATTCGTTTATTCGAGCGTGTAAAGGTGGATGAGTTTATTCCTACACAAGAAATGATCTCCCACGCAGCAGTACGATCATTATTTTCTCATGGAGTCATCCATATGTATTCTGAACTTATGAGCACAAAGTATGAAGAAACCATGTATGAGATTTCTAAACAAGATGAATGGCGAACCTATCGTGATGCGTTCATAGATCTTCTTAATAAAGGAGCCACACTGGTAGCAGATCGTGGTGATCTTAACATAAACCAAAAATTAGATGAACGAATTCCTGACGATGCACAGCTTTTCGTCATTTGCGATAAAGAGACCATTTCCCAAATAAATTCAAATACACATTAGAATCTTTGGGGATGCTATAATAGCATCCCTTATTGATTCTTCTTATTAAACTATACTGCGCCCTTTAGTCTAACCTTCCCTTTCGAAGTAAGCATCCTTATTTGAATAAGCTTCAAGACAAAAAAAAGAACCTTTAATCAAAGATAGATTAAAGGTTCTGTTGTTTTTAATTTCAACACAACTTCCAAAAATTAACTATAAACTAGCTCTTTTTTTTTGCTTAGACCAAGTGTCCCTGAAGTTGAATTTTGAATTTCTTTCAGAAGCTCTGGATTTTCCAATAGTGACTCTCCATAAGAAGGAATCATTTCTTTAATTTTTGGTTCCCACTCTTTCATACGTTGCGGGAAGCATTTATTAATTACTTCAAGCATAACGTGAACAGCAGTAGAAGCACCTGGAGATGCACCTAGCAATGCTGCAATCGAGCCATCGGATGCACTGACAACTTCCGTACCAAATTGAAGTGTACCTTTGCCGCCTTCTGCAGTATCTTTGATAACTTGTACACGTTGGCCAGCTACTACTAAATCCCAATCCTCGCTCTTAGCGTTCGGGATGAACTCTCGTAACTCTTCCATGCGCTGTTCTTTCGATAACATAACCTGCTGGATCAGGTACTTTGTCAATGGCATCTCTTTTGCGCCTGCCGCCAACATAGTTAAAACATTATTCGGTTTTACGGAAGTTATTAAATCGAACATTGAACCTGTTTTTAGGAACTTCGGTGAGAAGCCCGCAAATGGTCCAAATAGCAACGATTTTTTATTGTCGATAAAACGTGTATCAAGATGCGGAACAGACATTGGCGGTGCACCAACTTTAGCTTTTCCGTATACTTTTCCATGATGCTGTTCAACAACTTCAGGATTATTACATACCATGAAGTATCCGCTTACTGGGAATCCGCCGATATGCTTCCCTTCAGGAATACCGGATTTTTGCAGCAAATGCAAGCTTCCGCCCCCGCCTCCGATAAAGACGAATTTAGCATTATGGCGTTCTACGCTACCAGTATCGACATTACGCACTTTTAATTCCCATGAGCCATCGCTGGCACGTTTAACATTATCAACACTATGTTTATATTTGATATCGACGTTTTTAGTCTTTAGATGGTCAAACAACATGCGTGTTAAAGCACCAAAGTTAACGTCTGTACCGTAATCAATTTTTGTTGCCGCTATAGAATCATTCGATGGACGTTCTTGCATAATAAGTGGAATCCATTCCATCAGTTTTGCTGGGTCATCGGAATACTCCATACCTTGGAACAGAGGATTTTTTGACAGCGCTTCAAAACGTTTCTTTAAGAATGCTACATTTTTATCCCCTTGTACCATACTCATATGAGGCAATGGCATGATAAAGTCTTGCGGATTATCAATCAGCTTACAGTTTACAAGATACGACCAAAACTGCAATGAAACTTGGAACTGTTCATTAATTTTAATTGCTTTGCTAATATCTATAGATCCGTCAGATTTTTCGGATGTATAGTTAAGCTCGCACAGTGCAGAATGTCCCGTACCCGCATTATTCCATTCGTTAGAGCTTTCTTCTCCTGCGTTTGCAAGCTTCTCAAATACTTTGATTTCCCATTCCGGTGCTAACTCTTTCAGTAATGATCCCAAAGTCGCGCTCATGACTCCGCCGCCAATTAAGATAACGTCTGTTTGTTTCTGTATGTTGCTCATTATAACCTTCCTTATCCCCTATATTTGCAAAAAAGATGTAGGCGCTCCTGTTTAGGTGTCACCAAAAGCCAGGCATGAACTAGGAACACACCTTTTCTGTCTCCTTATAACTATATCATAATCTATTATTATTATTTCATAGATTAAAATATTCTACTATTACTTTTTTTGTTAAAAAATTGATTTTGTGAAGAAATTAGCTTAAACTTATCCGCCATGATAGTCGAAGAAAAAGATTTCTTCAGCAGCTTTCCCTTTTTGAAGGAAGAAACTGTTAGTGGAATAATATTGACACATCAGAAAAAGTAACGAAAATACACATTTATTGACAAAATCGGAAGTGGAATTAGAAGTTTCTGTAACCATTTCCCGAAAAAACAAGGACCTTCCTGAAATTGCCAAACTACTACCTTTTTAACTTGGATCATAAATTTCACCCAATAATTAGATATTATAACAATACCAATAATTACTGATAATTAAACCAATATTAGGTACGGTCATTGAAATTATTCCTAATTTTAAGACTTATTGCATAGTCCCTTATAAATGAAATTTTATCCTTTATTGTTATTACAAAAAAACATTATTTAAGTTATCATTTTCGCAAATAGATATTTTCAGCTTTGTGATCTGATCCTTTTTTTAAAACGAGTTTTGCCCGTCCTTTTGTCGGCAGTATATTTTCATGTAAATTTTTCAGATTAATTTCTTCCCAAATTTGGGTCGCTTGTTTAATGGCTTGTTCTTTAGACAAGTCAATATAACGATGAAAATAGGATTCGGGACTTTGAAATGCGGTCTTTTGAAGTAAAAGGAACCTTTCAACATACCACCGCTCTATGTCATTTTCGTCTGCATCTACATAAAGTGAGAAATCAAAAAAGTCACTGACGAATACTTGATTTTCCTTATCAACTTGAAGAACATTAATACCTTCCACTATTAAAATATCCGGATTACAGATAGTCTGCACTTCATTTGGCAAAATGTCATACTTCAAATGTGAGTAAATTGGAACTTCCACTTTATTTTTTCCCGCTTTTACATCCCCGATAAGATTAATTAATTTTTGAGTGTCATAACTTTCAGGAAACCCTTTTCTTTTCATCAGTCCTTTTTCTTCTAAAAGATCATTTGGGTACAAAAAACCGTCGGTAGTGACAAGACCTACGTTTCTATGATTATCCCATCTAGATAATAAGGTCTGAAGCAACCTTGCTGTCGTACTCTTCCCTACAGCAACACTCCCTGCAATTCCAATGATATAAGGTACTTTTTTATCATTAGTTTTTAGAAATGAAGAAGTGGATGTATTAAGCTGCTGAGATGCTTCAACATATAAATTGATTAGACGAGTCAAGGGCAAGTAAACCTCTTCTACTTCCTGAATGGATATTTCTTCATTTATACCTTTTAAGTTATCCAATTCTTCTTCAGTTAAAGGAAGAGGGGTATGGTTTCGCAAAGATGCCCACTTTTTTCGATTGAATTCATAATAGGGAGTATAGGAACTCATGTTTTTCGCTACCTCACTTTTTAGAGTTACTATCAGTTTAACAAGGATGATGTCCATAAAAAAAGATGTTCCTGACCCCTTATTTACATAAAGACCCTATGACTTGATAAAGAAAATGAATGTATGGAACCAACTGGCATAAAAGGCGTTCCTGCAAGATTAAACTTTCTAGGTGGTTAACCTTTGAATGATAACCCACCTGCCTCTAGAGCATCCCTAAGTTTAGGTAAAGAAGCTGGTCCCATACCGTGAAACTTCAAAATCTCTTTTTCACTATATGTTGATAGCTGACGCAAAGAGATTATCCCGTTATTTTCCAATGCCCGTCTGGCTGGTGCCGAAAGCAATGAAAGAAATCCGGTGTCAGGTTTGCGTTCTTGCTCACATACAGGGCAGGTCGGACAGTCGCTGGATTTATAGTATTTGTGACCCTTTTCGCAAGTCCTCAAATTCTTCTTTGAAGTTGTCATAGCCAATGTCTCCTTTTCTTATGATTTTTAACATTCTATCTTAAGAAGTAATAACATCGCAGTTATCTTACGCTAAACTTTGGCGGATACGTATCCTGATGTCATTAACTAGATTGCCCTGACTTTTTCCATTCATCATAGCCCAGAAAACTTTTAATTAACTAAGGGTGCTCAACAAGAACCATTACTTACTGTTTTCAGTTGTTTATCGGGATATCCAAGGTCACTATACACCTCATATATCCAACAAGCAATATCTACAGCACAACTTTCATCTTCAAGTACCATTTTATCATCTCTTGTTAAAACTAAACTGCCCTTTTAGTTTCATTGGAAAAGGGCTGCCGAAGCAACCCTTTGCAAAATCCGAAGTGAATTATAGATTAACCCACTTTATCTTCCTTCTGAGCCGTTGTCTGAGCATCGGCTTGTACACGCTTGCCTATTCCAAAAGCGAAATAACTTATTACAACGATCGCCAGAAAACCTATTCCAACCATTAGTGATATACGTGTGTCATCATTAAACCACATACCGATTAATACCATAATCAAGAAAGCGATGGTCAGGTAGTTTGTAACAGGTGCAAAAGGCATTTTGAATGGATGATTGTGCATTTCTGCTTTTTTAATTTTCCTGAATTGAATTTGACTGATCAGAATGACAAACCACGGAATCATACCAGGAAGTACACTCGCACTATATACATGCACAAATAAATTTTCTGGTGCAATATAACTTAAAACAACCCCAATTGCTAACCCGACTATCACTCCGAACGTACCGAATAAAGGTACACCGCTATTAGATACTTTCGCAAAGAATTTTGGCGCTTGGCCATTCACCCCTAATGTGTAAAGCATACGTCCTGCACTGTAAATACCACTATTGCAGCCAGACATAGCAGCCGTGATTACGACAAAATTAATGATTCCAGCTGCTGCCGTGATACCAACTTTCGCAAAAGTGGCAACAAATGGACTGCCAATCGCACTTAATTGATCCCAAGGGTAAACGGTTACAATAATGAAAATCGCACCGATATAGAAAATTAAAATACGCCAAATGGTACTTTGAATCGCTTTGGTTATCGTTTTTTGCGGATCTTTTGCTTCACCAGCCGTAATCCCGATTAATTCTACACCTTGATAAGCGGCAACCACCAGTGAGAGAGCAAAGAAGAAGCCCTTCCAACCACCTGTAAATAAACCACCATGTTCCCAAAGATTCGATAATCCTAAGGCTTCCCCTCCGTTACCGATTCCAAAGAAAATAAGTCCAAATCCTGCAACGATCATTAATATAATCGTTACGATTTTAATCAGTGCAAACCAAAATTCAATTTCCCCAAAGGATTTAACGGAAATTAAGTTCGCTGCTCCAAGAATCACCATTGCGATTAAACCTGGAATCCAAGACGGGAGATCAGGGAACCAATACTGCATGTACGTACCCACTGCAATTATTTCTGCCATCCCGACAATAACCCACTGGAACCAGTTACTCCATGCAGTCATATACCCTGCCAATGGATGAATGTACTTATAACCAAATGTTGCAAATGAACCTGTACTTGGCTCTAAATACAACATTTCCCCCATTGCACGCATGATTAAGAATATAAAAATCCCAGAGATCGCATAAGCTAACATTACTGACGGACCTGTCCATTGAATCGTGCTGGCTGAACCCATAAATAAACCGACACCAATAGTTCCACCCAAAGCGATCATCTGAATATGACGACCTTTCAAGCCCCTATTCAAATCTTTGTTTGCCATTCCATTTCCCCCTACACTACTAATAGTCGAAATTTTATACAAGATGCTTAATACACTCCCTATTTAGTATAGAAATGATATAGCAGGCTCCACTTTTTTTAATCTTTCTTAAAGCTGCCTCATAAAATCATCCTTCACTCTTAAGCATTCCTGACAGTTAGAAAGATTACTATCAAATTTCATGTTATATCTTGATTCTGTTCAAGGTTTCATAGAAAGCGCTTACTTTTTATCGTTTATAACAGCCTACCCCTTAAACGTTAAAATTCCTCTGTATAAAGTAACTCGAATAAAAGAGTATTGCAACTCTTTTATTCGGCTGGCAGGTTAATTCATGCTGTTACTAAAAGGGATTTTAATCTCAGCTTCAACAACATATCATTCGTCATTTTCTCTAAATCATATTCCGCCTTGAATCCCCATTCTTCCTTTGCACAAGTTGAATCTATTGTATTTGGCCAACTATCGGCAATGGATTGTCTTACAGGATCGACCTCATAATTCATGACAAATTCCGGAATATGCCTTTTGATCTCGGCAGCAATTTGCTCCGGATCAAAGCTCATGGCTGACACATTGAAAGAATTGCGATGTTTTAATTTTGAGGCATCTGCCTCCATTAGATTAATGATGGCAGCTAAAGCATCAGGCATATACATCATATCCATATACGTTCCCTTATCAATGTAAGAAGTATATCGCTTGTTTTTAATCGCTTCATAGTAAATTTCAACTGCATAGTCGGTAGTTCCACCGCCAGGAGGTGTGACATACGAAATCAGCCCTGGGAATCGAAGCCCCCTCGTATCAACCCCAAATTTATGATGATAATAATCACATAATAACTCTCCGGATACTTTATTCACTCCGTACATCGTATTCGGTCGTTGAATGATGTCTTGCGGTGTCCAATCTTTAGGAGTGGTTGGACCAAAAGCACCAATCGAACTAGGTGTGAATAATTGGCAATCGAGTTCCCGTGCCGATTCCAAAGCATTGACCAATCCGCCCATGTTTAAATGCCAAGCTAAAAGAGGTTTCTTTTCAGCTGTTGCTGACAATAAAGCGGCTAAATGTATAATTGTATCCACTTCATGTTTTTTTGCCATGTTAAACATCGCTTTTTCATCCGTAACATCTAAAATCTCAAATGGACCTGATTGGGCAACATCGCTGTCCGTTTTTCGAATATCTGTTGCAATGATATTGTCAGCTCCATAAATCTCTCTCATTTTCAGCGTAAGTTCTGAACCAATTTGACCTAAAGCCCCCGTTACCAGTACCTTTTTCATCAAAAATCCCTCCCTATGTTTTAAACTCTGAAACAAGCAATCTCTTATATGATCGACATCTCTTTTCCTACTTTTTCATAAATGGCTATTGCACGGTCCAGCATCTCTTTTGTATGAGCAGCAGTAGGCATATTCCTCACTCTTCCTGTACCCTTTGGAACGGTAGGGAATACGATGGATTTAGCATACACACCTTCTTCATTCAGCCTCTTGCTGAATTGCTGCGTTTTTGCTTCATCCCCTATGATGCAAGGCGTAATCGGTGTTTCGCTCTCCCCGATATCAAACCCTAATTCCTTTAGGCCTTTTTTCAAGTAATCGCTGTTTTCCCACAGCTTATTTTGAAGTTCTGAGCTACTCATCAAAATATGGATGGCTTCTATACTAGCTGCAACTGCTCCCGGTGTGGCAGCCGTTGAAAATAAAAATGGACGGCTTCTCACCTTTAACCAATCAATCAAATCTTTCTTTCCTGCTACATACCCTCCAACAACACCAATGGCTTTGGATAATGTTCCAATTTGGAAATCGACTTTATCCGATAACCCAAAATGTTTTACCGTTCCTGCACCATTACCTAATACGCCCGAACCATGCGCATCATCAACATACGTAATTAAATCGAACTCTTCTGCTATCTCCACAATTTCAGGAAGCTTGGCAATATCCCCATCCATCGAGAACACTCCATCGGTAATAACCATGACTTTGTTATACAATCCGGACTCCTTTGCTTGGCGTGCTTTTGTCCGTAAATCGTCCATGTCGGAATGGATAAAGGGAATAATTTTAGCCTTGGATAATCGGCATCCATCAATGATTGAAGCATGATTCAGTTCATCTGAAAGAATGGCATCGTGTTTATCCATCACTCCTGAAATCGCTGCCATATTACAGTTAAATCCAGATTGATAAGCAATGGCTGCTTCTGTATGTTTAAACTCGGCAAGCTTTTCTTCTAATTTGACGTGAATATCCAATGTTCCGTTGATTGTACGAACGGCACCGGCACCGACACCATATGTTTTCGTCGCTTCTATGCAAGCCTCTATTAATCGTCTATCTGTTGCTAAACCTAAATAATTATTGGATGATAAATTAATTAGCTCCCTGCCTGCAATGGTGATTACCGGACCATTTGGACCTTCCACCGGATCAATAACGTTGTATAGTCCCTTTTCTTTTAAATCTTCCAAATTTTCTTTCAAAAATTGATTTAATACTTCACTTGACATTTAATATACCCCCTCATTGATGGCTGGAATAAATGCAGGATTTTTATATGTTTTACCCCTATTTTAAAAATATTGTATTTATTTCCTTTTTTCTAAAAATACAGCTGTCTTCTCCAAAAACACACACAGGATTAACCTAAATCCCTTTATACTAAGTGTTATAACAATCATAATAATAGATAATTTTAATGTTGTCCATATTGTGTGGACAAAAAAATCGGAATTTTTATAGTTTCACAATAAACATCCGCCTAAAATGCACTTATATCAATGGAAATACGAAGAGAAAATAATCATCACTTTTCAATGTGAACGATGTTTTATCTTCTGTTTTTTGGAGACATTAACAAATAACTACAAATAAGGAGGGGTATTGTGAAAACAGAAGATGAAAAAACCTCGGAAGGCCTAAATGAGATTTTTGAGATTATCAATGCAAAAGGTGACATTGGGGAACTAAAAGAAATCGTCCAAAAACCTGATGAACAAACAAATGAAGACAAGTAAACCAAAGGGATTGATTATCCTCTTTCAATTTGTCGACAAAAGGTAGTCCGGAATGCTCTCCTGCCGAATCCCTTCCACGATTTTACCGAAGTGATTTTTACCATATTTTTAAAACAATACTTGGTTATACTCTATGATTTTTTACTGTTTTAAATGAGACGAAAACTCACTGAATTGAAGAAATTTGCGCCCCCCTTCCAGATGAGGCTTGGCAGACAGTCGGCGGAAAGGGAGCGAATTTCTTCAATCAAGCTGGAACTTTTTTCAAAGAAAAAACTGAAATTGTCTATAGTCTGCAAGGGGATTAATAATCCTCTTTTTTGTCTGTTTTACATTGTACTAATGGACGCTAAAGTCCATTACAACAATAAAAAAAGAGCTGCTGATCAGCTCCGTATATTGACGTAACGTTACGTAAAAAGAAGATCAATAAAACAAAAAGTTATGCACATTCAGAAGGAAAATTTGAAGAATAAGGATTTCTCCTTTTTCCTTTACCCCACCTTGCGCACAACTTTATATAGTTGAAAATTTAAGCCAGCTCCCTTCATTGATGCCGACTTAAAATTCACATTATTGATTCATCTTTTTCATTCTGTGAAGTAAAGGACCATCTGAATGATTGTTTTCCCCAATTACAAAACTCGTCATATAATAGGTCAAATATTGACCGTAATGATTATTGGTATTTAACAATAACTCATCCACATAGTATACCCCTTTGGGGACTTGATCCATTAGCAGCACCGATAATGAAGCATATATCCCGCAGGCCACTTGAAAGTATGTTGCATTGGTTTTGTATTTGGAAAAGATATCGCGATTACTTAATGTATTATACATATAACGCTCCTTATCTTGATAAACAATAAGGACACCAACTAGATCTTCCCCGTCAAGTTCGGCTTCAAGCGGATCGAGAACCTTCATCTCATGGTTCCATAATTGATCGGCGTCATCCAGTTTCGAGCGGATTAACTCCGTCGTATGGTCATTTATCTTATATAAAAAACCGCCTTCCATATCATACAATTTACCTAAAGTATATACTTCCTCATGAGGCATTAAACAACCGTAAAACTGTTTGTCCCCTAATGTGACCTTAAATTCGACATCATAAACATTTTCATATAAAAAGAGCGGTGTATGGTGATTCATAAACATTGGATAGCTTGAAATAGCCTCATCCAGAAAGCACTCGGGAGACCAGGTTGTGTAAATGACGTCATTCTTTGCCTTCGATTTGTCCTTAAAAAACGAATTGTCATGCTCTACAATGTAACAGCCAAGCGGTCGTTCCTCTGGATCACTCTTTAACAGCTCAATGGCCATCCATTGGACCACCCCTGGATTCATTCCCGACCCAATTATAGCTGTAGAATTGGAAAATTGATCTTTAACCTTTTCAAAATGCCTGATCCGTTCAATTAGAGGAAACCCATAATATAATTCTTCATTTTCATCGATCATTGTGTTTTCTAAAGCGGAATTAACATAATTAACGCCTAATGCGTCGCAGCATTGCAGCATTTCAACCGTATCCGCCCATGAAAGATCAATGACACATAATGTTTTTGTGCTTTCAAGATGCTTAATAAACCGCTTTTTATCTTTTAAATCAAATTGATGCAGTACAATTTGATCTTTTAGCAATGGAAATAATTCATGATAATATTTTTCTTCCTTTTGTTTAATATCAATTAAGTGAATAATACAGCTGGATATAAAAATATGGATTGGATCCTTTTTATCAATAGCTGATTTATTCAATATGGCAAGTATTGATTTTGCGGCCCCTCCTGCACTCCCAAGAATGGTTATCACTTTCTGGTAATCATCCATTTTTGCACCTCGTCCAACCTTTTATTATAAACTATGTGGTTACGGGTGAAATGCAATGGGCAACTGAGGAAATGAGCAATACGTACAAGCTATCATCAATCCAAAATGATAGGAAGGTTATGAAGAAACTCCTGCACCTAAGAAAGGGGTGTTACGTTTTAATATGCGTTTATCGGATCCCTTAAAGGGAAAATAATATATATATCCTAAGCTATCCCTGCATCCATTTTCAAGATAAGTGAAATAATTAACTAGAAGAGATATCCAAAGAAATAAAGGAGAATGGCTGTGAAGTATAAAATATCACGATTGCCGGCAGCGGTGTTTTAGGAAGTCAGATCGCATTTCAAACCGCCTTCAAAGGATTCAACGTATCTGTATATGACATCAATGGTGAAGCATTGGAACGTGCAAAAGATAGGATCACTAATTTGAAGCCATACCATAAAGAAGACATAGGCGCAACGGAGAAAGATCTCCATACTGCTTATGCCCGCATTTCTTTCCACAGTGATTTATCTGCTGCAGTAGCCGAAGCTGCCCTTGTGATTGAAGCGATTCCAGAAGTGGTTCAAATCAAAACGGATTTTTACACGGAGTTAGGAAAAGTGGCTCCTGATAAAACAATTTTCGCGACGAACTCTTCTACATTATTGCCAAGCCAATTTGCCGAAGCAACAGGCCGTCCAAAAAAATTCCTGGCGTTACACTTCGCTAATGAGATTTGGAAAAACAATACGGCAGAAATCATGAAACATCCTGGAACGGATAGTGAAGTGTTCGATGAAGTGATTGATTTTGCAAAAGCGATTGGAATGGTTCCTCTGCCTTTACATAAAGAGCAGCTAGGCTATATTTTAAATTCCCTATTGGTCCCCCTTTTGGATGCTGCCCAAATGCTCTTATTAAATGGAGTGGCAGATACGGAAACCATCGATAAAACGTGGATGGTCGCAACAGGAGCGCCTCTTGGCCCTTTCGCCATTTTAGACGTGGTAGGAATCAATACCGCTTATAATATTTCACTTACAAAAGCGAAAGCGACAGGAGATCCAGAGGTTGAAAAGCTGGCTAACCTATTGAAAACAGAGTATATCGATAAAGGGAAAATCGGTAGAGAAGCAGGAGAAGGCTTCTATAAATATACCAACCCCAATTTTGCAAAACCAGACTTTTTAAGAGGTTAATGAACGTGCGAAGGTGCCTTAAGGGCGCCTTCTGTTTTTTAACTGTTTCGCACTTTCCAATAACTTCAATAACGTTCATACGAAAAGAAAAAGACCCTGAAATCGGAAAAGTACTTTTCACGAAGTCAAAGCCTAATTGTAATGATGTGCATGATAAAAACAGGTACTGAACCCTTATCCCCTATATCTCAAAGTTAATCCTTTTAAGAAATTTCTGGCGTATCGATCCCCACACTCTTTATAATTCCTATGACCCACTTTTCTTAATATAGCGCTCAATTCCCCTTTTGTTATCATGACACCTGCTTCGTCCAAGATATCAATCATATCTTCGCTGGTTAATGTCAATGCTATTTTCAGTTTCTTCAGAAGGATATTATTCACACTTTCCTTATTCTTTACAGCCAGTGCCTGACTTTGAGGCTGACCAGGTTTTGGCTCTTGTCTCCCTCTTTTAAATATGATCAAACCATTTAAAAAAGACTCTAACATCATGTTATTGCAGTTTACCCCAACTTCATCTTCATCCATATCATCATCATCATCATCATATTCATCATATTCATCATAATAATCATCTTTTGGTTTTGTGAGCATCTGCAGGACTTCTTCTCTTGTCACTTCAATATCCCCGAGCTTAAATATCTCAACCATATCTTTATTTTTAATATCCAGCGCATATCTTAATCGAATTAATATATCATGATTATGCATCCAAAACCCTCCTATGTAATTCTCGATTTCACAGTACTTTCATTATTTCACAAATGGATGGAAATAAACGCAGATTAAAATCCGAGAACCTTTTACAGATTCCCGGATCACTCTGCTTATTCTTTAATCAGCTTCAATGAGGTTACTACTTCAACATGGCTCGTCTGCGGGAACATGTCCACCGGCTGCATGGCCTCCACGCGATAAGAAGAGCCCAGTTCTTGTAAGTCCTTCGCCAATGTGGACGGGTTGCATGATACGTACACAATGGTTTTCGGTTTAACTTTCAAGATTGTCTGCAGTAATGATTGATCACAGCCGGATCTTGGCGGGTCGACGACCAGTACGTCCGGTTTCCAGCCTTCTTTAGTCCAGCGTGGAAGGATATTCTCGGCTTTTCCTGTTTCATAGAATACATTGTTGCGTTTATGTTTTTTTGCATTTTTCTTGGCGTCCTCAATGGATTCTTTAATGACGTCCATTCCTCTGACTTCTTTGGCATTTTCGGACAGCCATAGGCCAATAGTCCCAACACCGCAATAAGCGTCAACAACTTTTTCCGTGCCGGTTAAGGCTGCTGCTTTTTTCACTTCATCATATAAGCGAACAGTTTGGACCGGGTTAAGCTGGAAGAAAGTTCGGGCTGATAGTTCGTATGATAGGTCACCCAATGTTTCGTTGATGACTTTTTCACCTGCCAGGTGAATCGTTTTTTCGCCAAAGATAAGTGATGTGTTCTGGTTGTTGATGTTTTGAACGACCGATTTCACTTCTGGCAGTTGGTCACGAATTTGTTTAAGCAACTGATCTTTTTGTGGAATTTCCTCCGCACCAGTAACGAGGACAACCTGTACTTCACCTGTTTCAAAGCCTACCCGTGTAATGACCGTACGGATAACACCTTTTCTTTTTCTTTCGTTATAAATCGAGATGTTCAGGTTCTTTAGTATCTTTTTCACTGTACGCGTTACCTTATTTGTTGCCTTATGCTGTACAAGGCAATTCGGGATATCGATCAGTGTGTGGGAATTCAAGCCGTAAAGGCCAGCAATCAATTTGCCATCTTTTTGGCCGACTTGGTACTGACTTTTATTGCGGTAATTCCAAGGATCTTCCATGCCAATCGTTTCTTTTATATTTAATGAAGAAACTGGGAATTCTGAATGACGTTCCATCGCTTGAATGACGATATCGCGTTTTTCAATAAGCTGCTGGGCATAACTTAAATGCTGTAACTGACATCCGCCGCATTCAGCGTAAACCGGACATGGTGCTGCAATGCGATGCGGTGATTCTTTACGGATGGTTTTTATTTTCGCCTCGGTGAAGTTTGGCTGAACCTTTGTGACCAAAGCTACAATTTCTTCACCAGGCAATGCACCTGGGACGAAGACGACTTTCTTTTTGAAATAACCGACTCCCTCCCCGTTAATGCCAAGCCGTTTAATCGTAAGGGGAAGGGTTTGATTTACTTCCAGTTTTGTATCTTGAATGTTTGTCATTTCTTTTCACTCCGTTTTTCAATGCTTCTCCACAAATAGAGGGAAGCGTAGCTTAGATATGGGGCCCATTTCACACTATAGGACTCCATTTCTTCTTGGGTCGGCTTTTGCGGTAAGCCATATAATATTTTCAAGGCATTTTGAATGCCAATATCGGCTTTAGGAAATAGGTTCGGCCGGCCAAGTCCAAAAAGCAGGAAGTTTTCAGCCGTCCATCTACCGATACCGCGTATTTTTATTAGTGTATCCATAACCTCTTGATCGGATAGCTTTTCCATTATATCAAGGTTGAGATGGCCTTGAATGATCTGCTCGGAAAGTCCGATGACGTATTCGGCTTTCCGGCCACTGAATTGAATGGCTCTTAATTGTTCGATTTGAAGTTGGGCTGTTGTTTCCGGTGTCGGATAAAACCAGGCACCTTCCATCTGGTAGCCGAAGGTTTTAACGAATCGTTCCGTGAGCGTATGGGCAAAGGATAAGTTCAATTGCTGATGTATGATGCATTTGACGAGGCAACTGTAGTAATCGAAGTCCAAGACTATGGCAGTACCGCGGTGCTCTTCAAAGATTTCCCTTAAATCTGATTCCCGGAAATGCCGGGAAACGCCTTCTAATGGCTGATGCCAATGAAAAACCTTTTTTAACCGTTCGATTGCTTTTGACTTGTAAACCTCTGAATGACCTTTGATGATAAATGATGGTTCATCGATATTTCCTATTGCCTGAACCTGTAAAACGATTGGTTCTTTTTCTATATATAGCGGAACTTTTACCGTCCTGTTAGTAAAATCAACTACCTGAAGTGGGTCTAACGATAATCGTTCGAGAACTAGATCGAAATTATAGGGTCCTTGAACCTGTAATTTTTCTGTCCACACAAGCGATCCATCCTTTAGCAGTTTTCCACGTATTATAGCATGTTTCTAGAAATATTACTTGAAATTGAAGAGAATGGATAAAAGCGGGACCTGAATTATCACTACAGGACCCGCTTCTCATTTTAATAAAGCATTCGATTCGGCAACCGTTTCTCAATCATTAAATCATCAAGGCTACTGAATGTATACCCCTGTTTTTCAAGATCCGTCAGAATTGAGTCCAATGCTTCCGCATTATCCTTCGATACGGTATGCAGTAATAATATCGCGCCAGGATGAATCTGCTTAAGCACTTCATCGTGTGCGAACGCGGCACCCCTTTGTTGATCAACAATCCAGTCTTTATATGCCAGTGACCAGAAGATGTGGTAATACCCTTCTTTTTTTGCGACCCTCATTGTTCTCTCATTAAATACCCCACGAGGCGGCCTTAAGTAATTCATTCCCTTTTGCCCCGTTAATTTTTCCGTTGCTTTTTTTACCCGCTCAAGCTCCATGCGTATCACATCGTCCGTCACGCTGGTCATATCCGGATGGTTCCATGAATGGTTTCCTACGATATGCCCCTCATTAGCCATACGGACAACAAGCTCAGGTGCGGTCTTTAAATAATGACCTGTTACAAAGAAAGCTCCAGGAGCACCATGTTTTTTCAGAACATCTAAAATCTGGGCCGTATAGCCATTTTCATAACCGTTATCAAACGTTAAATAAACGGCTTTTTTCTTTGTATCCCCTTTATAAATCGCTTCATATTCAGGCAGCATCTCATTGAATTTTTTACCGGCATCGGCAGGTGTCCCATTTTTCCCTTTATTGAAACCCCAGTTATAGGATTCTGCAAAGGCTGGGCTTGCCAAAGAGCATATCAAGCATATAAAAGCGGATAAAATCACCATTTTTTTCATTGGAATATCCCCCATGTCCTTTTTTCTTATTGTTTGGAACATGGAGATTTATATGCATCATATTGTGAATGTCGAATTATTGGGTCACGGATCTAATTCACTACGCTCAGGGACCAATTTTAGTACCGCGGGCTGAATTATTAGAAGTATTCCCCGCAAAACCTTAATCCACATAAAAAAAGGCCTATCCTCCAAAAAGGATTGGCCCCCCATGCTTTGTTTATCCTTTAAATAACGCTTGTGCCGCCTTCCAAATAATGGCGATAGCAAAAATGAGAACGATTACAATTCCGACTACGTCAAGGAATGTTTCAAGACCGGAGAAAATCGTATTTGCCACAGGAAGTTTGATGAAAGCAAAACCGGATAACATGGCGATAAAGAATAAGATGTAGCTATTCTGCATGAAAATCCCCCCTTTCTCTTCTAATGTATGTGCGAGCGTTCCAAAAGATTGTACTTTTTTGAGTTAATTATCGCCTTTTTTTCCATATACATTTAGCAAGGGGGGAATGAAATGCTGGAATGGGTTATCACTATAGGCTTTGTTGGTTGTCTTGGTTTAGGTGGCGGAGTGTTTATTCATTTTTTGAAAAGTGGATTGAATTTAGAGGATGCTTCAAGGATCGATCCACTGCCTGAAACCGAAGAGTAAGATATGAAAAAGACGCTCAACCGTTTGGTGAGCGTCTTTTTTCCATACAATTATTTAAAAACTGGTTCTTTGAATTGTGCCAATTTTTCCAACGAAGATTGCTGAACGTCTTTATGCAGGCTGTTTCCATGTGAATCCATGGTAACTACGGCAGTAAATCCTTCAACATTCAGATGCCACATCGCTTCTGGAATACCAAATTCGGTGAAGTTCACACCTTCGACGGACTTGATGCAGTCTGCATAATATTGAGCAGCCCCGCCGATTGCATTTAGATAAACGCCGCCGTGTTCACTTAGTGCCTCTAGTGTTTTTGGTCCCATTCCGCCTTTACCGATAACTGCACGGATGCCGAATCGTTTCATGATATCTCCTTGGTATGGTTCTTCACGAATACTTGTTGTTGGTCCGGCAGCCTTCACATGCCATTTACCTTCTTCGTCCTTCAGCATAACTGGGCCACAATGATAGATGATTTGTCCATCTAGGTCGATTGGTGCAGGATTTTCAGATAAATGCTTGTGGATAGCGTCACGGCCTGTATACATTCTTCCGTTAATATGAACTACGTCACCAACTTTTAACTCACGGATTTGTTCTTCCGTGATTGGTGCTTGCAGGGTGATTTCACGGGAAGCTTTAACGTCCGATTCAGCAGCGGCTGCCACTTCATCCTTCGCTGCTTTTTCTGCTTCTAAAGCAAAGTCGATTTTCTCGCCTTCTTGATACAACCACTCATTGATTTCACCTGTTTCAGGATTGACTTTCACTCCTAAACGGCGGAACGCCCAGCAGTTGTAAGCAACGGATACGAAAAAGCTTGCCGGAATACGGTGCATGACACCGATTTTACATCCAAGCAGTGTAGTTTCGCCGCCAAAGCCCATCGTGCCGATTCCCAATTCATTAGCTGTCTTCATGATGTAATCTTCAAGTTTACGAAGGTCTTCATTCGGATTCACATCTTCATTACTGCGGAAAAGTTGAGCTTTAGCCAGATCATATCCGGATGAACGGTCCCCTCCTATACCAACGCCGATGAAGCCGGCACTGCAGCCTTGTCCTTGTGCTTGGTAGACAGAGTGAAGTACACATTTACGGATTCCGTCCAAATCACGGCCCGCTTTCCCCAATCCTTCAAGCTCCATAGGCAGACTGTATTGGATGTTTTTATTTTCACAGCCGCCGCCTTTTAAGATAAGACGAACATCAATATAGTCATTTTCCCATTGATCGAATTTAATGACAGGAAGACCTTCCCCAAGGTTATCCCCGCTATTTTCACCCGATAAAGAGTCAACTGCGTTTGGACGAAGTTTTCCGCCTTTAGTCGCTAAAATGATCGCATTTCGGATTGCTTTTTTTATTTCAAGTTGGTTCACGCCAACTGGAGTTTTTATTTTGAAAGTCGGCAGACCCGTATCCTGACAAATCGGTGATACGTTGTCGTCAGCCATTGTAATATTATTCGTGATGGTGTCCAAGCTTAATGCAGAACGAGTACCTGCATTTTCACGTTGTTTTGCACTTTTGACCGCACGACGAACATCCTTTGGAAGATTCGTTGAAGTTTCAACGATAAGACTGTACATACTTTCTTGGAATTTTTGAATATCCAAATTTCTCTTCCCCCTCTTATTTCCCCTAGATTAGATTTAATCATTTCCCTGCTTCTCTATAAATAGCGAATGATTCAACACCCGTTTTATTATACATCTAACATAATCTTTCGAAAACAAGTAATTATTTTTCTTAATGAACAGCAATTTGGAGAGAAATGATCAAAGCGCCCTAAATAGCCCATAAGTCAAAATATCATCACCAATCATTTCCAAGAAGATTTGATATTAAAAAGGGATGACGCAGGTTTCTCGTCATCCCTTCATGAATATTAACATTGAAAAAGTCATACTATCGAAACAGATATTAGTCTTCCCGGGTTTTGAATTGTTCCACTTTGCCTTCCAAATCATCTATCATGCCGATTAAACGGTCTATATCTTCCAACTCCGTATTTTCCGGTTCGATATGATCAAGAACTTCCATGAACATCGTGAGGCGTTCTTTTAAGTATGATAATTGTTCGTTTTTACCTGTAATGGATTTTCCCATGAGGCACTCTCCTTCCGTTCTTCTTTCATCGTAACGAAATCCGCTTGAAAGTGCAATGGCAAGCTATAAATGCAGCTCTCCGCCATTTGACAATTTTTGTTCCCATTGTTCATAATGGGTTAGTGCATTATTACGTAAGGAGTTTTAAATATGTCAATAATCAAGCAAGATCTTTTAACACCAATTACACCCAAGTATGATCCTTGGGAAGCATATATGGACGTTGAACAATATGGAAAACTCAGCCTCACCAACGTGGAGTTCACCACCACCACCCTTTGCAATATGCGTTGTGAACATTGTGCCGTCGGTTACACACTTCAGCCCAAGGACCCGGATGCCCTGCCTCTGGAATTACTGATTCAGCGCCTTGATGAGATCCCTTTGCTTCGCTCGCTCAGCATCACTGGCGGGGAACCGATGCTTTCAAGAAAACAAGTGAAGAATTATGTTTTGCCTCTATTGAAATATGCCCGTAGCCGCGGGGTGCGGACACAGATCAATTCCAATTTGACCCTTGACTTGGAACGGTATGAGGAAATCATTCCTTATTTAGATGTTCTGCACATTTCCCATAACTGGGGAACGATCGATGAATTCATTGATATCGGCTTTGCCATGATGGACCGAAAACCATCTCGGGAACAGCGGAAGAAATTATTTGATAAAATGATTGAAAATTCCCGTGCCCTGACAAAAGCTGGTGTGCTGGTATCTGCAGAAACGATGCTTAATAAACGGACATTGCCTCATCTTGAGCATATTCACAGACAGATCGTCGATGAAATGGGATGTCAAAGGCACGAAATTCATCCGATGTATCCAAGCGATTTCGCTTCGGCGCTAGAAACTTTATCATTGGATAGTATGCGTGAAGCGATTCATCATTTGCTTGACATCCGTGATGAAAATGTTTGGATGCTTTTCGGTACCCTGCCATTTTATCCTTGCAATAACAACAAAGAGGATATAAAGCTGCTTCAACGCCTTTATGGTTCACATAAAGTGACTGTACGGAATGACCCTGATGGACGTTCCAGGTTGAACATCAATATTTTCACCGGGGAAGTGATCGTGACCGATTTCGGGGACGCGCCTACATTAGGGAATATTAAAGACCAGCCCTTGACCGATTCCTATGACACATGGATGAATTCGAAACTGGCCAATGAATTGAACTGCCACTGCCCCACAGTCAAATGTCTGGGCCCGAATGTTCTCATCAAAAATGCCTACTACCCGAAGGAGGACTTCAGGATGAGGAATTCAACCATATGAGAAAAACTCGCCAATTCGGCGAGTTTTTTCAATTTACCTAGGTTGCTGCGAGACTGTAAAGCTGAAGGAAACATGGTCCTGAACCGGTATCCATGCACCGATGCCTTGTGAAGTGATGTTCTTTATCGTAATGGTTCTTTTATTTCCTTTTAGGTTCAAATATACTTCCCCATATGTGACCTTTCCTTTTTCATTGACGGCGGAAGCAAAACTGGATAGATAACCAATCCTATTTGAAGCAACATTGTATACTTGATCTTTTTTCGTACCAGCTCCGATGATCGTTTCAAAAGCCAATGGCAAATTCGTTTTTTCAGTGGCTTTTAGCAGCATCATCTTTTGTACATCCTCAGCCTTAGGGATTTTCGCTGTCAGTCCGCCACTCACTGCCTTCTGACTTTCCTGGACATAACGGATCTTATAGGGAACTTCACCGCCGCGATTATCATAGTAATTCGTATTGATCTTTTGGTATTCCCAGTTTGGTGCCGTTTCCGAGGACTCATAATTCAAGGCCCAATGGCCAAGGTAAATGGTCGCCCTGTATCCAAAAGCAAGCGGGGCTTTTGCAATTGCGGATTCATTTAACATTTGGATGAGTTCTGGGTTTTCAATCTTTATATCCGACGAATCGATCAATTGTTCGGCAAGATTACTTGGCTGCAGCATCGGAAGATCCTGGGTCGGGTTCGGATACGTATTCTCCTTTGCAATATTCAATACTGAAGGTGGAATATTCACCTTATTCGGATTTGCTTTGACTTCTGGTATATCAGCTGCAAAACTTACATTCGCCTGAATGAAGGCAATTAGGGCAATCATCGTAATAAAAATAGTTCTTCTCATGCTGTCGCACTCCTTTTGAGGGGTTCAATCATATTGATTATAGATTTTGTTTTTAGCCAACATTCTATACATTTCATTACGATTTCAACTTTGTAATAAATTTGTAAAGTTCAGAATATTTACTTTTCTTTTCAAATCAGTTATACTTAGTTTACATTATAAAAAGGAGGCGAAATCGTTCATACCTATTAAACCTTCAGGAGGTATGCTTATCGAACAATCCATGACACCCTTTTAAAGGATGACAAAAAACGAATTCGCCTATACTTAAATCTGGTGTAAAAGGATGGTGTGACACTCTAGAATATTTTCTCAACTTTTTCAAAAGCATGATGAAAAATTTTGGAATAACTTATGAATGGTAATTTACTAATATAGAAATGACTCTGCTAAATCTAACCTGAGCAGAGTCATTTCTATTTTTTAACTTTATAAAAAGAAAGACCTCCCACATCGGAAGGCCTGCATTCTTATAATAAATAAAATCCAATTCCCATAATGAAGTAAGCGGCCAATAAGGTAAGGCCTTCAAACCAGTTCGTTTCCCCGTCATTAGAAATCATGATCACCAGAAAGACTGCTGAAACCATTGATATCAGTTCTGGCATTGTGAAAACAAGCGGCATACGGGTTGGATACATTAACGAAATCAATACGAGTACAGGAGCGACGAACATCGCTACTTGAAGCGTGGAACCAACGGCAATCTCCACAGCGACATCCATTTTGTTTTTATAGGCCATTATGACGGCGGAAGCATGCTCTGCCGCGTTACCGACGATCGCAACGATAATGACACCGATGAATAACTCCGACCATCCGAAGGCTTCCCCCACCTCGCTAAACGTATGGACAAGTTTTTCCGATGCGTATGCAACAGCCAATGTAGCGGCAGCAAGTATTATAATAGCCTTTTTCCTGCTCCACTCCGGTACTTCCTCTTCATGTTCCTCGAGTTTCTCTGTATGCTGATATACCCCGCGGTGAGTAACCAATTTAAAGAATAATGCAGCAAGATATAATAAGATCAATATAATGGAAATTCCGACGCTTAACGACATCGTGCTTGTTTCACCCATGTTTTGTGTGAATATTTCCGGTATGACGAAGGCTACAATTACTGCAAAAATCAATAGTCCGGCATTATGCCTCGCATCGAATACATTAAACTTCTGCCGTTTGTATTTAGTCCCTCCGACAAAGAATGAAAGTCCTGCCACCAACAATAAATTTCCTAAAACGGAACCAGTCAAAGACGCCAGCACGACACCCACTAGCCCCGCCTTTAATGAAAAGATGGATATGATCAATTCTACTGCATTACCAAAGGTTGCATTCAAGAGACCGCCAATCCTTGGTCCCATAACGATTGCTAAGCTTTCAGTGGCCCGGCCCATGAAGCCTGCCAGCGCCACGATTGTTAAGCAATATACTACGAACATGATTACACTCGGCCAATGCAATAATGACCCAATGACAGATAAAGGGACGCCTAACAGGACAAGCCCCAAAAATATTTTATTCACGATACTTCTCCTCACAATCCTATAGTTCTTTTTATGTAACAAAAACTATCATACATAATCTTCGGGTGATGACAAAGGAAAATTTTATCAACGCCTCTCTTCTTGACAATATTTACCCAAATTTCTATTGCTTAATCCTCTTCCTAAGATGTAACATCAAGAAGGTATACATTTCTTAGGAGACATGATTTTATGAATAATAAATTGCTTTTAAGCGTTTTAATCTTAATTGTCGGCATATCGGGGTTTTCTCAAGGGATGCTTCTGCCGATCATTGCCATCATTTTTGAAAATGAAGGAATTAGCTCATCCCTAAACGGGTTTCATGCAGCCGCCCTTTATATTGGAATTCTATTGATTTCTCCTTTTATGGAAGCCCCACTCCGTAAATACGGCTATAAGCCATTGATATTATTTGGCGGGATAACGGTCATTGTATCGCTTGCCTTATTTCCTGTCTGGAAATCATTCTGGTTTTGGTTCGTTCTGCGTTTCTTCATTGGTATCGGCGATCATACACTTCACTTTGCTACACAGACATGGATCACTGCCATTTCACCAATAGCAAAGCGCGGAAGGAATCTTGCCATTTATGGACTTTTCTTCAGTCTTGGCTTCATGATTGGCCCGCTGATGACGAAGCTTCTCGAGATCAATCAGTCTTTGCCTTTCATCATCACATCCATACTTAGCCTTCTGGCTTGGTCCACTGTTTTCCTTATAAGAAATGAGCTTCCTGAACAGGATGATTCTGAAAGCACATCATTCCTTGGCACACTCAAAAGGTTTACGAAAGTAAGCCGCATAGCCTGGGTCGCTTTTTTACTTCCGTTTACATTTGGTGTGCTTGAAGCCTCATTGAATAGCAATTTCCCTGTATTCGCCCTGCGCTCCGGAATCGATTTAACCGCAGTATCCATCATCATTCCGGCATTTTCTGCAGGGACTCTGCTTACCCAGATACCCTTGGGGATGGTCAGTGATCGTTTTGGACGGCGAAAGACCTTGCTGACGATTCTTATTTCAGGGTTTGCCATATTCACGCTTGCAGGGATTTATTCCTATTCAGTGCTTGGCCTATTCATCTGCTTTATGTTTGGCGGAATGATGGTTGGTTCGACTTTCTCGCTGGGAATCAGTTATATGGCAGATCTTTTGCCTAGAAACCTATTACCTGCCGGGAATTTATTATGCAGTATATTCTTTAGTCTCGGCAGCATCGGCGGTCCATTCTTTGGCGGCCTGGTTATAGAACACATTGATGGAGGGAACTTTTTCTATATGATCAGTATCATGCTTTTCCTTGTCTTCATATCATTGGCCTTGTTTAAGGAAAAAATGCCTGCTTCAGTTATGTAGTATAGTTTTTTATCTGGACTACTTCTTTTATTATTCAATTTGAACGGTTTTTATCAATAGACTTTATATTGGTTAGGAGATACTTTATATTTTTTACTAGATTAGAATCATTCTTCTTTATTTCTGAATAGGATATGTGGTAATATAATAATAACAAAAGGAACATCACGTTTATAAACCTTTAAAAACATTGCTGTCATCGCAATTACGGTGGCAGCTTTCATATTTTATCCAGAGAAATGACGTTGATTATCTTTCTCAATTAGATATAACACAAATGATAATCTATATCATTTACACAAAATAGAGAAGAATGTGGGAGGGAATCTTATGACTACAGATACTAAACATTTAACCCAACCGGCTGCATGCAAAACCACTTGGTTGGAAAAAGCAAAACCTCATCTAGAACTTATTGCTGCATTATTCAGCGGATTACTTATAGTATTGGGCTGGGCCCTTTCAAAGAACGGAATGGAAACTTCTTCCATGGTCATATACTTGGCCTCTTTCTTGATTGGCGGATATGCCAAGGCGAAAGAAGGCATAGAAGATACGATTGCCGACCGGGAATTGAATGTTGAGATGCTGATGATTTTTGCGGCAATCGGTTCTGCGGTCATCGGATATTGGACGGAAGGCGCCATATTGATTTTCATCTTCGCTTTAAGCGGTGCCCTTGAGACATACACGATGAATAAAAGCCATAAAGAAATTTCGGCACTAATGGACTTACAGCCCGAAGAAGCACTGCGCATCACTAATGGATATGAAGAAACCGTATCCGTTTCACAGCTGCATGTCGGGGATTTGATTTTAGTGAAACCAGGTGAGAGAGTTCCTTCAGATGGAAAAATCACGGACGGCCGTACCAATATCGATGAAGCCGCTATCACTGGCGAATCCATACCAGTCAGTAAATCATTGGATGATGAAGTATTTGCGGGAACGGTTAATCTCCGTGGAACGATTACCGTGGAAATCACCAAACCGGCAAGTGAAACATTATTTCAAAAAATAATCACTCTCGTTCAATCCGCACAAAGTGAAAAGTCCCCTTCCCAGCTGTTCATTGAACGGTTTGAAGGGACTTATGTAAAAGTAGTATTGACGGTTGTCGCCTTGATGATGTTCATACCCCATTTCCTATTGGGGTGGAGCTGGACCGAGACATTCTACAGAGCGATGATCCTGCTCGTTGTCGCTTCTCCTTGTGCCCTTGTGGCCTCTATCATGCCTGCTACACTTTCTGCCATTTCAAATGGAGCCCGTCATGGCATTTTATTTAAAGGAGGCATCCATCTTGAGAATCTAGGTAATCTGCAGGCAATTGCTTTAGATAAAACCGGTACATTGACAAAAGGAAAACCAGAGGTAACGGATGTCATTATCCGCGAAGATTTAAACGAAGATGATTTCTTATTTCATATTGCATCTGTTGAAAATTATTCGAATCACCCTTTGGCAACATCGATCGTACGTTATGCCAAATCAAAATTGCAAAAGGATATCATTAAACCAAATAACATGGAAGATATCTCAGGTAATGGGGTTCAAGCCTATATCAATGGCGTGCTTTGGCAAGTCGGAAAAGCTGATTTCGTCGGTCGCAGTGAAGCAGAACGATTCCAAAATGGCATTGCACTGACATTGGCTGAACAAGGTAAGACAATCGTTTATGCAAAAGATGATCAAGGAATTGCAGGCATACTCACTTTGAAAGATGTCGTGCGTGAAGAAACCGTTACAGCCATCGAAGCCTTGAAAAATGAGGGCATCCATACCGTCATGCTTACAGGGGATGGGGAAAAAACGGCTAAAGCGATTGCTTCGGAGAGCCATATTGATGCATATATTGCCGAATGCCTACCTGAAACCAAAGTGACTGAAGTGAAAAGGCTGAAAGAGCATTTTGGCACTGTAGCAATGGTTGGGGATGGCATCAATGATGCACCTGCACTAGCAACAGCATCTGTTGGAATTGCAATGGGTGAAGGCACGGATGTTGCCTTGGAGACAGCGGATGTCGTTCTGATGAAGAATGATTTGCCGCGCATTGCGGAAGCTGTCAAATTATCCAAGAAGATGAATCGGATCATCAAACAAAACGTCATCTTTTCAATTTCGGTCATCATGATCCTGATAGCAACCAATTTCCTTCAATTTCTAGACCTCCCATATGGCGTGATTGGCCATGAAGGAAGCACAATTCTCGTTATACTGAACAGCTTAAGACTTTTGAGAAACTAAGCATGAAAAAGGAGCCCTCGAGGGCTCCCTTTTTTATGCTTTTTTCATTTAGTGATATCCGTTCTTACCGTTTGCAGAACCTGATGTTTTATGGTTCGAACCTTTATTTTTTCCTTTTTGCTTTGTGCTGCCATCCTTTTTACTCATGAATGAACTCCTCCTCTACAAAAGTTGTCATTTCTTGAATAGTATCCGCAGCATGATAGTCCGCTATTACGGAAACTCCAGGAAGCTCATCCACATTCCGGTTTTTCCTTTTCACTAATGAGAGCATTTATTTCCCCGCCCATTATGATTATGAGCCCCGACAAATAAAACCAGACCATTAATACGATTATTCCTCCAAGACTGCCATATGTTGCGGAATAATTAGCGAAGTTCTCCACATAAAATGAAAACAAAAAGGAAGCGAGACTCCATCCTGCCGTTGCAAAGATAGCACCAGGCAGTACGGTTATGCACTTCAGCTTTATGTTGGGGGCAATCCAATAAAGGATGGTGAACACAATTAAAAATACAAGCGTACTGATCACCCATCGAAGTTGGTTCCAAATCGTAAGAAATTCATCGGATTGTCCAATTTCGGCAAATAAAAACACTCCGATTTGTTTTCCGAATACCGGCAGCAATAAAACGACAATAAAAACAAAAATCATCGCTAAAGTGAGAAGAATCGACATTCCCCGGGAAATAAAGAAAGTTCGACTTTCTTTTACACCGTATGCATGGTTAAATGCTTTAATGATTGCATTCATCCCATTCGATGTCGACCATATCGTTCCGATGACACCAAACGACAATAAAGTCCCATTCGCTTCCATCACTTCCGATAGGTTTGCCTCAATGATTTTCATCGAATCGTCAGGCGCATATGTACGGACGGTATTCAATATATCTTCTTGGGAAAATGGCAGATAGGCCAATAAGGTGAATAAAAAAATAAGTAACGGAAACAGGGAAAGTAAAAAGAAATAAGACAGCTGTGCGGCAAGCCCCGACACATCATCGACCTGTAACCGTTTTATGAAAGTCATGAAGAATGAGCTTTTCAGCCATTCTTTTTTATTGGCCATACCACCACCCCATTTTCTAATTTAAGGAAATCCGTTCATGGTGACTTGAAGTTGGCTCTTCTTCCTCTGCAGCAAAAACTTCCTTCGTCTCCATCACCACTTGGGCAACTTGCGAAGGAATATCCTTCATTTCCTCCACCTTTTGGGAAATGAAGGAGACATCATCGGAAATTTTTTCAACAGTGGAACGGACCTTTGATGATGTTTCACGTACTTGTGTAAGCACCCCATTGGGATTCTTTATGAATTCCTTCATATTACCCATACAGCTTTTACTGTTTTCCAATACAGAATTACGCGTATCCTTATCAAAAAGGCTTATCGCTGCCCCAGCCAACGCCCCAATAAAGACCGCTTGCATAAATTTGCTTTTCTTGGCACACTTATATTCTTCTCGAATGTTGCTCATATATTCTCCTCCTCGTCATATATTAGTTGATGTATTATGGTAGCTATCTCCATTATACAATGTTTAAATATTTTTTTTCCTATCTTTTCCCAAACTCTCACACTTTAAAACGTGGAGATGACCAAGTATATCGGGGATTAGGCTTCGCTTCCCACCCGAATATTCATTGACTTCTCAAGGTAATCATGCAAAGATGAAAATAATTTAGGAACGTATGAAAGGATGAGGGAAATGGATTTAACGCAAAACACAGCCGAAAGTGTCGAGTATATGATTGAAGCAATCAAGGATAAATTAAAAGTAATGAACTTTGGTGCAATCAAATCGACCCATTTTGATATCGAGATGTACGAAGAACTGCACGATATTTATACAATGGTGATGAAAAAAACGAATTTCAGTGTCCGTGAAATGGAAGCTATCGCTGAAGAACTTGGAAGACTGCGTAATAAGTAACATTCAAATCCTCCCATACCGGTGAGGATTTTTTTCATTTTTAAAAAAATTCTGCTACATTTGATATAGAAATTGAAAACCGACAGGAGTTGTAAGCATGGTAGAAAGAAGAACGCCCATCAGTATTGCAGAAGCAGTGGAAAAAGTGATGAAGCATAAATTAACAGGACATATGGAACTGATTCCCCTCGAGGAAAGCCATGACCGTTTTTTGGCTCAAGATATTGTAGCTACAAATGATGTTCCGCATTTTAACCGCTCGCCATATGATGGATTCGCCCTTAGGTCCAAGGATACGGCTGGAGGTTCCATAAATAATCCTCTCGAGTTCGAAGTGGTTGAAGAGTTGGCTGCGGGTATGGTATCGAATATTCCTGTTCAAAAAAATCAAGTGGCAAGGATCATGACTGGAGCTCAGATGCCAGCTGAGTGTGATGCCGTAATCATGCTCGAGCTTACGAAGGAATTCGAAAAGTACGGAAAGAAGTACATATCATTTAAACGCTCGCTTAAGGAAGGCGAAAACGTTTCTTTTCAAGGTGAGGATGCAAAGAAAGGCGATGTACTTGTAAAAAAAGGAACAGCGATCAATCCAGGGATCATCGGCTTGCTCGCAACATTCGGTTATGCCGAAGTGCCAGTTGCCACTAAGCCTGTCGTCGGATTATTCGCTACGGGGTCTGAACTTCTTGATGTTAATGAACCGTTGCAGCCCGGTAAAATTCGCAACAGCAATTCACATGCCATCTCCGCCCAAATTCAGAGGGCCGGAGGAGAAGTCCGTTTCTATGGAAAGCTAAAGGACGAATTCGAATTAAGCTACGATGCCATTTCAACTGCCTTGGAGGAAGTGGATCTGCTCATCACGACAGGAGGAGTTTCTGTCGGTGATTTTGATCTTCTCCCGGATATTTATCAAAAAATCGGCGCTGATGTCTTATTCAACAAAGTGGCCATGCGCCCCGGCAGCGTGACGACCGTAGCCGTATATAATAACAAATTTTTATTCGGTTTATCCGGCAATCCATCCGCCAGTTATGTCGGCTTTGAACTATTTGCAAGACCGATCATCCGCACCATGCTGTTTTCGGAGCATCCGCATTTACGAAAAGAGACGGCACAATTGGCAGAAGACTTCTTAAAACCCAATCCATTCTCACGTTTGCTTCGGACCCGATTATTTTACGAATCTGGCCAGTTGAAGGTAATTCCTAGCGGTGTGGATAAATCCAATATTACAACAAGCTTGGCAGGTGCCAATTCACTGACCGTCTTACCTGGGGGGACACGTGGTTTCCAAACTGGAGACTTTGTGGACATCCTGCTTCTCGATGAACAAGAAGGATGCAAATGGCCTTGGTGAAGCCCTTTATTTTCCAGGTGGTTGGCTACCAAAATAGAGGAAAAACGACCTTCATAACGAATATAATCAAACAGCTTCGCGAAGCAAAATTAGAGACAGCCGTTTTAAAACATCATGGACATGGCGGAAAACCAGATGTCACAGGCACGAAGGATTCCAATAAACACTTTCATGCAGGGGCGGCCGCCTCACTTGTTGAAGGAGATGGCACAATCGAGCTGCTCGGCAATTTCAAGGGGAAAGCCCCTATCACTGAGCTGGTTCAATTACTGTGTCTATTTCTCCCTGATGTGATTTTAATTGAAGGTTATAAGCAAGAGGACTTTCCTAAGGTCATTTTAATCAAAGAAAAAAGTGACCTCCTGTTATTGGAACGGCTTACTAATGTAAAAGCAGCTGTGGCTTGGCCCGAATGTCTGGAACGAACAAGGAATCATGCTTCAGTACCCGTCTTCCCTTTGGATTCGGATCAATTCATTACATGGTTTTTAGAACAAATATGAAGGAGGGCACAATGTTCATACAATTTCCCATTGAAAAGCGCCGCAAGATGATCGAAAGCATCCAAGAATATGTGTATCAGGAACAAGGCAAGGAAATCGGTGAAATCGCTGCTGAAAATCATTTGCAGTTCATTTTCGAAAATATTGCTCCCTTTATTTATAATGAAGGTATCAAAGATGCTAAAAAAATCATTGAGGACAGATTAGGAAATATTGAAGAAGATTTGTATTCATTGGAACGTCCAATTGATTAAAATGAAAAAACAGCATCATAATTGATGCTGTTTTTTTTGTTCATTGTTCGGTCAGTATAAGCGGACCGTTTTTCGTAATGGCAATCGTATGCTCATATTGTGCCGAGTATTTCCCATCTGCAGTGGATGCCGTCCAACCATTCGGATCCCGGCTTGCTTTATATGTACCTACGTTTACCATTGGCTCGATGGTGAATACCATGCCTTCCTTAAGACGCGGACCTTTATTTGGCAGTCCATAATGCGGAACCTGCGGCTCTTCATGAATGACATTTCCTATCCCGTGTCCGATGAAATCACGAACGACAGAGAAGCCTTCCGCTTCGACATATGTTTGTATGGCATGACCTATATCTCCAATCCGATTGCCTTCCACACATACATCAATCGCCTTATATAAAGATTCCTTCGTCACATTCACTAAATGTTCGGTTTCCTTTGAAACCTTACCGACCGTATACGTCCAGGCAGAGTCAGCAAGGGCCCCGTTATAATTGACGACCATATCAATCGTTACGATATCTCCATTTTTCAAAGGGGTCTTACGAGGAAAACCATGACAAATTTCTTCATTTATGCTGGCACATGTCGCATACTCATACCCTTTGTAACCCTTTTGTTCCGGCTTCGCACCATGTTTTTTTAAGAATCCTTCAACAAATTCTTCAATTTCCCATGTTGTCACCCCAGGAACAATCAACTTTGCAATCTCCCTATGACAAGCTGCCAAAATTTTACCCGATTCATGCATCGCTTGAATTTCACGTGCAGATTTTAATACGATCAATCGTGACACTTCCTTTTTAATTCGTCTCTCCTTTTATTTTACTGCAAAGATTGAAGTATATGAATCCTTTAAAATGAAAAATCCCGGCAGTTGCCGGGATTTTTCATTATTTCAATAGATTGAGCGATTCCCGGTTAAATGCCGGAAGGTCTTCAGGTGTCCTGCTGGTTACAAGCTGGTTGCCGCAAACCACAACCTCTTTGTCCAAATATGTGGCACCTGCATACTCCATATCGACTTTAATGGATGTATATCCTGTTGCGTGGCGTCCTTCAAGTGTTTTAGCCGTAATCAGCAACTGCGGTCCATGACAGATCGCAAATACTGGTTTTTTATCATCCATGAACGATTTGGCAAAAGATACGAAGCGTTCGTCAGCACGCAGTTGATCAGGGGAAAACCCACCGGGGATGAATAATGCATCGAAATTTTCTGGTTTCACCGAGTCGATGCTTTCATCAATCTCGACTTCTACCTCCCCTTGTTTCCCTTTAACAGTTTTCCCTTTTATCATTTCAATCGTCGTTACCGTATGGCCGGCTTCTTCAAATGCTTTTGCCGGTTCACTATACTCCGAGTCCTCAAACATATTCGTTACAACACATGCGATATTTTTACCCATAATCATTCATCTCCTCAATTTTTGATCGAATGAACCAACTTTGTACTTTATTTATGTTCCCTCTGCCACCATAAATAAAACACATAATTAATGGTTGTCCCTTTTGTTTATGAGTAATATACCGCTATATTTCCTAAATCCCTTCGGTGGTCACTGTCTGCCTTTTTTAATATCGGAGGAAAAAAGATAATGGCAGCCTTTTGATCAATGTTTAGGATACTGGCCAACAACGTGTATCGCATTGATGATTCTTTTATTGATCCATTTCCTGTTTTCTTCTTTATTCAAATTTCCAAATATCCTTTTCCGCCCTTCTTCCGTGGTTACATAGTAATTAGGCAGGTTATTCAATGATAATGTGATGATGTCATTCTTACATTTCCTGCACGAACAAAATGTTTGGTATTCCGTACCTGACATTAATACCTGCACCCATGTCACAACGATTTCTTCCATCACATTTGTATATTCTCTTTCCATATATATTCTCCTTCAAAAAGAAAAACCCGTCCATTCCTGACAGGTTTTCACTCATTTATCGCTGTCCGTGGAACAATTAGGATTTCAACTCTCCGGTTTTTCGCTCTTCCTTTTTTCGTTTCATTAGAAGCAACCGGCTTGAATTCCCCATGTCCTTTAGCACTGAACATTTCGGGATCCAACTCTTTATTTTCTAGGAGAAGTTTCATAAAGTTCACGGATCGCATCACGCTCAGATCCCAGTTGGATTCATATTGGTAATTTTTAATGGGAATATTATCGGTATGTCCGCTTACGATAATGTTTCTGGGTAAGTCCATGACCAGTAAATCCGAGATTTCCTTAGCGATTTTTCGGTTTTCACGTCTCACCTCAGCCACCCCCGATTCGAATAGCACGTTTTCCCTAATTGAAATCAACATCCCTTCATCAGTAAGGTTCGTTCCCAATTTATCCGTTAAATCATTTTTTTGGATGTAGGCATTTACACGCTCCTGAACTTCCATAAGTTCTTCTTGTTCGTTTTTCCCTAGTTTCTCAAGATCTTCTGCACCTGTTCTTTGTTCTGGTGACGTCGGCTCATTGCTGGGGGAATCACTTGGGAAATCCATAAAGCCCGTTCCGCTTGTAAAAACCTGGTTAAATACATTGGACAACTGCTGGAACCTTACTGCATCAACCGAACTTGAAGCGAACAAGACGATAAAAAGCGCAAGAAGCAATGTTAAGATATCGGCGTAGGGAACCAGCCATGATTCATCGATATGCTCTTCATGCCTTTGTTTCTTTTTGCGCCTAGCCATCTTCTCTCACATCGCCTTCTAACCACTTCTTACGATCTCCAGCAGGCAAATAGGATGTTAATTTCTGTTCAATCGTTCTTGGCGCTTCCCCTTCGATGATCGATAAAATACCTTCGATCATCATTTCTTTGATTCGGACTTCCTGCCGCGATTTCCGTTTGAGCTTATTGGCAAATGGATGCCATAACACATACCCCGTGTAAATCCCCATCAAGGTTGCGACGAATGCGGCAGATATGGCATGTCCCAATGCCTCCGTGTCAGCCATATTCCCCAATGCAGCAATCAGCCCGATTACCGCACCCAATACACCGAGCGTCGGTGCGTATGTACCGGCTTGACTGAAAATCGCTGCCGCGCTTAAATGACGTTCTTCCATCGCGTCTATTTCCTCTGCTAAAATATCACGAATATAATCGGCACTCTGACCTTCGACTGCAAGATTCAAACCATTTTTCAAAAAGGTATTATCCACTTGATCCGAAATGCTTTCCAATGCCAATAATCCTTCTTTCCTGGCAATGACCGCCCATTCCGAAAAGGTTCTTATTAAATCTTCAGGCTTTGTCAATTTTTGTTCAAAGAATAAAATCTTGAATATTTTTGGTAGTCTTTTTAATTCCGACAAAGGGAAAGCCGTTACGACAGCAGCTATCGTCCCTACAATAATGATCAAAATAGCCGCCGGGTTAATCAACGCCGTTACACTTACGCCTTTCAACACCATTCCGACCAAGATGGCCACAATACCGAGAACTACGCCCAAAACTGATGTTATATCCATAATACTCACCCATTCATTTAAAGTCTCGTCTCCTCCTTATATCGGATGAAGTTCAAAAAAGGTGAGGATTATTTTACTATTCGATTTCACTTTTCATTAAATTCTCACAAAATCTACCAACTCCGGCGCCTACATGAGCTTATTCAACAGCACATTTCCATGGTTCGGGTACAATATTCTTTCGAGAATTGAATTTCAAGCATGTTCCGTTCGTACTTTTCTCATAACGTCTGGAATATGCGCTTTTACTTGTGAGTTTCAGTAGTTTACTCGTGAATTTCCTGCTTTTACTCGTGAGTTTCATTGGTTTACTCGTGAATTTTCTGCTTTTACTCGTGAGTTTCAGTAGTTTACTCGTGAATTTCCTGCTTTTACTCGTGAGTTCCGCATAACGCCTGGCATTTGTTCTTTTCACTCTTCAGTTTTTCCAAAAAGAAAAAGGACAAAGCCTGTCAGCTTTGTCCCTGTTCTTGTTTTCCCTTGCTTCTTCCAACCAGCCATTTTATGATGGGTGACAGAAAAAATAAAATGAATAGGATCCTGAATAAATGAAAGCTAGTGACAACGGATAAATCCACATGCACAGACATGGCTGTGACGGCCATTTCGGCTACGCCGCCTGGCGCCATGCTCAAAAATAATTCATTCGGCTGCAAAGATAAGATCGGGGCAAAGTGAATGGAAAGATAATAGCAAAATCCAATCAATAGGACATTACTGACGAATACAGCCCCAAACATCTTTCTGAAAAGTCGGGGATTATCAACTTTCAGTGTATAGCCTAAATGTGCGCCAATCAACAATTGTGACAAGTTCAACCAAAAATCAGGAATCTGCGGAGCACCTGGGCCTGCTAAATTGAATAGTGCTGCAGCCATGAGAGGCCCTAGCAAAAAAGGCAGCGGAAAATTCACTTTCTTTGTGATGAAGATGAATAATAGCAAGGTTAACAACATCATGATGGCTAATTTCCCATCATAATCAAATAAGAAAAACGGCCGCTCCGATATGGCCATTACCGTACCTGATCCAACTGACATTACATGGGTCACGATCCAAGGAACAATGGATATCACCAGGATGACCCGCAGTGTTTGCATGAAACCTACAACCGTTTCATCACTATCCTTCATTTCCTCACTTAAGACCACCATCTGGGAAAGTCCTCCCGGAAAACTGCCAAGCATGGATGTGCCCAAGGTTAAGTTCATTCTTTTCCCGACAAACCAGCCAGTCAAAACTGTAAATAAAATGATTGCGATTGTCGTAAAAAGCATAACAGGCAAAAATTCAATCATCTCATTTAACGATTGTTTCGTGAATGAACTGCCCAATTGTAAACCTAGAATGACCAATCCAGTACTTCTAAAGGTTTTAGACCAAAACAAGTACTTCCTTAACTTCACTTTCGCGATCATCACGACGAATAATGGTCCAAGCATCCATGGGAGGTAAATTCCAAGGCTATCAAATGCATAACCACCCAGGAAAGCTAGGAAAGCTGTAAAGATGACTCTAAAACTCTTACTCTCGATTAAATTTGCACTCACAAGATTACCTTCTTTATCTAAGCGGATTTTCATCTATATCTTAACATAAAACAAGCTGATTCAAAGCTGCCATCCACGCTTGTTTTCGACTAAAGCGAGGGGCGCAGTGTGAAATATACTAAAAACGCACATATGAGGGGGCAATATTTTACAATAGGCAGAATGTTGGCGACAATTGCCATTATCCGCGCTCTTGCCATCGCCGGTGCACTTTTATATTTCATCATGTTTTCGCTCTATGAAAAGAAATGGCATGGCAATTCCACCATTTACTAGATTTCCCACCCCCACAAACTCGCAATAAAAGGTAGAATGAGTATATAGGGGTCAAACTCTTATGGAGGGGTGACTAAATGTTATCAAATACAGAAATAGGCATTGACTTAGGGACTGCAAATACGCTAGTTTACAGTAAAAATAAAGGAATCGTATTTAATGAGCCATCTGTGGTGGCCATTGATATAGAGACTAATAAAGTATTGGCAGTCGGTGTGGATGCAAAAAACATGATCGGGAAAACACCCGGAAATATCGTGGCAATCCGTCCGCTTAAGGATGGTGTCATTGCGGATTTTAATGTAACCGCGCAAATGCTTCGGGAAATCATGAAAAAAGCAAGTAAGGCCCTAGGTTTATCGATCCGCAAACCTAGTGTAGTGGTCTGTACACCATCAGGTTCCACATCAGTTGAGAGAAGGGCCATTCAGGATGCAGTCAAAAGCTGCGGAGCGAAACAGGTCCACCTTATCGAGGAACCAGTAGCAGCAGCAATAGGTGCGGGCCTGCCTGTCGAAGAGCCCATTGCCAATGTCATCGTTGATATCGGCGGCGGAACGACTGAGGTCGCAATCATCTCTTATGGCGGCGTCGTTTCTTGCAATTCAATCAGAATTGGCGGAGATCAATTGGATGAAGATATCAGCCAATATGTTAGAAAAAAACATAATGTGCTGATTGGGGAAAGAACAGCCGAGGAAATAAAAAAAGAAATCGGCTACGCACTCGTTAAACATTCCGTGATTAGCATGGAAGTCAGGGGCCGCGATCTTGTAACGGGTCTTCCAAAGCCGATTACAATATCATCCACTGACGTCCAGGAAGCCATTCAGGAATCGCTTCTTCATATACTGGAAGCAATCAGGGCCACTTTGGAAGATTGTCCTCCTGAATTGAGCGGGGATATCGTCGATCAAGGTGTCATCTTATCCGGCGGGGGTGCACTTCTCAATGGGATACAAGAATGGCTGACGAATGAAATTGTCGTCCCAGTCCAACTTGCAGATAACCCGCTTGAATCAGTTGCCATCGGAACCGGGCTTTCACTTGAGGTCATTCACAAACTACAAAAAGCCGTATACTAAAAAAATGAGTAAACCCCAACTTGGGGTTTTTTTTTTTTGTTCCAGACTGATGTCCCCGATGATGCATACAGCAATCTCCACATTAAATAACTCCCCTGAAATATTTTATCTCGTTTGAGCAGAGAATAAGGAAAAGGTTTTTTTTACGTTCGACAGCATGCATTACTGTTTGGATAGGAATCACCTGCAGGACTAAATGTATGCAATGTTACATAACTTGTGTTATAATGTAATTATGTTACATTAGCAAGAGGAGAAGATCTATGGAATATGTAGAAGCCTTTAAGGATATCAATCAAATCAGCAAAATTAAAACATACTTACGCGCTCACTCCAGTCGGGATTATTTATTGTTTGTACTCGGCATCAATACAGGTATGAAGATAAATGAAATGCTTGAAATCACCGTGGCCAGCGTTCTGGATGAAACGGGCAAAATCAAGGAGTTCTATGAACAACGGACGGAAAATGACGAAGTCAATCAAATTTATTTGAACCTGAAAGTCCGTACCGCGTTACAAGAATACCTTAAAGGCTCTAAGGTTATCGAAGGTCAATTTTTATTTCTTTCCCCTAAGACAAAAAAGCCGATAACACGTCAACAGGCGCACCGAATCATCCATGATGCTGTGGAAGGTGCAGGGCTGACAGGCAAATTCGGAGCAAGTTCGATGCGTAAAACTTTTGGCTACCATGCCTATAAACAAGGAGTTTCACTGGCCTTGATACAGAAGCATTACCATCATTCCAGTCCATCGGAGACATTAAAATACATCGGCATATCCAAGGAGAAGAAATTCAAGACGAATATTGACGTTAACTTATAAACATCCAGCTATCTTCTATTACTCTAACCAACATTTTAAGGAGGAATTCCAGTGAAAATTAGAGAAAGTGAACTTCCTGGTATTGGCCAAAAATTCGAAATCATAACGAGAAATGATGAAAAGTTAGTAATCGTCATTCACGATGACGGCCGTCGGGAATTATACCATTTTGATAATGAACATGAGGACGTCATATCGAGCATCACCCTTAACGATCAGGAATCCCGGCAATTGGCTTCCATCATAGGCGGCATGGTTTATAAACCACAAGCACTTGAAACAATTGAAATGTCATTGGGTGACTTGGTGATTGAATGGTTCAAAGTCGAACCAGGTTCAAAGGCCATCAATCAAACGATCGGTTCGATTGATATCAGGAGTAATTATAACGTGACCGTCATCGCCCATTCTAAAAAAGGAAAAAAACAATTGAGTAATCCTGGTCCCGACTCCATCATCGAAACAGGCGACACTCTTGTGATATCCGGTGAAAGAAAAGATATCCGAAACCTGACAAGAGAATTATTGACTGACGAAAGGAGTGACTAAGCTCATATGGACCATTTAGTCTTTGAAGTGGGTACTGCCCTACTTCTAGTGGCATTAGCCGCTCTCGTAGCAGGTAAATTCAAAATATCAAATGTTCCACTATTGATTATCATCGGGATGCTCGTTGGCCCCCATGCCCCGCACTTCGGATTAATTGACCTGCGTTTCATTGAAAGTGATGAAATCATTGCATTCCTCGGTCGTGTCGGTATTTTATTCCTTCTGTTTTACCTAGGGCTTGAATTTTCCGTGAAAAAGCTCATGAAGTCCGGAAAAAATATCGTGACAGGCGGAACCTATTACATTTTAATCAACGTGGGAATGGCCTTGCTGTATGGTTTCCTGCTCGGTCTTCCATTAAAAGAGGTTCTGATATTAACCGGGATCATCAGTTTTTCTTCAAGTGCCATTGTGGCAAAGGTACTTGTGGACCTTAAAAGGACCGGTAACAATGAAACGGAGCTAATCCTTGGCATCATCATGTTTGAAGATATCTTCCTCGCCGTTTATTTATCAGTCGTATCCGGATTGGTATTAAGCTCTTCTGGTTCCGTTTGGGGAACATTACTTTCTACATTTATCGCGATTGGGTATATGCTGATATTTTTTGTTATCGCCCGGAAAGCTTCTGGGGTCCTTAACAAATTATTCAATATAACCTCTGATGAGATTTTTATCATCGTCGTGTTCGCATTACTATTCTTCATTGCCGGTTTCTCGGAAACGATTCATGTTGCGGAAGCCATCGGTGCATTACTGCTCGGCCTAGTCTTTTCTGAAACGGAACATAGCGACAGGATTGAGAAACTTGTCATTCCCTTTAGAGACTTCTTCGGGGCCATATTCTTCTTCAGCTTTGGCTTGAGTATCGATCCGACGACCCTTGGGGGAGCTGTCTGGATGGTTCTTGGAGCAGTCATCATCACCATAATCGGTAACTTTGCAGCTGGTATGATTGCCGGACGCAAATCCGGTTTATCTCACAGAGCTTCCGCAAACATCGGTTTAACGATCGTTTCACGCGGCGAATTCTCCATCATTTTAGCCAACTTAGGCATTGCAGGCGGTTTAATGCCTATACTAACCCCGTTTGCGGCACTTTATGTTTTAACCTTAGCGATTCTTGGGCCGATCCTTACAAAAGAATCCAAACACATCTATAATATCCTAAATAAAGTATTCAAATGGACCCCTCCAAAGGTTCAAAAGGAGCAGGGAAAAGAAGTGCAATAGAGAAAAAAGGCCAGGCTTTGCTGTCTGGCCTTTTTTCTGTTTACCTTCCATAACTTGCTACCATAATTATTATTATACTTGTTATAAAGAGGGCATAAAATCATACCTAGTAGTAGTGTTTAGCCATATTATTCGTAGTCTTGAAGCATCAACAGCACCTATTTACAGTTAATCGTAAAACCTTCCAAAGGGTATCGGCATCATCCTTGGCTTGCCATTTCTTCACCTTTCCACCATTACGATTTTGCACTTTGCTGGAGCATTTAAAATTGATTTGCCTCTCCCCAAATTTGTTTTTGGTTATTATGAGATTATGTCATTATCACAAGCTTCTACATGCGCGCGGATTAGAACTTTCAATTTTTTTTCTTTTGAGGATTAACTTACATGAACAGAGGGAAAAGAAGAGATAACCTAAGTAACTATTCAGGAGTGATGCCCAGATGAATAAGTCGATAAAATTTTCAAAGAAACTGATTAAAGAAATAAAGGAAGATCGTGTAACCGGGCTGGCTGCAGAACAAGCTTATTACTATTTACTGGCACTATTCCCTTTGCTCATTTTACTTCTGTCCATATTACCTTATCTGAACATCGATATTCAGACAGCCCTTGACACGATAAAAACCTTCATGCCTGCGGAAACGATGGAAGTCGTCGAGAAAAATATCATCAACATATTATCTGAACGGAACGGCGGCTTACTGACTCTTGGTTTCCTTGGAACCATTTGGTCCGCTTCCAACGGAATGAATGCGTTCATCCATTCCATGAATATCGCCTATGATGTTGAAGAAACAAGGAATTTCATCAAAGCCCGCATCATTTCCATTGTATTGACATTAGGCCTTGTTGTAGCATTCATCGTCATGTTGGGTCTCCCCGTCTTCGGAAAGGTCATCATTGATTTATTACAGCAAGTCATTCCAATCCCTGAAGAAATGCAAATATTATTCAGCTTATTACGGTGGGTTATCGCGGTTGTGGTCATCTCACTTGTCCTGGCCTTTTTATATCGCTTTGCACCGAATAAAAGTTTTCCCATTAAACATGTCATCCCTGGGGCAGTGACCGCAACTGTACTTTGGCTGGGAATATCACTTGGATTTTCATTCTATGTCAGTAACTTTGCCAACTACTCTTCCACTTACGGCAGTTTAGGAGGCGTGATCATCTTGATGCTATGGTTGTATTTGAGTGGTCTGATTTTTGTGATCGGCGGAGAAATCAATGCAATTCTACATCGCCAAAATTCCATTCCGAAAAAACAGTCCCGCACGATCGTTCATCCTGTCCCGCTTAAAAGGTAAATCATGAATGACAATGGAAGATTGAAAAGCGGCTGTCCCATTTGGACAGCCGCTTTCCTATTCATCCCTTATTGATAAACTCTTCATATCTTTCATCATGGGCCAGCCATGCAGCGTATTTCCGCTTCATGTATTTTTCCGCTTCCGCAAATGTATCGAATGTTTTTTTCTGTTGTTTTCCGTTGATTTCAACAATCCATTCCTCTTCTTCATCTTCATAGATGAATATGTCCTGTTTGTCTCTCGTTGAATATAGGCAACCCTCTGGGGACTCCTTTACATTCAATTGATTCTTATGTGCGTCTCGTTTAAGGGGCTCGGCATGGAAGGTCTTTTCGACATATTGGCTATATGCCTTTTCGGACATGGTGCAACCGGCTGCTTTTTGGTGACCGCCCCCATCGTACTTGCCGGCAACCTCAGAAACATCTATATCATCGTGGATTGTCCGGAAGCTGATTCTTTTACTTCCTACCATCAGGATGGCTATATAATCCAGATGCGAGAACTCTTTCGACAGTTCATTACCCAATTCAGAGTGGTATGACTCTGCATGGACCACACCAGCTGTATGGGGACCGGCAGTAGCCTGATAGACTTCTCTTTTTTTCCTGTTTATGTACCGATCTACTCGACTCTCTTCAACATTCAGAAGGGTTTGCTCCACTTCGTCAAAAGTAAAACTTTCAGCCGTGGACAGCTTATTTGCGATTTTCATTTCGAATTCCTCTATCGGAATCATGAAAAACAGGTCATTCAATCGTTTTGCTGTTGTATTTTTATTGACTTCCCATTCCCAAGTATCGTATTGACGGACCAATTCAACAAATTCAGCGACAATGCTTGAAGGTTCCAGCAATTTATTTTCAACTGCATACTGATAGAATAATGATGTCGCTGCCGTCTGTTTACCATCTTCCTGTTCGACAGTTACAGCTGCCCAATCATGTTCGTTCAAGTGCAGTGCTGACTTATGATGATCAATCAGCAGTGCCTTGCCTCCATCTTCCACAAACTGAGTAATCATTTTTTCGTTATCTTCATCAACCGATAGATCAGTAACGATCAATGTATCTTCAATCTTGGCCTGCTCAAGAAATGCTCCTACATTCTGATTAAGGCGGCCAATTGAATTATAACTAACCACTACTTCTTCTCCGAATGCCAGCTTAGCTACAATGCCGCAGCCGACTCCATCTAAATCATTATGTGTAAAGAGATGGTACACACAAACCCCTCCTAATAACTAATAAAATTACTTTTCCCTAAAGTCATGAATTTCAATTGCAATCTTTACAATTGTAGCATAATCATATCCGCATATTTTATCATGCTTCCATTACGTGATGCTTTTGTTCGTTTTTTTTTTTGAAATTTCCTAATGATTCTTTATTTTCCAAGATTTATATATAAAAACACATTACTTTGAAATCGGGGTATTTCCAATCTGACAATTAAAAAAGCCGCAGGAATGTTATTCCCTGCGGCTTCCTTATGTGAAATCACTGTTCTATTAATTTTCCAAGGTTGGCCATTTCAATGGCACTAACCGCAGCTTCATAGCCTTTGTTACCCGATTTTGTTCCTGCACGTTCAATGGCTTGTTCAATATTCTCAGTTGTCAGCAAACCGAAGATAACCGGTACACCTGTTTCCAATGAAACGGAAGCCATGCCTTTAGCTGCTTCATTGCAGACATAATCATAATGTGAAGTGGCACCCCTGATTACCGTTCCAAGACCGATTACAGCATCATATTTACCTGTATTCACAAGTTTCTTAGCAATTAACGGAAGCTCAAAAGCACCCGGGACCCACGCGATGTCCACATCATTCTCATCAACGCCATGACGCTTAAGGCCATCCAATGCCCCTCCTAAAAGCTTGCTTGTGATAAACTCATTAAATCTTCCTACCACGATTCCGACTTTCAATCCTGATCCGATTAATTGTGCTTCAATAGTTTTCCCCATGTCCAATTCCTCCTAATTTTAAAAAACAATATCATCTTTTTTCACGTTAAGTTTTAATTCCTTATAATCCTTCAAGCTTTCGGGATATTCAGTTCAAGTTCCTGTTTCCCAATTGTATCATTTTGTTCAAGATACCGAATCAAATCGGCTATCGTAATGAATTTCAGGTTAAATTTATCAGAAATGACTTCTAAATCGGATACGCGGGCCATCGATCCATCTTCATTCATGATCTCACAAATGACACCAGCTGGAGCGGCACCGCATAACTTCGCCAAGTCCACCGATGCCTCCGTATGTCCTGCCCTTTTTAATACGCCGCCTTCTTTAGCGACTATCGGAAAAGTGTGACCAGGCCTTTGGAAATCTTCAGCGACAGAATGTTCATTAAGAAGTTCAAGGATGGTCAAGGACCTTTCAAAAGCACTGATTCCTGTAGAGGTGCTTTTATGATCGACACTTACCGTAAAAGCAGTGCCATGATGATCGGTATTTTCACCTACCATAGGATGCAGTTTCAATTTCGCTGCCAGTTCTTCAGTGATGGTTGTACAAATCAGACCACGTCCATGAGTCGCCATGAAATTAATTGCTTCCGGTGTCGCCTTTTCGGCCAACACTACAAAATCCCCTTCATTTTCACGGTCTTCATCATCGGATACGATTACTACCTTGCCAGCCTTCAAATCTTCTATTGCTTCTTCTATTGTATGGAACATCATTACACCGCCCTTTTATTAGAATCCATGCTCTGCCAAAAACTCTAAATTCAGTCCTGGTTTTGGATTGCCATTTTTCATTTGATGTATTATATATTTCCCTATCATGTCGTTTTCGATGTTAACGATATCGCCAGCCGCTTTTTGTCCCAATATGGTGTCCTGATGAGTCAATGGAATCAATGATACAGTCAAAAGGTTCCTTTCGATCCCAAATATCGTCAAGCTCGTTCCATCAATGGCCACGGAACCTTTTGGAATGCAGAAGGTACTAAGCCCTTCTTCCAATTGGATTACATAATATACGGCATTTTCTTTCCGTTCTTTTTTTATGATCGTTCCGGTTCCGTCGATATGACCTGAAACAAAATGACCGCCAAACCTTCCCTGTGCACTCATTGCTCGTTCGAGATTAACAGGTGATCCCAATTTTAACGTCCGGATCGTGGAAGCTTTGACCGTTTCCGGCATCACGTCGACCGTAAACAAACTTTTCGTGAAGGATGTTACCGTTAAGCAGACCCCGTTGACTGAAATACTATCCCCCAGATGCACATCTTCAAGGATTTTTTCAGAACGAATCGATAACTCCATACTGCTTTTTCCTTTTTTCAAGGAATGTACGGTACCGATATCCTCAATGATTCCCGTAAACATGTTTTTCCCCCTTTTATAAAATATAAAAAACCCCTTAGGATGACCTAAGGAGTTAGCAGGAGAAATGAGTGAAAAAAATTGTATACCTAAAAAGCCTAATAATTTCATTTTCGAAAAATTAGGCGTACGTATACACTTGGGTTCCACACGTCCTTCTCCCATCCAGACTGTACTGTCGGCTTTGGAATCTCACCAAATCCTGCCTTTATCAGGCTCGCGGGCTTAGAATTTCTTCATCACCGCCGGTTGGGATTTTCACCCGACCCCGAAGGACTAAAATAATATGAATCTTTGAATATTTTATCACCATAAAGTGAAGATGTAAAATTTCTAACCTTAAATGGTTCAATTGTTACAGGAACTTCCTCTCTTTATGGAAAAATGACCCCCAAGTACCCCCGATGTTCTCCGAAAAGGTTAACCAGGCTAAATATGTGGAATAAGGTTAGAAGGATCACAAATCATACAAGGAGGAAGCCCATGATTATTTCCATCATTAACTTGATTTTCTATCTGTTCGTCGTCACGATGAATTTTTTAGCCAATTTCCTGCCATTGAACGGCCAAACATCGGGAGAGATTTCCGATAAACTGGATGTCCTTTTCACTCCTGCCGGTTATGTATTTTCCATATGGGGCTTGATCTATTTCCTGCTCGCCATCTGGGTATTCAGGCAGTTTTTAAGTAAACATCAAAACAGCCCTGCTTATAAGGCATCCTTCCCTTGGTTCGCTTTAAGCTGTGTCCTGAATGGCGCTTGGCTTTTGGCTTGGCACTATGAACGCTTTTTGTTATCCGTATTCATTATCATTGCTCTGTTGGCTACTTTAATGGTCATTTATACAAGAATGAAAAAAGTGGAGCATGCTACTTTCGACCTAATTCCATTTTCCGTTTATACAGGCTGGGTAAGTGTTGCAGCCATAGCTGACATTTCTTATTACCTCACCTATATCAAATGGGACGGTTTTGGGGTTTCCAGTATAACCTGGACGATTGTCCTGCTGATTGCAGCAACAGCCTTGGCCTTTGTTTTTGCAGGTAAATACCGGGATTGGTGCTATCCTCTCGTATTCGTTTGGGCGTTCATAGGCATCGGGATACGAAATAGCGACGCCTATCCGGTAATCACAGACATTTCTTATATCCTGGCTGCCATCACTTTTATCGTATCCATCACCATCTTCATTAAAAACAGGAGGAACAAATGAGGGATATGGTACCCTAAAATGCTTGCTGAAGATCTTGCCAGACATCCTCCCAAGCCTCAAGGCCAACTGAAAGACGGACAAGCTGGTCACTGATGCCCATTTGTTCCCGTGAATCTTCAGGAACGGCAGAGTGCGTCATGGTAGCGGGATGCTGGATCAATGTTTCGGCATCCCCTAGACTTACAGCAATTTTGATAAGTTTCAATTTATTGAGGAATTCCTGTGCATCCTGTTTTGTGCCATGCAATTCGAAAGAGATAAGGCCGCCGCCATGTTTCATTTGTTTTTGCATTATATAATGATCCGGTGAAGCTTCATCACCTGGATAATATACCTTTTTCACCTTTGGATGTTTCTTAAGCTCTTGAAAGATTGCCATTGCATTGGCCGAATGACGATCCATCCTGACAGGCAAGGTCTTTACCCCCCGTAATAGTAACCAGGCATCGAATGGTGAAATGATTCCACCGATATCCTTCTGTGTAGTCCCGGCTACCTGATTCATGAATTCCTTCTTACCAACGACAAGCCCTGCAACGACATCACCATGCCCGCAAAGATATTTCGTAGCGCTATGAAGGACGATATCACAGCCATATTCAAGCGGTCTCTGTAGGTAGGGAGTCGAAAACGTATTATCGACTACTACCGTCACATTATATTCCTTCGCAACTCTCACCACCATCTGTAAGTCAATCATTTTCATCGTCGGATTGATCGGGGTTTCTACATATATGCAGGTCGTTTCCGGCCGGATCATTTTCCTTACTTGTTCTTCTGAATCCATTTCACAAAAATCATGTGTGATGCGGTATTTATTTTTCATTAGCTGCAGAAGGCCAAATGTACAACCATATAGCCCCTGTGAGCACAGGATGTGGTCATCTGTTTTTGTTAACGCAAAAAGTACTGCTGAAACGGCAGCCATGCCTGAACCGAAAGCTAGGCCAGCTTCCCCGCCTTCCAAAGCGGCGATCTTTTCTTCAAGCACTTGTACCGTTGGATTTCCTAGGCGGGAATAAATATATCCATCTTCCATACCGGCAAAACGCCTTTCCCCTTGCTCGGCATTTTCGAAAGTGAATGTTGAGGTTTGGAATAAGGGTGTTGCCAAGCTTCCTAAATGCTTCTTCGAGTCATATCCTTCATGGATGACTGCCGTTTCAAACTGTTTATACTTTCCTGTCATACCGTCTCCTCCTAACCTATGTCTATTGCTATCATATGTCAAAAAACCATATAAAGGAAGCGTTTTCATTCATGATTATCCCCCATTAATGAACTCCTGAATTTAGTATAATTTCACAATCCAATATTTATAGTATCAAATGCTATGAAGGGATATTATCCTGATCTTTATTGGATTATTTCAGCCCTTTTGCCGAGGCACCCATCGTTCAATTTGATTCAGCAATAACAAGCACTTTTCTACTGGAATCCCACCATATTCAGAAAGCGGAAAAGGCATGTCGTGGAGATTCTGCACAATGAGCAACTTTTTAATTTTAAATCTTAACGGGCATTTGCAAAAAAAAAGACAGCCGCCATGGCCGTCCCTTTTTCCGTATCATTCATCGACTACGATGTTTCCACCATAGAAGGTTACTCTCGTTAATGGAATCTCCAGTTCACGACCCATTTTTTTCAACTCTCGCTCTTCTCTTTCCGTTACAATTGAAATGACAGTGCCATCTGTACCTGCTCGCCCAGTTCTCCCAGATCTATGGATATATTGTTCGATGTTGTCAGCCATATCAATATGAACGACCGCAGTAAGACCTTTAATATCAAGCCCCCTTGCCGCTACATCCGTTGCTATCAGCATCGGGGATTTTCCGGAACGAAGCTTGCGCAACGCTTTCTCCCTGTCGACTTTATTTGATTCACCGTGAAGCACGCCCATTTCAATACCTTTATAACTCAGCTTCTCATGTAAGACACTCAGCTCTGCTATATCATTCAGGAAGGCAAGGGCCTTCACATCTTTAATTCTTGTTATTTTCTCGAGGATCTTGGACTTTTCCCGTCTCTCAACAACAAAGTAAAGATGATCCACTTTTGATTCCATTTTTTCATGCTTATCGACCTTGATCATTTCGGGTTCATTCATGAATCCCCGGGCGGCTTTTTCCGTTTCCTCCGGCAAGGTCGCTGAAAATACCATGATTTGCCGGTCTTTTAACGTTGTTTTGATAATATTATTGATCGTACCCATATGCTCTGGAGTGATCAATTGGTCACCTTCATCAAGTACTATCGTCTTAACTTCATGCATCTTCAACTTCTTTTGGGCAATCAATTCGTAAATACGCCCCGGTGTTCCAGCAATCACCTGGGGACGCTTCTTCAGTTTGTCCAACTGCCTTTTCACATTAGCACCGCCGATGAATGCTGCACCCGTAATGCCGCTTCCCTCTGACCAAATGCGAATTTCTTCATTAATTTGCATGACCAGTTCACGTGATGATGCCAAAATCAAAGCTTGGGGCGATTTCTTTTCAGGATCTATCTTTTCTAGCAATGGCAATAAATATGCTAATGTTTTTCCCGTACCAGTCGGTGATTCAGCCATGACGTCTTTTCCCTCGACAATCACCGGAATCGCTTTCGTTTGAATCGGGGTAAGTTGTCCGAATCCGGACTTTTTCCAGACCTCTTGTATATATGGTTTTCTATCGTTCACTAATTCAGGTAATTCGCTCATATCGTTCTCCTTTAAAATATAACTTTTCCTATCTTTCATAGTACCATTTATTCTTGTCCAGTAGCCAACGGAATACGAATTGTAACCGTCGTCCCTTTGTTTATCTCACTTTCAAAATGCATTTCCCCGTGAAGTCGATGAACGATTTTCCGGCAAATCGCTAGCCCGATCCCTGTGCCCTTTTCCTTCGTCGAATAAAAAGGCTCACCAATCCTTTCAAGGCGCTCGGGCACCATTCCCATGCCATTATCACTAACGCTGACTACAGCTTGTCCATCGCTGGTTTGCAGTGATATATCAATTTTCCCATTATCCTCAATCGCTTCAATGCTGTTCTTGACGATATTGATTATCAACTGTTTAATTTCAATTGGATCAGCCATAATATAAATCGGTTCGGCGGTTTTAACCCTGAACCCCATTTCGATATTATTCAAATTCGTTTCTGCTTTCATCAACGTGAATACCTGTTGTAAACTGTCGGCAAGATCGATCCTGCGAAATGCTACATCCTGTTTCTTCCCAAGAATCAAAAGTTCACTTGAGATAATATTAATCCTGTCAATTTCCTTCAACATGATATCAGAATGCAGCGGGTTTACCTCCTGCGTCATATCCATTAACTGAACGAATCCTTTTAACGATGTCAGCGGATTCCTTATCTCATGTGCGACCGCTGCAGCCAGATGTCCGATTACAGATAGCTTTTCAGACATGATCATCAATTCCTCTTCGCGCCGCAATTCAGTAATATCCCGAACGATTGCATATACTCCAAGCATTTCCGCGTGAACGATGATCGGTAAAAAAGTTACACGGATTATCCGTTCTTCATCGCTGCCATTCTGAATGGTCGTTTCGAATTTTACAGCCTCCCCTTGAAGGGACTGTTTAAAGAATACAGATACTTTATCACTTTCATTCCAATTGAGTAGATGATTCGCATTCTTGCCTTTCACATCGTCACTGTTATGACCTAATAGTTTTTCAGCTTCAGGGTTTATCGAAACGACATTTCCTTCGAGATCCAGCTCAAGCACACAATCCGGGTTATGCTTGAACAGCGACCGATACTGTTCATCCTTCAGAATGAATTCCTGTTGGGACCTCAACATTTTCCCCGTCCAATACCTGATTATGAAGTATAGGAAAAGCCCAGTTATGAAAATGAACATCCACCCTTTGGAATGTTGGAACATTGCATATATCTGAACATCTGCCCTTGCCTGTGTCATAGAGATATAATCCGTAACGAAAATCCATAAGACCCCAATGATTATATATATAAAAGCCACTTTACATGCAATTTTATGAGATTGGTTCATATTTTTTCCTTTGTATTGTTTTTTGGTTTATTATTCCCAAATCACTCAAAAAAAGCCCTCATGTTTTCAACATAAGGACTCTATCGGTATTGTACCATATATATTGCATTCATTGTTTTATATCGCTAAAAAAAACAGCAGCATTTTAACTGGACCTTCAATGATCAAGAGAGGTTTTTAATGGCTTGATTGAATTCTTCTTCTATATCTTTTGTAGGCTTGGCCGATAATAAGCTGAAAACGACTACCGCTATTGAACCAGCGATGAAACCAGGAATGATTTCGTATACTTCAGCGAACTTATCGATCATATCCCAGACGATCACGGTTGCCGTACCGACAACCATTCCCGCCAGCGCTCCCCATTTCGTCATCCGTTTCCAGTACAGGCTAAACAGAATGACAGGACCGAAGGCCGCTCCAAAGCCAGCCCATGCATAACCCACCAATTTAAGGATCGTACCGCTTGGATTAAAAGCCAATAATAGGGCAATGGCGGATATTGCCAATACACCAAACCGGCCTACCAGCACTAATTCCTTATCAGATGCATTCGGCCGAATGAACTGCTTATAGAAATCATCGGTCAAAGCACTTGCCGATACTAAAAGCTGTGATGCAATCGTACTCATGACCGCTGCCAAAATAGCAGCCAACAAGAAGCCTGTAATTAAAGAAGGAAACAGCTCTTTAGATAAAATGATGAAGACGGTCTCAGCATTTTTTTCCCCTAAAGGACTGTTTGTCAGGTTAAAGTAAGCTATCCCCACCAATCCGGTGAACATCGCTCCGACGATAGCAAAAATCATCCAGCCCATACCGATTCGGCGTGCACTTTTCAATTCTTTAACAGATGAAACCGCCATGAATCGAACGATAATATGAGGCTGCCCGAAATAACCAAGTCCCCATGCCAGAAGAGATATGATTCCAATGGTTGATGTTCCTTCAAAGACATGCAATAAATTCGGGTTGATCGATCTTATTTCATTGAAGGTAGGATCCCAGCCACCAATATTTACAATCGTGACAACTGGCACTAGAATTAAGGCAATGAACATGATTGTACCTTGTACGAAGTCGGTCCAGCTAACAGCCAGGAATCCGCCAAATAATGTATAAAGAATAACAACACTCGCCGTCAGCCAGATGCCCCACCGATAATCCAAATTGAAAGCGGAGCGGAAAAGCTCACCGCCTGCTACCATGCCTGAAGATGTGTAAAAGGTGAAGAAAATTAAAATGACCGATGCTGATACCACTTTTAAGACCCTGGAGCCATCTTTAAACCGATTCCCCAAAAAATCAGGAATCGTAATCGAATTGCCGGCCAATTCCGTGTATGTCCGAAGTCTTGGTGCCACAAATAACCAGTTTAAATAAGACCCTGTACACAGGCCGACGACAATCCAGCCAGCACTTAACCCGCTTATGTACATAGCACCGGGAAGACCCATCAACAGCCAGCCGCTCATATCGGAAGCCCCTGCACTCAATGCAGTTACAGCCGGGCCCAAGTTCCGGCCGCCAAGCATGTAATCGGTTAAGTTGGCCGTTTTCCGATAGGCAAAATAACCAATTAACAGCATGCCTGCCATGTATATTCCTATTGATATTATAATTCCATAATCCAAAAATGAATCCTCCTATTTATAGGTTAATTTTCATCTTGTAAGCTTATCAGAAAAAAAAACATATGTTAAGAAGTTCTTGCACCTTTCAACGATTTCACTTTCAATATAATTAAGAAAATTCTTTTTATTAGATTAAATTATTAGGAGGAATACGCCATGCAATCCTATATCAATCAGCCAGATGGAGTCTTTCCCTCTGTTTGCTCTCTTGACTGTCCTGATCAGTGCGGTTTACTGCTGCACAAAAAAGACGGGAAAATCATTAAAGTTCAAGGAGACCCTGATCATCCAGTCACAAAAGGGAATATTTGCAACAAAGTTCGAAACATGACCGCTCGCCTATATGACCCCAATCGCTTAAAACAGCCATTAAAGCGCATCGGTCCGAAAGGGGACGGGAATTTTGCTCCAATCAGCTGGGAAGAGGCCATTGACACAATCACTTCCAAATGGAAAGACCTGATTGAAATGCACGGACCGGAAAGCATACTTCCCTACAGCTTTTACGGAAACATGGGCAACCTCAGCGCTGAGGGGATGGATCGCCGTTTTTTCCACAAACTCGGTGCAAGCATGCTCGAGCGTTCCATTTGTAACGCGGCAGGCTCAGTCGGATACAGCTATACAATGGGTGGTTCATTCGGCATCGATCCAGAAGAAACGATTCATACAAAGCTTTTCATCATGTGGGGCATTAACGCTGTGAGCACAAATATGCACCAAGTAACGCTTGCCCAGCAAGCCCGAAAAAACGGGGCCAAAGTAGTTGTCATTGACGTACATAAAAACCAAACCGGCAAGTGGGCAGATTGGTTCATTCCGATTTTGCCTGGCACCGATAGTGCGCTTGCCCTCGGATTAATGCATATACTATATGCCGAGAATCTAGTCGACCAGCCCTTTTTGGATGAATACACAGTTGGTGCTGCCGAATTGCGCGAACACGTCCGCCAATATGACCCTGCAACCGTCTCCGCGATCACTGGCGTTCCAATTGATGACTTATATGAATTAGCCAGGATGTACGGCACCACAAGTCCATCATTCGTTCGGATAGGCAATGGCCTGCAGCACCATGACAATGGAGGCATGGCGGTACGTACCATCGCCTGCCTGCCTGCACTTACCGGCCAATGGATGACCGAAGGCGGCGGAGCCATCAAAGGAAATTCTGGATATCTGGCTTTTAATACAAATGCCTTAAGACGTCCTGATTTATTGCATAATAAAGCTACCCGGACCATTAATATGAACCAAATCGGTCAAGCTCTCCTGGAAAAGGAAAACCCGATTCGCTCCATGTTTGTATACGGCTCCAACCCAGCACTTGTCGCTCCGAATGCAAATAAGGTGCAGGAAGGCCTAATGCGGGAAGATCTATTCACAGTTGTACATGATCTATTCTTAACCGAAACGGCCATGTTTGCCGACCTCGTCCTGCCTGCCACATCATCTTATGAAACGGAGGATTTTTATAATTCATACTGGCATAATTACGTGCAAATACAAAAACCTGTAGTCGAAAAATATGGCGAGTCGAAATCGAATGTTGAATTGTTCAAACTGTTAGCTGCTGGAATGGGATTTGAGGAACAAGCATTTAGAGATTCTGAGGAAGATATGATACGTCAGGCGCTGGATTTTCCCGATAACCCGCATTTAGAAGGCATCACCTATGACTCCCTTTCAAGGAATCAATTTGTCAAAGCCAAGATGCAGCCGATGTTCCCAGGAAAACTCCCGACACCAAGCGGTAAAATCGAACTTTATTCCGAACGGATGAAGCAGGATGGATACGAGCCTTTGCCAACATATACGCCAATCATAAAAGACAGCGACCTGCCATTTTTATTCATTCCGGCACCTAATCACAATTTCTTGAATTCAACCTTTTCAAATAATGCCAAACATATCTCCATGGAAAAGGAACCGAAACTGCACATGAATGCCGCTGATGCCAAAACAATGGGGATATCCTCCGGAGATATGGTTAAAATCTGGAACGATCGCGGTGAATGTTTACTTACCGCTGCTCCCGGTGAAAATGTGTTACCCGGCGTTCTTGTCAGCCAAGGCTTGTGGCAGAATACACCTGAAACAAAACAACACATCAATTCCCTTACCCCAGATCGCCTCGCAGATATGGGTAATGGCGCCGTTTTCTTTTCAGGACGGGTTGATCTTGAAAAAGTCCAGCAAAAGTAAATCAATGTTTAGCAATCCTTGAATATATCTCCGGTTTCGGCATTTTATTTTCGCTTTTTGAAATATATCTGCGGTTTTCGGAGTTATATCTACGATTTCGGCATTTTATCTGCGATTTCCGGATTATATCTCCGGTTTCGGCATTTTATCTGCGGTTTTTGAAATATATCTGCGGTTTTCGGAATTTTATTTGCGCTTTTTGATATATATCTGCGGTTTTCGGAGTTATATCTCCAATTTCGGCATTTTATCTGCGCTTTTTGAAATATATCTGCGGTTTTCGGAATTTCATCTGTGATTTTGGCATTTTATCTGCGGTTTTCGGAGTTATATGTCCGATTTCGGCATTTTATCTGCGGTTTTTGAAATATATCTGCACTTTTCGGATTATATCTCTGATTTCCGGCATTTTATCTGTGATTCCACAAAAAAAAGCTGTTCCACAAGGAACAGCCTTTTCGTCAAGCTTATTTACTCTTCATCAAACCAGCCTGTTGGCTGGATATCCAAGTTGTTATTGATTTGCTTCAATTCGGTGTAAGCTTCGTAACCGAAAGTTCCCAGTTCGCGTCCATTTCCACTTTGCTTGAACCCTCCCCAAGGAGCTTCGTTATAAGTTGGATGATATGAGTTTATCCACGTGATGCCGGCACGCACTTTTTTTATGACACGGTACGCTTTTGCGATATCATTCGTGAACACCGCTCCCGCTAAACCATATTTCGTATCATTGGCCAGTTGAAGTGCTTCCGCTTCATCCTTGAACTTTTGAACGACAAGCACCGGTCCAAAAATTTCTTCCTGCACAATCCGCATGTCCGGTGTCGTATCAACAAAAATAGTAGGTTCGACAAAGTAACCTTTATCCAAGCCTTCTTCTTTCATTCGATTTCCACCGACGATTATTTTGGCACCTTCTTCTTTTCCGATTTGGATATACGATAATATTTTGTTCATATGGGCTTCTGAAACGATAGGACCCATCTGGCTGCTTTCATCAGAACCTGAACCTACTTTGATCTTTTTCGCCTTCGCAGTAAGACTTGCAATGAACTGATCGTAAATGGACTCTTCCAGCAATAAACGGGAACCTGCTGAACACACTTGTCCTTGATTACAGAAAATCCCGTATAGAGCATAATCTACGGCAGTCTCAAAGTCAGAGTCGGCAAATACGATATTAGGCGATTTCCCGCCGAGCTCCAATGTCACCTTCTTTAGGTTACCCAGTGAAGCCTCCATGATCTTACGTCCTGTTTCCGTCCCTCCTGTAAAGGCCACTTTATCGATTTCCTCATGTTCGGCAATGGCTTGCCCGACAACTGGCCCCGCTCCTAACACAAGGTTTGCGACACCTTTTGGCAATCCGACTTCATCCATGATTTCGAATAGTTTGACCGCTGTCACAGGGGTGATCTCAGATGGTTTGAACACAACCGAATTTCCTGCAGCAAGCGCCGGGGCGAGTTTCCATGCTGACATCATTAGCGGAAAATTCCATGGAACGATCTGCCCGCATACACCGATTGGTTCCCTTACGACCATCGCTTGCTGACCGTCAGGAACTTCAAAAGTTTGACCTGTCGGTTTTGTAGCCAATCCTGCATAATATCTAAAACAGGCTGCTGAATCCGCTATATCATAACGAGCCTCACGCAATGGTTTCCCATTATCCAATGTTTCCAACGCAGCTAATTCTTCAGCTTTTTCTTCTATTTTGTCGGCTATTTTGAATAAAATGCGAGCTCTTTCCACTGCAGGAGTTCCCCACCAACCACCTTCATAGAAAGCATATTTTGCTGCCTCGACCGCTGCATCCACATCTTCCTGTGTTCCTTCCGCAGCTTTGGCAATAACTTCCCCGGTGGCCGGATTCAATACATCCCTCTTCTCTCCTGAAGTCGAATTCACCCATTCCCCATTGATGAACATCTTTAAGTCCCGTGCTCCCGTTCCCTCTTTTTTCGTGTTATTTTGCAAAGTTTCCTGCATGTAAATTCCTCCTCGGTTTTAAGTTATCTACCTATATATAAGATATGAGCAAGATTCATGCCAGTTTGAAATAATAGGTAAAACACGTTTTTTTACCCTTTCCTGTCTCATTTAAATTCAATCGTGAATTACCTATTCATTTTTGCATAACATATGGGCAATCCTTCATCTCAACCTCATTCAAGATTCATAGAAAAATAAACCTGCAGCTCAAAAAAAGAGATGAGCATCTGCTCATCTCTTTTCTGATTAATTTCGGTTAATAATGACCAGTTTCATTTCCGTCATTTCTTCAATCGCATATTTTAACCCTTCGCGGCCAGTCCCGCTTTTTTTGACTCCGCCATACGGCATGTTGTCGACACGGTAAGTTGGGATATCATTAATGATAACACCGCCGACTTCCAATTTTTCTGCGGCAGAAAGAGCCAGATTGATATTTTCTGTGTAAATCCCGGCCTGCAATCCGAATTCGGAATCGTTGACCAAGTCAATCGCTTCCTCAACAGATGAAACCTTATTGATCAAAACAATGGGAGCGAAGACTTCCTGACAAGATACCTTAAGCATTGCATCCACTTCCAGCAACACAGTCGGATGCAGGATATTCCCTTCAGATTTACCTCCTGCTGCAACGATCGCACCGTGTTGTTTAGCTTCCCCGATCCAATCCAGGCTTCGCTGTACATCACCAGCACTGATTAATGCCGAAAGATCCACAGACGGGTCCAAAGAATCTCCTAGTTTCAAGCCATTCGTTGCTTCTATGAATTTTTTGACGAACTCATCATATACCTCTTCATGAACATATGCGCGCTGTAAGGAAATACAGACCTGCCCTTGAAAAGCGAATGCTGCCGATACACAGCGTTGGATGATTTTATCGATATTGATCCCTTTATCAACGATGACAGCCGCATTCGAACCTAGTTCAAGACTCACTTTCTTTAATCCTGCCTTATTACGGATCCCGATTCCGACAGCCGGACTTCCAGTAAATGAAATGCTCTTCACCCGTGAATCGGTGACTAATTTATCACCAATTACCGAACCGCTTCCGGTAACTAAATTAAACGCACCAGCCGGCAAATCCGTTTCTGCTAATAGTTCAGCAAGAAATAGCGAAGATAGCGGTGTTTGGCTCGCAGGTTTCAGGACAAGTGTATTTCCGGCAGCAATGGCCGGGCCTACTTTATGGGCAACCAGGTTCATCGGAAAATTAAAAGGGGTAATTGCACCCACAACGCCTAGAGGCTCACGGACTGTGTATCCTATCCTTCCTTCTCCGTCAGCTGTAGCATCCATCGTCAATGTTTCCCCATGAATCCTTTTTGCTTCCTCTGCTGCAAATTTATATGTGGCAATCGTCCGGGATACTTCAACAATTGCCGTTTTGATCGGTTTCGCTGCCTCTTTAGCAATAATTTCAGCTGCCTCATCTTTGCGGCTCTCCAAAAGGCTCGCAAGCTTTTCAAGTATTGCAGCGCGTTTATGACTAGGTAAAGCTGCCATTGTTTTTCTAGCTTGATAGGCTGATTCTATTGCCAACTCTACATCTTCAAGGCTTGCCGAAGGAATCTCCGCTAGAACTTCCCCGCTATATGGAGACTTTAGTGTCGTGAACTTTTCAGCTTCTTGCCATTTACCATTAATGAATAATTTCTTTTTCAGCGTTTCCGTCATGACCATCACTTTCACCTCTTATAAAATTTCTTTTTCGACAGCAGTAAATGTCTCATCAAGGATTTCAATTATTCTTTCGACTTCAGATTTAGTAATGATTAGAGGCGGTGCGAATACGAGTGTATCTTGGTCAAACGTAACAGACCGGCAAATCAAACCATTCTTCGCCGCTTCAGCAACCAGTCTTGGAGCAAGCTGTGTCTCAAAGCCTTCGCCTGTTTGTTTGTCCTTTACGATGGAGATGCCTCCAATTAATCCAAGTGCCCTGACATCACCAACAATCGGGTGTTTGCTTTGAAGCTTCTTAAAGCCGGCAAGCAACTCTTCACCACGCTTTTTCGAGTTTTCTATCAAGTTTTCACGTTCAATTATTTCAATATTTTTCAAAGCAACCGCACATGCCATAGGATGGCCACTGTATGTGTAGCCGTGTAAAAGCGTGCCTTTTGAAAGGGCAATGAAGTCCTGATGCATCTTATCATTCAGGACGACCCCGCCTAACTGTGCATATCCGCTCGTCACACCTTTTGCGAAGCACATCATATCAGGTACAACACCAAAGTGTTCAATCCCAAAATAAGTCCCTGTTCTTCCGAAACCTGTAATGACTTCATCCGTCACCATTAAAATGCCGTATTCATTACAAATCTCCCTTACTTCCTTAAAATAGCCTTCAGGAGGAAGGTTCACGCCACCAGCCCCTTGAATCGGTTCAGCGATAAATGCCGCAATCGTTTCCGGCCCTTCCTGTTCTATGACCTTACGCAACTCCTCAATGGAGGAACCGTCTACATGGTAAAAATCCGGTGCGATTGAATTCGTGAAGTCTCGGAACGGCTTCAGGCCAGTCGCACTAGTAGCTCCCATTGCCACTCCATGATAGGATTTCGAGCGGGAAATGATTTTTTGACGATTAGGCTGCCCTTTCAAAAGCCAGTAATGACGAGCAAGTTTGATGGCCGTATCATTCGACTCCGATCCACCTGAAGTGAAGAAAACTGCATTCAAATCCCCAGGAGCGATGGAAGCGATTTTGGCCGCCAACCGGATTGCCGGCTCATTGCTGAAAGTGGCGAAACTTGAGGTGAAAGCTAGCTTCGTCATTTGTTCCTTCGCGACTTCAGCCATCTCTTCTTGTCCATGTCCAATATTCACATTCCAAAGTGAAGCCATGCCATCAATGACAGTCCTGCCCGTGACATCCGTAAGATATATTCCCTTCCCTTCCTTAAAGATGAAACTTGGACCATCTGCCTGCTGTTGCTCGATTGCCGTAGTCGGATGAATAAAATGCTTTTTATCCAAATCGATTAATTCCTGAATACCCGTCGTTTCTTTGATCATGTAAAAAACACCCTTCTCTTGTAGTGGATTTTTTCAAGCTAGTTTATTTTTTATTTATATATTTAGATATAGCAAGATGCATGCCAAATTATATGAGCCTTATATTAAAGGCATTCAAGTTAAAAACGATTCATATATAAATCATTAGGAGTTTGTGTTGATTCATATATAAATCATTCAATTCATATTCGAATCACCCAACGCCCATTCATTAGAATAAATTCGTCCCCCTCTTTATTTACTAATTGATGTTACAAAACCTAACACACAATGTTGAATTTTCGGAAGATTTGTATTATTATCATGTTAATATTTTTCCAGCCCTCTTGAGCCGCCATATTAATCTAAACGAAAGAAGTTGATATATTTGCAGGTAGGATTTGAACTATACCAAAAACAAACTTTGAAACTGTCATTAACCCCTGAATTACAGCAATCGATCAAGATCCTTCAATATTCGACCCATGAACTAATAGGTTTCCTAAACCGGCAAGCTTACGAAAATCCCGTTCTCGAAATAAGCTTTAAAGACCCCCTCGCATCACTTACTGAATCTAGCATTCTTACACCTAAAATAAATTCTTTGAAACGGTCCTCTAAAAGTAAAAGTTTCAACGGAGACAATAATTACAACCCAATCAACAATTATTCAATCAACACAGAAACATTGGAAAGCCATTTACTAGAACAATTGAGTTTACTAAGTTCGTTGAAAGCAATTGAAAGGAGGATTCTCCAATTTTTAATTGGGAACTTAAATGAATATGGATTTCTTGAATTGGATACCAATTGGACTGCCTCGCATTTTTCCGTGTCCGTCGAAGAAATAGAAAAAATGATTCAAGTTTTGCAATCCCTTGACCCGATTGGAGTCGGGTCTAAAGACTTGACCGATTGCTTACTCATTCAGCTGCGTGAGCATGAGGATGAGGATCGTAATGAATTGGCGGAAAAGATCGTTAAAAAGCACTTAACGGACTTAGCAGAAAAACGCTACAGGAAAATTGCCGCCCTATACAAAGTGACCATTCAGGAAGTACAAGAAGCGTCGGATTTCATCCGTACGTTAAACCCGCGTCCCGTCAGTCACTTTTCCAATGATTTGACTCATTACATCATTCCGGACGTTTATGTGGAAAAAGAAAAAGAAGGCTTTCTGATAACGGTCAATGATAGCTGCACACCTAAACTTTCCATCAGTCCTTTCTACAAGGACCACATCGCTCTGAATCCTGTCAATCTAGCTAAAGATTATATAAAAGGGCACATAAATGATGCCCAATTACTTTTAAAAGGGATCGAACAAAGGCAAATGACACTTTACAAAGTGGCAGCGACAATAGTGGACGAGCAGCAAGAGTTTTTCATGAAGGGAATTACGGGGTTAAAACCTATGACACTGAAAGACATTTCGGAAAAACTTCAGGTTCATGAATCAACAATCAGCAGGGCGACGAGCAATAAATATATCCAGACGCCGCATGGTCTCTTTAAACTTAGGAACTTCTTTACTAGAGGGATAAATCGCGTGAACAGCCAAGCAACCGAATCAACGACCACCATCAAAGAAAAAATAAAGGTCTTGATTGCTGATGAAGATAAGATAAAGCCTTTTTCAGATCAGAAACTTTGTCAAATATTCGAAAATGAAGGGATGAAGATCTCCCGCCGCACTATTGCAAAATACCGTGAAGGTCTCGGTATACCGGGATCTTCAAAACGGCGCAGATTTTAAATTCAAACCAAATTTTATGTCCATATTTATTACGGAATGTTGTATTTTAAAAGACTCTTACAAAGGATTTATCTATCGTGAGGGTCTTCTATTTTTTCACTGCTTCCTTTCATTTTTTATGTAAAAAAATCAATTCCTCCCAACAAAAAACCCCTGAAACAGGGGCTAGAATCATAATATATAGTTTTATTTATTACCCCATTTATCTTTGAAAATAAGTTCATCCATCGGCCTTCTTTTTTCCCAATTAGCAAGTTCAAGAATGGGTTTATCCGGATATTGATCCGTATAGCCAATCGACAGGAGTGCGACAGGTTCTATATGCGGCGGAATCTCCAAAATATCACGAATATCATTTTTCTTATAAAAGCTTACCCACCCCATTGCCAATCCTTCCGCACAGGCAGCCAGCCACATATTTTGAATCGCGCAGGCTGTGGATAGGATATCCGTTTCTGGAATGGAGTTCCTCCCTAAAACATGGGAGCCGCCCCGTGTCGGGTCGCATGTAACACAAATGGTGTAAGGTGCTTCTTTTAACCCTTCCACTTTCAAGCTAAGAAACTTATTTTCTTTATCTCCTTCATAATGAATAGCGAGTGCCCTTCTTTCTTTATCCGCTGCCCATGCCAAACTGTTCTTGGTTTCCTGAGATGAAATCACGATGAAACTCCAAGGTTGCATGAACCCTACAGACGGCGCATGATGTGCAGCATCCAAAATTCTGCGGAGTATATCCTTTGAAATGGGCTTAGACAAAAAACTCCTGATATCCCTTCGGTTATAAATGGCTTTATATACGGCAGCTTGTTCTTCATTAGTAAACATAGTTTCCCCCTAAGTTTCCAGCTTTAACTAAACATACATACAATTTTATAGGTAAACCCTTACAATTAAAAGCGAGTTCCAGAAATCCAAGGATTCAGCTCGTTCCGTCCACAACAAGATTCGCTCTTTCTTGAGGCCTTTGCGCACCCACATAGAGATCTTCATGCACCATCCAATTATCCTCCCACATTTGCCGCGCTTCTTCACCATCCCGCTCAAGCCCCCGTTTCAAACGCTGATCGCGGGGACATTCCACCCAAATCGTGAAATCATGGTACCCTGCCAATTCTTTACGGATGGAATATGTTCCTTCTATAATAACAAGGCCTTCAGCAGGAACTTCATGCCATTCGGCCATAGTGTCCGTTTTCCAATCATACCTTTGGTACCTTGCATCTCGCCTATTCGTAAGCGGTTTCAGAATTTGATTTAACACCCGTTTCCAATCATAATCCGCACCAATCTGCTTTTGGGATGGAGGCAGTTGGACCCTGTCTGATGATGGCAAATAAAAATCATCCATATGAACGACCGCGCTACCAGGACACTCAGCTTGGATACGGGAAGCGAGTGTACTTTTTCCAGATCCGCCCCGGCCGTCTATGGCCAAAATATATGGAGATCGTTTTTTGGGAATTTCGTGAATTTCAGCTATAAGACTGCTAATCGTATACTGTCCATCAAGTGTTGGAAAATTCATGAGCATTCCTCCTATACTACTTATTTCTATTCATCCTCCCTCAAATTCCTTCCTCGAGAGGATAAAATGAAAAAAAACTAGAAGGAGGTGCTGGCAATGTTATTGAATGACCATCGAATTGAGTACGCCATTCCGATTTGCGATCGAAATCGACATCGAGTCAGCAAATAAAATGGCTCATCGGCTGCATTCTGCCAATTCGGATTTGCCGAAGAAAATGAATTGGCAGATGCCGATCTGTTTCTAGCAGATTTCCCTGAACTTCAAACTTTGTTTTCCGAATGGATACTAAAGGCCACTCCCCAACCGGTTTTCCTTTTCTGCGAGCATCACGGCTATCTTATCCTGGATTGCCGTAATGCCTTTTTCTTCTACAAAATTATTCAAGATGATCGAAAATATGACTTTTTCCCCTCTTTTGGTCGTAACATAACCTGATAAGGAGCTCGTTCCTGAAATCGTCCCTGTTTTAGCGCGAACATTCCCGGCTGCATATGTCCCTTTCATCCTCTTTCTTAGCGTACCGCCCACCATCCGATTTTCGTTGCCTGCAATCGGCAAAGCATTCAAGTAAGCAGGAAACCACGTTTTTTCCTGTACGGCATACAGCAGCTTCGTTATTTCATTCGCTGGAATCATATTGACTTGGGAAATTCCAGATCCATCACGCATCATGATCGTTTGCATATCGAGACCCATACTCTTCAGCTGATTTCGAGCAACCTTCAAACCGTCCTTCCAGCTTCCCTCCCCTTCTGCCTCTTTGCCCATTTCTTTCACCAAAACCTCGGCATGGCTGTTATTGCTCAATTTCATGAAAGGAATAAGCAGTTGTGAAAGCGGCATGGACTGATGAGTGGCAATCATGTCCGCACCTACTGGCGTTTTCCCTTTTTTCCTTTTTCCCAACAATTTAATTCCATGTTTATTCATTGAGTTTTCAAATAGGCTCAGGGCATATTCTGTGGGATTTTTCACCGAGATCCACTCTTTGGTCACCCCGGCATGCTCCGGGATGGTCCCCGTCACCGTAATGACTTGTGTGCCATGAGACCGTTCGACTTCAATTTTCTTATTGCCGTCTTCCGATTCAGTTTTCGTTTTGTTGATGACCTTCACATAATCCGTTTCCGGCTTCAGCTTCACCGTTGCCTTTTTACCAGCCTTTTTCCCAGGGGATATCTCCACAATGAGGGTACCGGTATCGTAGTCTTCATTCGGGGAAGCCGTTAAAGCTGAAACGGCCGCCCCGTAATACTCCTGTTCATCGCTCCAAACTAAATCTTTGGAATAGCGAACATCGTCATACCAAGAATCATCGCCTATAAGATCCCCATGAACCACCTTAACTTGTTTGTGCTTCAGTGAGGCTGCCAGCTCATCGAAATCCTTTTCCAATAATGTGGGATCTCCTTTTCCTTTCAGGTACACATTGCCCTGCAGAACATGGCCAACTTGTACTCCTTTTATGTATAGTTCCGTTTGAAAAGCATGATCTTCCCCTAAAGTTTCCAGCGCAGCTGCTGCAGTCAATAGCTTAAGGTTCGAAGCAGGACGCAATCTCGTTTGCGACCCCCGTTCATAAATCATTTCCCCCGTTTCAGCTGAACGGATGGAAATTCCCGTTAACGCGCCAGCCAATCCCGGCGATTCATCCAATATTTGTTGAATTTCCTTCCCTAGGTTTTCATCATCATTCGCAGCTTGCATCGATTCTCCATTAAAAAAACAAATCAAAAACAGGAAGAATATAAAACCCAACTTCCTTTTGTATGTCAAACCTATCACTCCCACTCTAAAAGCTCACCACTTCTATCTTGTCCAATTTACAGTCATATAAAAAGAAAAGATCCACTAGAAGTCCTTATATATACATACTCAGGAAACTGGAGGATTATTCTGCCGCCACTCCACGGAATCGATAGGAACCCCGACTTCATGATTTCTTGGCCCAAAAGGATAATAGGAAACTTTCTTGTCGGTTAATCCGTATAAGTATAAAGACATAGTAAGGAGTGAAAAATATGTATTCAAAGATACAGCCACCAACCAAGAAAATTTCCAAAGAATCAGTGAAGGTTTGGCGGATGACTGAAGCCATTACCAATCTCATTATCCTCGCCGTCCTTGGCATCCTATTATTTGTTGATGATTATTTCACTTGGAAAGAATGGATTGGATGGATTTTAAACGGACTTATCGTATTATCTTTTTTTCATGCAATCTGGTCCATCTTCATTGAACCGATCTTGTTGCAAAAGTATTGGCGTTACGACGTGGACGAAGAGTTCATTCAAACAAAACGTGGAGCCTGGAGTGAAACGCATGAACTCATTTCGATGACGAAGGTCCAATCCGTCAAATTGAACCAAGGACCGTTTTTGCGAAAATATAACCTTTATTCCCTTAGCATCGGAACAATGGGGGACTCTCATGACATACCTGCCATCCCCGAGAAAGAAGCATATGAATTACGAGATAAAATTGCCCATTTCGCAAAAATTAAGGAAGTGGATTAATGATGGAAGAACATGCAAAACGATTACACCCTTTCAAAATCCCTTTCGAGTTTTGGAAATTGCTGAAAGGAAATGCGTTTTTCATCATCATGCTTTATGTCCTGAATTTCGGTTCTGAAAAGACGTATATGAAGGTACTCCAAATCGGTTTTCTAGTTTATCTGATTTGGAAAGTCATTTCCATCATCCTAAAATGGTATACGTATAAATACCAAATCAAAGAAGGAACCATATATATTACTTCAGGGCTTATCTCGAAATCGTATCGAACGGTCCCGCTTCATAAGGTACAGAATGTTCAGCAACGCACGACGTTATTTCATAAAATTTTCAGATTAACCTCTTTAACATTCGAAACGGGGATGACGGGTGATCAGGGTACCGTACCTTTTGAGGTGATTTCCCGAAGAGAGGCCGAACGGCTTGAGGGGGAATATGCTTCAAAACCGGAAATTCCGGTTATCGAAGTGGATATTCCCGAAGAACGAATAGCAGAACCAACCCATGGAAAAACGATCCATTTCACACCAACCAAACAAGATGTGCTGAAAGCTTCCTTTACATCACTCAGCTTCCTGGCTCTTATCCCAATATTGGCTACTTTATATAATACACTCGATGATTTTATTAATTTGGAGAATGCCGAAGGGTTTCTTGCCAAGTTATTGGATACGTGGTGGATCATAACCATCGTTCTTGCAGGCCTCATATGTGTCGCCGTTGCCTTCGGAATCGTTTCCACATTCGTCAAATATGGAAAATATGAAATTTCATCCGATCACGAGCGTATATATATAAAGAAAGGTGTACTGGATGAATCCGCTTTTTCCATTCAGAAAGAAAAAGTACAAGCTGTAGAAATCACCCAATCAATCATTAAAAGATTGCTAGGCTTGGCAGAAGTGAAACTGGTCAGTGCAGGAAATACAGGCGATGAAGAGCTGGAAACGAATACACTCTATCCTTTTTTATCGATCGAACGGGCATATGGGATGGTAGAAGAGATTTTACCCGCTTACAAAGTGGAACGGTCAATGAAGCCGCTATCGAAACAGGCCTTCAAAATCCGAATGCTGCGGCCCAGCTTTTTCTGGATTCTCACAACATTGGCGATCTATTATTTCAAACCCTCCCTATGGTATATCTCGCTGATTTTACTCGTCCTCATTTATTCATTGAGAATAATGGATTACAAAAATAGCCGTTACTTGTTAAATGATGAGTTCATTCAGTTCAAATCCGGAAGTTTGGAAACATCACTATTCATTACCAAAAGAAGCAAGGTCATTCAAATTGAGGTGGAACGTTCGAAGTTGCAAAAGCTTTTCGGTCTTGCCACAATTGAAACGATCAACCGCTCCAAGCCTGTACACCATACAAAGCTCCAAGATGTATCCGTTGAATATGCAGACGAGTTTTACACATGGTATATGGGCAGGACAAAAAATATCCAAGTCGAATAGCAATCAATGAATGAAAGAGTTGACCATTGCAGTCAGCTCTTTTTTTATCCTCTATATCCCCCACTCACGTCAAAATTAATATTGGAAATTTTCTAACTTAAAACTTCAAAAAAGTCAAAACAGACCGAAATATCTTATAGAACCTAAATTATTTTGAGGAATATAAGGAGAATTGTCCAAATGAAAAGACTGACAGACTGGTATTTTAATTCGCTAAAAAAACAAATTTTGATTCCTTTTTTAGCTTTGATCATGATAAGCGGAATGGCCATCTCTTACATGAGCTATAAAAATAGTATCGAGTTGACGACCCAGGACCTTACCGGAACGACGGAAGAACAAGTCAAGTCAATGAACGATTCTTTCGAAATCTTCTTTCAAAAAACGGAAAATCAATTGGATAGGATCGGAAAGTATCCTATCATGAGTACTTATGATAAGAACCCCGAATCGATAATGGATGAGTTTTCCCTTACACAGTCAAGCAATTCTGAAATAAATGGTTTATACCTTGGCACAGAGAACGACGGAAAAACATTGATATTCCCAAAAGCTGAATTGCCGGCTGACTTTGATCCAAGACAAAGGGATTGGTATCAATCGGCATTGAACCAAAAAAACAAGACCATCTGGACGGAACCTTATACGGATCAGGCGACGAATGCACTTGTCATTACGGCAGCAAAAGCCATATATGATGATCGAGATGAATTAATAGGCGTGCTCGGTATTGACATCTCGATCGATACATTGATCACGATGGTCAATCAAACGAAATTCGATGAAACGGGCTATACGGTTTTGCTGGATAAGAAAGGGGCATTCGTTACACATCCAGACAAGGAAAAAATCCAACAGGATATATCAAAGGAAAATATGTTCAAAAAAATGAAAAGTGCATCCGGATCAATGATCGAGGAATACGAAGGGCAAAGCCAGATTATCGGATACGCCACCAATCCGACAACTGGATGGAGAATAGCAGGGGTAATGGATGAAAATGAAGTGAAAGTCCGTGCAAGTCCGATGATAATCGATAATATCATCACACTGTTGATCGTCTTTACGGTCACTGCACTATCTGCCATCTTCATCACCCGTTCGCTAACGAATCCCATTAAAAAGCTGCAGGAATCCATACGAAAAATGGCTGAAGGCGATTTCACATCCAATAATTCCATTTCCAGGAAAGACGAGATTGGGCAACTTGCTGAAGACACCAGCTTAATGACCAGGAATATGAGTCATATGTTAGGGGTTGTCAACAACCTTTCCGATAAAGTATCGGAATCCTCCATGACGCTAGTGGCTAGTGCAGATGAAAATTCAGCGGCGGCTAACGAGGTGGCCTTGACGATGGAACAAATAGCGGCAGGTGCCATAGACCAAATTGAAGTCGGGCAGAATAACGAAATGGCTGTAAAGCTATTGGCTGACAAGATCAATGATCTTGAAGCACAAGCGAGCAAAATGGCCACGGATTCCGAAAATATGTTCAAGGCTTCCGAAAACGGAATCACACAAGTGCAAGGCCTAAAACAGCAATTCAATGAAACGTCACTGATTTCCAGTAAGATGAGTACGGCAGTCAAATCATTGGATGCACGCTCCAATGATATTAGTGCGATCGTAAAGACCATAAGCGGGATTGCAGGACAAACGAATTTACTCGCTCTGAATGCCGCCATCGAAGCAGCCAGGGCTGGTGAGCACGGAAAGGGGTTTGCAGTGGTTGCCGATGAAGTGAAGAAATTGGCCGAACAGACGGAAAACTCACTGAAAGAAATCTCTGAAATCATTCAAGCCATGCAAACCGATACAACCAATACCGTTTATTTGATTGATCAAGTCAATCAAAAAATCCATCTTCAGGATACTTCTGTAACGGATACGGAAACTGCCTTCAGTCACATTGCATCCATTATCGCGAACACATTCAGCAATTTCGACGAAATAAAAAAGATGATGGACGATATGGTAAACGAGGTCACACGTATGGAGAGCAATGCAGAAAGATTAAATTCGATCAGTCAGGAAACTGCGGCAGGAACTGAAGAAGTATCAGCTTCCGTAGAACAAACGAATGCTTCCATGGAACAATTAAATGCCCTGGCTAGTGAATTGGATGCCCTATCCCAGGAAATGCACAAAGAAATAAAGAAATTCATATTCTAATCAAAAAAAGGACGGGTCCTAAGGGATCCGTCCTTTTTTACCTTACGATTTATAGAGTTCTTCTACTGTTCGTTAGCGTTTCATCGGTTTCAGTTATTCCTGAGTAAGAAGAACTGGTTTTTCTCGCATCCGAATCGACTAACACAAGCAGCTTTCCACTCTTTACATCCGCTTCATAACGATTAGCTTCGTCTTCAGGTATGCCCATACCGATTAATGTACCGGCCAATCCTCCTGTACCAGCACCTACTGCCGCTCCGGCTAATGTTGCAGCAAGCGGCCCAGCTGCCAGTACTGGTCCGATTCCCGGAATAGCCAACGCACCCACACCAGCTAATAATCCGGCAGCACCGCCCAAAATACCTCCGGTCGCCGCACCAGCTGCGAGCCCCTCTTCAACTTTTGTACCCGTTTCTTCATTCACTGTATTTAATTCTTCTTTATCTTTAGCTACCACCGAAATATCTTCACGATCATACCCTTGGGCCTGTAATGATTCAACAGCCTTTATGGCTTCTTCTCCAGTTTCATATACACCAATTATACGTTTATCCATATCTATCATCCTCCTTAAAGAATGTAAATTGTCGCTCCCCCTTTACATACCCCAGGGGATGAAAAGGCTAAACGTTATTTAACAGGAAAATATTTTTGAGTTAACTCTTACTTAGAAAGGGTATATATAATAAGAGTATGCACATTTTTAGGGGGTTTTCTTTTTGCTCATCGAGTTACTTAAAGATTTAGTATCTATTGACAGTTCAGCGAAAGAAGGAGCTAACCAAGCAGTTGATTACTGTGCGGACTGGCTTAAAAAACAAGGGCTTACCGTGAATGTGATCGTAAATAACGGTTATAAAATGCTTGTTAGCGAGATTGGCAGCGGAGATAAAACCGTAATTTGGAATGGCCATGTCGATGTTGTCAGCGGAACGCCGGATCAATTTTTCCCTGAGGTTCATGAAGGAAACTTATATGGACGCGGGACAGCCGATATGAAAGCGGGAGTTGCAGGGATGATGTGTGCATTTACCGAACTGAAAGATAAGGACTTAGGTTTGAAAATCCAGCTACAGATCGTATCGGATGAAGAGATTGGCGGGTTGAACTGTTCCGGATACTTAGCGAAACATGGTTATAGAGGGGACTTTGTAATCTGTGCTGAACCTACGCAATTGGGAATCGGACTCCAGGCAAAGGGTGCCCTTCGTCTCGATATTGAAGTATCCGGCAAATCCGCACACGGAAGCCGCCCATGGGAAGGCGTGAATGCAATTGAAAAGGCCTATGATCTCTATCAAAAAATAAAGGAACTTCCTTTCACCCGGGATCATACTCCCCTTTACGCTTCCCCATCACTTAACCTAGCAAAAATAAAAGGCGGGGATGTTTATAATAAGGTACCGGATGCCTGTTTGCTAAGTCTTGATATACGCTATCTTCCTACGCAAACAATGGAAGATATCATTGCTCAGATCGAAAGTGTGACAGGAAATAATGTCCACCTTAATATGTATAGTAAACCTGTGAAAACCGAAGAGTCAGACCCATTCATCACTCTGCTCCGCCCGATTATCGAAAGGAACACAAAGCAGGACGCTGTCATTTTTGGGCAGCACGGCTCCGCAGATACCGTGTTTTTTGCGGCATATGATATCCCAGCCATTGAATTCGGTCCAAAAGGTGAGAACTGGCATGGAGATAGGGAATGCGTCAACCTCGACTCAGTGGCAGTCTTTCAAAAAATGCTAGTCGATTTCGCTTCTGAATTTGTTTTAAATTAATCCAAAGCATGAAAAAAGCCGGCATCACATAGATGTCGGATCAGTTTGTAGGCAAAAGGAATTCAATCATAAAACACAGTTGATTGGAACGGAGGTGCGAGACTCCTGCGGGAAAAGCGCGTTCAAGGGAGACCCCACAGGCGCAAAAGCGCCGAGGAGGCTCCCGGACCGCCCGCGGAAAGCGAGTGCCTGGAATGGAAATCAACGTTCGAATTTTTACATACTCTCAAAAAAACTGTAGACAAACTCGATTTTCATCGAGTTTGTCTACAGTTCGAGCCGGCATCACATAGATGCGGGCTTTTTTCATGCTCCGAATATCCTTTCCTACTAAAATAAAAGGCACTCAATTGTTCATTATTGCGTTGTTTTTTTACAAAATATACAGGACTTTTAATCCAAGGAATACATATCCATATTTTACCTCATTAAACAGGATACGCCATAAGACCAGCACTATTTACCAAAAATTCGCTTATTCTGACATAAAAAATAATATATTTACAATTAATAGATAAGTCCTTTTGTCCTAGTTTATATTACATTTATTTATCAAGGGAAACCTTTTTGTAACACAATTACTATTCCAGCGAAACATTGTTGTCATAAATACCTGTTATTCTAAGTCTACGATTTAAAACAAAGGAGACTATTCATTTTGAAAAAAATACTACTTCCACTATTCACTGCTTTCTTTTTGGTATTTAGTTTTTCCGGAGTTTCATCGGCTGCTACTACTACATACAAAGTTAAAAGCGGCGACACACTATGGGGTATCGCCAATAAACATAATATAACAGTCAATCAACTCAAAAGTTGGAACAACCTGAAAAAAGATAACATCCATCCAAAACAAGTTTTAAAGGTCAAGAAAACATCGACATCTGCTAAACCTAAGGCTACAGCTAAAACATCATCAGCCAAGAAATATAAAACGATCACTGTGAAGGCAACAGCTTACACTGCGAACTGCAAAGGTTGCAGCGGTATTACAGCATCAGGTCTTAACTTAAAGAAAAACCCTAACGCAAAAGCCATTTCAGTCGACCCTAAGGTCATTCCACTAGGAACAAAAGTTCATGTAGAAGGATACGGGGATGCCATTGCGGCAGATAAAGGCGGCGCAATCAAAGGGAATAAAATTGACGTCTTCTACTCTTCTCACTCCAAAGCTATCAATTGGGGCAGAAAAACCGTTAAAGTAAAAATTTATAAATAATGATAAGCACCAGCCTGAAACCTAATTCAGGCTGGTCTTTTGTTTTTCCCATTCTTACAAACACCTAAACAACCAGATAACCTTCAAACGGAATTATTTACTGAAATTTCAGTCAATGTTATGATTAGTACATCTTAATTAAAAGAGAGGTGTGCACATTGAATATTGTCATTATAGGGGCCGGGGCACTCGGCTCCTACTTTGGAGGCAGGTTGCAGCAGGCGGGGCAGCATGTTCAATACCTTGTCCGAAAAAACCGCGCCAAACAATTGAAAGAAAATGGCATCAGCATAACCAGCCCACATGGAAACTACCAATTTAACGACCTTCATATCACAGAGAACGTAAATGATATTGAAAAGGTCGACCTTGTGATTCTCGCCGTAAAAGGTCAGCATCTGCAGGGCACCCTTACAGATTTAAAGGTCCTTGTTGAAAAGGGCGCAAAGGTCCTCCCACTCTTGAATGGATTGGAACATGTATCCATTTTACAGGAAGAACTGGGCGATGAAGCCGTTTTGGGAGGAAGTGCCTTCATCATCGCCACTCTTGATGAAAAAGGTCATGTCATTCACTCCAATGATAATCACGATTTAATCTATGGCCCACTTCATCCGTCACAAAAAGAGATTTGCGATGAATTCGAGCAGGCGGCCGGATCAGCTATCATGAAGGCTGGCAGAACGGAAAACATATTAATCAGGATGTGGATCAAATACATGTTCATCACCGCTTTCTCCGGTGTGACAACTGCCTCCAACCTCCCTATCGGCACGATACGGAGATTCCCTGAAACCAATGGATTGCTGGAAAAGGTCCTTGTTGAAATGAAGGAGCTCGCAAATGCCTATGGCGTCGGAATTACTGTGGAGAATATTGCACAGGCATTGGAAAACATGGCAGGTTTACCTGATGAATCCACCTCTTCCATGCACCAGGACCGCCGGAAGGGCCTTACCCTAGAAGTGGAACATTTACAGGGCGGTGCACTGCGCCTTGCCGACAAGGCAGGTTTGAGACTTCCTGTGATTGGAACCCTTTATGCACTCATAAAACCATTCGAAAATTGATTTTTCCCAATACCGGCGCCCCACCGGTATTTTTTTATTGCAGTTTATTAATCTATCATGAATCCTAATAGACACTTTAATTCCTCTTCCACCCTTCAGGTATTAAAAATCCCAAGACCAAAAAGAACAAAAAGAAAACAATATCACCAAAAGAATATTCTGATTCTTCTTTCTGTTACACTATAACAAAGTTTAGAAAGCGCTATCATATAACAAAGGAGAATGCACCTTGAAAATATTAAAAAATCTAACAGTTCAGGTCATCATCGGTATCATTCTAGGTATAACAGTCGGTTTCTTCTTTCCTGCTTTCGGTGAACAGCTGAAGATATTAGCTGATTTATTTATTAAAATGATTAAAATGGTCATTGCACCAATCATCTTCTTAACCGTCGTAATCGGAATTGGCGGTATGGGTGATATGAAAAAGGTTGGCCGCATCGGCGGAAAGGCCCTGCTCTATTTTGAAATCGTTACCACTTTTGCACTTGCCATCGGAATCATCGTAGTCAATCTGCTGGGACCTGGTAAAGGCTTTAACATCGATTCAGTCGAGGGCGGAGATGTATCACAATATACAACAGCAGCTTCCGAAACGGAACATGGCGCCGTTGCTTTCATTTCTAATATCATTCCTGATAATGCTGTTGCCGCACTGGCTGGCGGAGACTTACTCCCTATTCTATTCTTTGCTGTATTATTCGGATTATCAATGGCGGCAATGGGACCGAGAGTGCAGCCAGTCGTATCTTTCTTTCAGCATATTGCCGATATTTTCTTCGGCATCGTCGGTATGATCATGAAAGTATCTCCATTGGCGGCTTTTGGAGCAATGGCTTATACAATCGGTAAGTTCGGTCTTGGTTCTCTAAGCTCTTTAGGACAATTAATGGGTAGTGTATATATCACAATGGCACTATTCATCATTTTTATCCTTGGTACGATCGCAAAAATCTACGGCTTTAATATTTTCAAGTTCATAGCCTTTTTAAAAGAAGAAATCCTCTTAGTTTTAGGAACATCTTCGTCGGAATCCGCTCTACCAAGCGTGATGAAAAAACTCGAAAAATACGGTTGCTCAAAATCGGTAGTCGGTTTAGTTGTCCCAACAGGTTATTCTTTCAACCTTGATGGCACATCCATCTACTTATCCATGGCAGCGATTTTCATCGCACAAGCCTATGGTGTCGATTTAAGCATCTGGCAGGAATTGACCCTTCTAGGAATCTTGATGTTAACATCAAAAGGAGCTGCCGGTGTAACGGGATCCGGTTTCATTACACTTGCTGCAACATTAGCTGCCTTCCCAATGATTCCAGTTGAAGGAATGGCATTACTGCTGGGAGTCGACCGCTTCATGTCTGAAGCACGTGCCATCACTAATCTAATCGGTAACAGTGTTGCTACAGTGGTCATTTCTAAATCGGAAGGTGAGTTCAATCCAAATCAAGCCATCTCAGGCGATATGGGTGAAGTTGCCGTCTCATCGGAAAAATAAGCGAATCTTGAATGAAGAGGTGTGCAACTTGCACCTCTTTTTTTTATGTCTTGCTCCTTTTCTATCAATGAATAGCCGATTTTCTATAAATAGCCAATCAAATAAATTTCAGAATCATTGAAAAGTGTTTATACTTTTATGTAACAGGTAAAAGTATATAGTTAAAAGTTTTAGTAGTTTGATGGATTTAACCAAATTAGGAGGTTTTATCATGAAGGATTACGGTTTATTTATTAACGGTGAGTGGTCGGATTTTGGATTGGATAAAATTGAAGTGAGGAACCCGGCAACGGATGAAGTAGTTGCCACCGTTCCTAAAGGCGGTGCAACTGAAGCGGCTAAGGCTGCCGATGCCGCATATGAAGCCTTTACAGGCTGGGCTGCACTCTCAGTCTACGAACGTGCTGAACTAATTTGGAAATGGCATCGATTGATTGATGATAATAAAGAAGAACTAGCCAAAATCATGACGGAAGAGCAAGGCAAGCCCCTTAAAGAGGCTCTTGGTGAAATGACATATGCAAATGGCTTTTTATCTTGGTTTGCCGAAGAAGGAAAACGGGTGTACGGCGAAACGATTCCTGCTTCCGTATCCAATAAGCGGCTTTTCGTGACAAAACAGCCTGTCGGAGTTGTAGCTGTCATTACGCCTTGGAACTTTCCTGCAGCCATGATTACAAGAAAAGTTGCACCAGCGCTTGCAGTCGGCTGCACAGTCGTCATTAAACCGGCAAACCTGACTCCCATAACAGCTCTAAAAATGGCTGAATTAGCTGAAGAAGCTGGCATTCCAAAAGGAGTCATCAATGTCGTGACAGGAAAGTCATCAGAAATCGGCGAAACTTGGCTTCAAGATACAAGGGTTCGTAAATTGACGTTCACCGGTTCTACAGAAGTCGGTAAAACCCTTATGAGGGGCTCAGCTGACACTGTAAAGAAAATCTCGCTTGAACTCGGGGGTCACGCACCAGCAATCGTTCTTGAGGATGCCGACCTTAATAAAGCGGTTGATGGCATCATCAGTTCAAAATTCCGTAACGCAGGACAAACATGCGTCTGTTCAAATCGTATTTATGTCCACGAAGCCATTCAAGATGCCTTCATCAAAAAGCTCGTTGCCAAGGTCAAAGAACTGAAGGTAGGAAATGGACTGGAGGATGGCGTCGATATAGGTCCTCTTATCGATCAAAATGCAGTTGATAAGGTTCAAAAACAAATTGATGAAGCTATCAGCAGCGGTGCTAAGCTCGAAGCTGGCGGTAAATCAATAAACGGCCTTTTTCTTGAACCAACCGTACTATCCAACATTGATGACAGCATGCTCTGCATGAAGGAAGAAACATTTGGTCCTCTAGCTCCTATCGCCTCCTTTAAGACTGATGAAGAGGCAATCAAGAGGGCAAATGACTCCATCTTCGGCTTGGCAGCTTACGTCTTCACTGAAAATATCACCAAGGGCATCAAATTCACCGAGGCACTTGAATTCGGTATTGTTGGCTTGAACGATGGACTCCCTTCCGTTCCGCAAGCTCCATTTGGCGGATTCAAGCAAAGCGGGCTCGGCCGCGAAGGTGGACATCAAGGCATCGAGGAATTCCTGGAAGTAAAATATATTTCTTTAGGTTTGTAACCTATTTAGGCGCACTGAAAACGGGCCCGACTCAATTGAGTCGGACCCGTTTTTTCATTCCAATATATCTTCTTCAAGCTTTTCCTCTTTTCGGATCCTGATGAATTTTACGATATTCAAAACAATCGTTTTAACAACAGAGTAAGTCGGAACGGCCAAAATCATGCCGATGATACCAGCAATGTTTCCGGCGACGAGCAAAAGGATGATGATGGTAAGCGGATGTGTGTTCAATTTCTTCCCGATGACTAACGGTGATATGAAATTACCATCCAGTTGCTGAATGACCGTTACAACCAGAATGACCAATAACGCCTCGGTCGGTGAATGAATCAACGCCACAATGACCGCAGGAGCCGCTCCAATAAACGGACCTACATATGGAATGATATTGGTTACAGCACCAATCAGCGCGAATAAGAACGCGTAAGGCAAACCAATGATCAAATACCCGATGAACGTTCCGATTCCGACAAACATGCAAACAAGCATCTGCCCTTGTATGTATGTGGTAAGCGTCCCGCCAGTTTCCTTAAGTACCGTTAAAGCCGGTTTTCTATAGCCAACCGGTACGAATTTCATGATGGCGGCCGGAAGCTTATCCCCATCTTTCAGCATATAAAACAGGATGAAAGGAACCGTCACGACAACTAACGTAATATTCGTCACTACACTGAAAACCGAAGACAAACTATTCGTTATATTACTCGGTAAATTCGTCAAATATTTTTGAAGCGAATCTCCTACTTCTTGCAAAGGAACATAATCTTGTTCCACCGTCCACAAGAACCATTTCGACTCAGCTGAGTCTTCAATGAACTTCCTTGTTTGATTGAAATAATCCGGAAGGTTATTGACTAAATCTGTGACCTGTTTGGATAGTGATGGGCCAACCAGACCGACCAACAAACTAATCAATCCCAGGAAAAATACATATAGCAATAATATCGACAATCCCCTAGGCACCCTTCTCTTAACCAGGAAATCAACAGTGGGGTTGAACAAAAAGTAGAGAAAACCTGAAATCAAGATTGGAAAGAACAATGTAGATGTAAAGATGACTATCGGTTCAAAAAGAAAAGAAATCTTTGTACCAACATAAAAAAGTAAAGACAATAGTAATAACTCTAACGTCCAAAAATGTAATTTTGTCTTGAACAAATTATCTCCTCCACTATAACCATTCTATTTAACTCCCTATTTCTAAGGAAACAACATCATAAATACGAAAAATCCTATGTATGATAATCTCTCATTGTTAGCAGTTTACCATATTTCCATAACTTGAATGAATAATTATATACAAAAATAAAAGAAAAAGCCTAAAGATACAGTTCCCTATCTTTTTGATGGTTAAGCTTCATTTTAAATTATTCTATTTCCAGTGGTGGCGAAAGGTTCATGGGTTTATTTTCACCAATAAGGGATACGGACCCAAATAAAAAAACCCCGCTGTATCGGCGGGGTGGTTTTAAGTCTTATTTTTGATCTTGAAGTACTGCTTCAAGCATCGTACCGTTTTTAGCTAGGTTTGTATGCCATGAAAATGCTTTTTCAAGAATGTGTGGAGTTTGATGCCCACCAGTTTGCGCAACAGCTTCACTGAAGTATGCACGAAGCTGTGGACGGTAGTCAGGATGCGCACAGTTTTCTATGATTAACTCAACTCGCTCTTTTGGTGCCAAACCACGTAAATCAGCGATCCCTCGCTCTGTCACTAATACATCCACATCATGTTCAGTATGATCCACATGTGAAACGAAAGGAACAATACTAGAAATTTTGCCGCCTTTTGCATATGATTTCGTTACGAAAATGCCTAGGCGTGAGTTACGGGCAAAATCTCCTGATCCACCGATTCCATTCATCATTCTTGTCCCAGAAACATGTGTCGAGTTCACATTACCATAGATATCACACTCTAACGCTGTATTGATTGAAATCAAGCCAAGGCGACGGATGATTTCAGGATGGTTAGATATTTCTTGTGGACGAAGAACTAGTTTATCACGGTATTTTTCAAGCTCGCCGTAAACTTGTTTACCTTTTTCCTCAGCTAATGTAATCGAACAACCTGAAGCGAATTTAACTTTTCCAGCATCGATTAAATCAAATACCGCATCTTGAAGCACTTCTGAATAAACTTCCAAATCTTTAAATTCAGAATCAAGGAAGCCAGCGAATACCGCATTTGCAACTGACCCTACACCCGACTGAAGCGGAGCAAGGCTTTCAGTTAAACGTCCAGCCTTGATTTCTTCACGAAGGAAGTTAATAAGGTGGTTAGCGATTGTTGCAGTTTCTTCATCTGGCGGCACGATTGTAGATGGTGCATCAAGATCTGTGGAAACGACGATTCCCATTACTTTTTCAGGATCAACCGCAATACCGATCGAACCAAGGCGATCACTTGCTTTAGCCATAGGAATCGGTTCGCGTTCCCCTTGTTTAGCTGGTGTATATATATCATGCATCCCCTCTAATCCTTCTGGATGGGACACGTTCAATTCAATGATTACATGTTTAGCTTCTTGAACGAATATGGCTGAGTTCCCTACAGAAGTTGTCGGAATGATTAATCCACCTTCCGTAATCGCCAATGCTTCGATGATTGCAAAATCTATAGGTCCGACGATACCTTGACGAACTTGTTCAGCTGTATGAGATAAATGCTGATCCACATAAGTGACTTCATCAGCATTGATTTTATTGCGAATACCTTTATCCGCTTGGAACGGCAAACGTTTGTTTATGATACCTGCTTCCGCCATATGTTGGTCGACTTCCGGTCCTAATGAGGCACCTGTATATACGTCAACTTTGAATTTTTCTGTTTTAGCTCTTTCAACTAGAGCCATCGGAATAACTTTAGCATCTCCAGCACGCGTAAATCCACTCATACCGAGTTTCATCCCATCTTTAATCCATGAAGCTGCTTCTTCCGCTGTAACTACTTTCCCCTTAAATTGTTCGTTGCGAATTTTTTTGAAAACGCTTTCGTTCATACAAAAGACCCCCATTTTTCGCTTTTCTTACACTTAATTTTACCAATCCTGTGTAATCATCACATTCGATTTCGAATGAAAAGCCTTAAATAGAGCATAAACCAGCATTTTTTTCACACAAAGGAGAATCACTAAAACCCCAAAGCCCTTCTAAATTGACTTGCATATGTTTGACTGACCTGGATTTTGGAGTTGTCTTTCATTATCAATAAAAATGTAGAATGAAAATCGGGAAGGATTTCTTGTATATAATTGATATTGACGATGTAAGAACGATGCACACGAATGAATAAATCACTAGGTAAAATGAATTCCAATTCACTTAAGTTCATTTTATGAAATCCACTCACACGTTCGGACTGAATCTTAGTTTTCCTATTTTGAGCTTCCAAATACATAATTTCATCATATGGAAGCGGTATCCAGCGGTCATCTGTTTTAATGGTCAAGAATGATGTCGGTAAAATTAATGGCTTTGACGGCAAGATGGCCGTTACCGCCCCTAAAGGATTGCCCTCGTCCATGATAGGAACACTCAGCCCATAGTAAGGTACGCCAAATACATTACTTTCAACTTGCACCCCTATTTTTTTACGAACGCTCAGCGCTTTATATGTCGCTGTTTTTTCACTGAATAAATCACCTGGTTTTATTCTTAAGTCAACTTGTTTGCTCGGTTGATAATAAATGTATTTTTCAGAATCAGCCACAGAAATTGAAGCATCCTTCGGTACAAACTCCCTGATGATATTCAAAACGGATTCGACCGTAAATTGATCCATTTCCTTTCACCTCTTAAAAGAACATATTAATAATTTCCCTATTATTAAACAGGGCATTCATGAAATAATTCATCGTTTTCTGGAAAACTTACATTTTTTTGAATCCACGTTTCGTAAAATAAAGAAAAATGGAAGTAACTAAGCGAAAAACGTCAAAAAAAGCAAAAAAATAGTATTTAAATTTATATCCTTATTCATTATAGTTGGAAAGCTCCCCGATTTCCATGGGGGATTCTAGAAAAAGGTATCCTTATGACTAACATTAAACTCCACAGCCGAGGTTGGGGCATCATACGCATAAAGAAGCCGCTCTCCCAATATTGGATAACGGCCGAAAGGTTATTTTTTAAAACGGGAATTTTGAAACGAGGATTTTATTCGAAGGGATAATATCTCTTCTAAGTTTTTTAGTGGCAATTCCAATAAAAAGGGTCGGTCATCAGGTTGATATACATCCTCTGAAATGAGCGTATTAACGATCTTCTGTTTTTTCGCATTAACAATTCGGACCAGTCTCCCCATTTTCAGCTCCCTTTCCTTAATCTACTGTATCCGGCACATTCGCCGAACTAATCACAGCATCAGATGTCATTCTTTAACGCATCATGACCTTCTTTTCCGGTCCGGATATTCACAACATTCGCCAATTCATATATGAAGATTTTACCGTCACCAGGCTTACCGGTACTCAAGAATTTCCTTGCTACATCCACAACATCCTGAACTGGCACCTCACACACGACGATCTCGATTTTCATTCGGTCATGCAATGACATTTCACGATTTCTGCCTCTATATGTTTCCACATAACTTTTCTGAAGACCCGTTCCTTTTACTTCCGATACTGTCATTCCGCTTACCCCAATTTTTGCAAGTTCCGCTTTGAATTGTTCAAACTTGATAGGACGTGTAATGATTTCTATTTTCGTTAAAACCTCGGACATATGAGCCCCCCCTTTAAATTGATTCGTGATAAGCTTTTTCTCCATGAAGTGTAAGATCGAGCCCCATTGACTCATCTTCTTCACTTACACGCAATGGCACGAAAAGGTTAATGACTTTCGCAACGATATAAGTGACCACGGCAACGAAAATATATGTCGCGACGATCGCTACAAGCTGCTTCCACAATAAGTTGAAATCGCCATAGAATAAACCATTTGCACCGCTGTCGTTTACAGAAGTGGTCGCGAACAAACCTGTAGCGATACCACCCCATGTCCCACCGATCCCATGTAATCCGAAAGCATCAAGTGCATCGTCGTAACCCAGTTTATTCTTCAGGAAGAAAACGCCCCAGAAACAAACGGCACCGCCGACGACCCCGATAATCATTGATGATGCGGGCGTTACGAATCCGCAAGCAGGTGTAATGGCTACCAAGCCAGAAATAGCTCCTGATACTGCACCCAGCAATGTTGCCTTTTTATTAGCCATATACTCAACGATCAGCCAGCCAATGATACCAGCAGCTGCTGCAACAGCTGTATTTACGAATACATTCATCGCCACTTCATTGATTGTCAGTGCGCTCCCGACGTTGAAGCCGTACCAACCGAACCAAATTAATGAACCGCCAAGGAATGTTAACGGAAGATTATGTGGTGCACTGTCACCCGACTCTTTCCTTTTACCTAACATGATCGCCAAAACCAGACCCGCAACCCCTGAAGAAATATGAACGACGTTGCCACCTGCAAAGTCAAGTGCCCCCAGTTCCGCTAACCAGCCGCCTCCCCATACCCAGTGTGCAACGGGAGCGTATACGAATAAAGACCAAAGGATCGTAAAAATCAGGAATGCTGAAAACTTCATCCGCTCGGCAATGCCACCTGCAATGATCGAGACTGTTAACACGGCAAAAGTCATTTGGAATAACATGAACAAACTATGAGGAATTGTTTCGCTGTATGGTCCTGGTGCAAAACCTACATCCTTTAAACCAACCCAGTCCAGACCGCCCAGAAATGTATTACCAGGTGAAAACGATAATGAATATCCAATCAGCACCCAAAGAATCGAAATGACAGCCAGTGGCATGTAACTATGCATTGCCGTATTCAGGACATTTTTACTTTTTACCATCCCTCCATAAAATAGGGCAATCCCTGGTGTCATTAGCCAAACCATCATCGTCGCCAAAAACATGAATACCGAATCCGCCATTTGCATACTGTTTTTTCCCCCTTGTTTTTGTATATGTTATGTTTATTAACACTATTATGTTATGTTTTTTATCATATACTTAATTTTCTAAAAATTCAACTTAATTTTTGTTTTCCATGAAAATATGTAAGGTTATATAACATAACTATGAATAAAGGATCAGAGAATATGGATTTTTTCGTTTTTAAATACTTTTCAACACTTTTACAACTCCATCCCCATTACATTTCCCCCTCTACTTATGTCCCGTTCTACAAAATCCCATTAAAAAAGGCCCTCCTATTGAGGACCCTTTTAAAAAATATCATTAACAGCAACGAGACACTTTCCCGCCCTTTGCGTTATACCGCTCATCCTGGGCTTCGCAGAAAAATTCTTTCCTGGTTTTCACAGGATCTTCAGGATGATGCATTTTCATATGCGCCACATAAGTATCATAACTTGGCACCCCGACTAGCAAACTGACGAATTGCTTTCTGTAGCTGAGAATTTTAATTAATCTTTTCAACATTGCCTTCCCTCCCTTATGACGACCTTGATACATAAGGTGTTTCATGTAAATCTATTTTCTGGTTCTTCAAGACTTTTATCCATAACCGAATTGCAGAAATCAGGACCGTGATCACAACGATCATGAAAATCGCACACAGGGCAGCATCGACATAATCATTGACGATAACCCGTTTCATCTCGGCAAGGTTAGCTGCCGGAGCAAGAATTTCCCCATTATCATAGGCCTCTTTAAACTTATCCTTATGTGCCAAAAAGCCAATAGCCGGGTTTTCGTGGAACAGCTTTTGCCACCCAGCCGTCATGGTCACTATCAACAAGAATGTAGTAGGTACAAGAGTGACCCATGTGTACGCTTTTTTGCCCATTTTGAAAAGGACCGTCGTCCCAAGCAGCAACGCAATGGCGGAAAGCATTTGATTCGCAATTCCAAACAATGGCCAAAGGGTATTGATTCCGCCAAGAGGATCAATGACCCCTTGATAAAGGAAGTACCCCCAACCGATTACACAAATGGCAGTCGCAATAATATTGGGCAGCCATTTATTCGTTTCGGCAAAAGGTTTGTAATAGCTCCCGATGATATCCTGTATCATAAAACGCCCTACCCTGGTTCCAGCATCAATGGTGGTCAATATGAACAATGCCTCGAACAGGATCGCGAAATGATACCAGAACGCCATCAGGGACGCTCCGCCAATCACTTGCGAGAAGATATGGGCCATGCCGATAGCAAAGGTTGGAGCTCCTCCAGTACGGGATATAATGGTCTCCTCCCCAACATCGTCGGCAAGGCTGGTAATCATCTCAGGTGTCAAAATGAAACCCCAATCGGATATCGTAGCGGCCACTTGAGCTGGCTCTGTTCCCACAACGGCACCCGGGCTATTAATGGCAAAATAGATACCAGGAGTCAGTACACAGGCTGCTATCATCGCCATGATTGCTACAAAGGATTCAGTCAACATCGCCCCGTATCCGATTGGACGTGAATGGGATTCGCGTTCGATCATTTTAGGAGTTGTACCTGAAGAAACGAGTGCATGGAAACCTGATACCGCCCCACAAGCGATCGTAATGAATAGGAACGGGAATAAGTTTCCGGAAAATACGGGTCCTGTTCCATCGATGAACTGAGTGACAGCAGGCATTTCAAGGCTCGGCATGACAATAAAGATACCAAGTGCAAGTCCGATGATCGTACCGATTTTCAAGAATGTGCTTAAGTAATCACGCGGTGCCAATAACATCCATACAGGCAAAACGGAGGCAACGAATCCGTATACAATCAACATGATGGCAATCGTTTCCCCAGTGAAAGTGAACATTGGCGCCAATGTTGCGCTCTCGGATACAAAGCGACCGAAGTATAACGCGAGCATCAATAGTATGATTCCGATAATCGATCCTTCGCCAACCCGGCCTGGCCTTATATAGCGCATGTAAATGCCCATAAGCACAGCGATCGGTATGGTCGAGGCAATCGTGAACATCCCCCATGGACTTCCCACGAGCGCCTTCACGACAACCAGGGCAAGTACCGCTAATAAAATGATCATGATACCCAGGATACCGATCATCGCTATCAGGCCTGTAATCGGTCCAATTTCCTCCTTGATCATCTCTCCCAATGATTTGCCGTTACGACGCATCGAGCCGAAGAGAATGATGAAATCCTGTACGGCACCAGCCAATACAACTCCGACTACAAGCCATAGTGTCCCTGGCAAATATCCCATCTGCGCTGCAAGGATGGGACCAACGAGAGGGCCAGCTCCGGCAATCGCTGCAAAATGGTGGCCAAACAACACCCATTTGTTTGTAGGAACATAATCTTTCCCATCATTATTCGCTTCCGATGGAGTCTGGCGATTGTCATCTAGCTCAAACACTTTCCGTGCAATGAATTTACTATAAAAGCGGTATGCAATTGAATAAACACAGAGTGCTGCAGTGACAATCCACATGGCATTGATGCTTTCCCCCCGGTTTAGCGCGACGAAACCAAAACTCACCGCACCCAACGCAGATATGATCCCCCAAAGAATGACTGACTTAAGCGTTTTCATTTTTTTCCATCTCCTCTCTATTGAACTGGTGTGCAACTATAAAAAACCTCATTCATAAGGGGCCCTGGCTATATTTCTCCCCTAACCCATTAAATTTAAAGAATTTTATATATATTCTGAATTATATGTTACCAAAAGGTTTTTTAGCAATAGCAAATTGGTCAATTTGTAAAGTATTTTCCATTATTTTGTCGATAATTCCCTCTATTCCCACCAGGATGGAATTGGTGATTTCACGCTTTATAAAAACCGCATTTGGTTGAAAAATCCACATTTTTAAAGTGCATCTTTAACTGAATGGAGGGCAATCCCCAAGTTTAAGGTCGTTATAATGGGACCAACACAAAAAATGCGCGCCCTGACGGCACACATTCTTTCTTCATCCAAGCTGGTTTCCCCTTAATGAACTGCGAAATAGTTCGTAATAAAAACCTCTCTGCCGCAACAATTCTTCATGGGATCCCTTTTCAATGATCCTTCCTTCATCAAGTACAAGGATTTGGTCACTTTGCTGAATTGTATTCAATCTGTGGGCAATGACAAAACTTGTCCTTCCCTCCATCAAACGGTGTAAAGCCTCCTGGATTTTAAGCTCTGTAATCGTATCTATGCTACTTGTCGCTTCATCCAAAATCAAGAGAACGGGATCGGCTAAAATAGCCCTGGCAATCGATAATAGTTGGCGCTGTCCCTGGCTTATTCCACTGCCATCCTGATTCAAGATGGTATCATACCGATCCGGCAGTTTCATGATAAAGGAATGGGCATTGGCAAGCTTGGCTGCATTCACCACTTCTTCATCTTCGGCATCCAGTCGACCGTAGCGAATATTTTCACGAATCGTACCTTGAAACAAAAAAGAATCCTGTAAAACGAAGCCCATATGCTTACGGAGACTGGTCCTCGTCACCTGTTGGATGTCCTGGCCATCAATCAATATCCGGCCTCTGTTCGGCTCATAAAAACGGGCAAGAAGATTAATGATCGTAGTCTTACCTGCCCCAGTAGGACCTACAAGCGCGATGGTCTCCCCTTTTTCCGCACGGAAATCTACATCATATATCGTTTGCCCTTCATCATTATACGAAAAGGAAACACCCTCAAATTCCACCTCACCACGGACATCACGAAGTTCAGAGGCCTGTTTCTCATCCACTTCCTCTTCTTTTTCATCAAGTATGGTGAAAACCCGCTCCGCACCGGCAACAGCTGAGAGAAGGGTATTGAATTGGTTAGCCAGGTCATTGAGTGGACGGGTGAATTGCCTTGAATACTCAGTGAAAATGACAATGACCCCGATGGAAACCGTCCCTATGCCACTCAGCGCCAAAAACCCGCCTACAGCGGCTATTACCGTGAAGCTTAAGTTGTTCAGTAAATTCATCAGTTTTGGAATCAGCCCAGAGTATGATTGTGATAGGAAGCCAGCTTTCTTTAAGTTTTCACTCCGGATGACAAAATCCCGGATCACTTTATCTTCCTGTGAAAAAGCCTTTACGATCCGTTGTCCGGAAATCGTTTCTTCTATAAACCCATTCAGTTCTCCAAGATTCTTCTGCTGTTGTTTAAACAGCTTTCCCGTCCGGTTTGTTATCCACCTCAGACCGAAGACCATAAGAGGAACGATTAATAAGGTTAAAACAGTTAATAAAGGGCTCAAATACAGCATAACTCCGATCGTACCGACCAGTGTCAGCACACTGGAAAAAATCTGAATGACTGAACTATTCAAAGTGGAACTGACATTTTCTATATCATTCGTGACCCTACTCATCAATTCCCCATGCTGACGCCGGTCAAAAAAGGGAATGGACAACTGGTGAAGCTTTTTGAACAATTGATTGCGCATTGCATAAACCGTATCCTGCGCGATTCCGATCATCCAATAATTCTGAAGCCACATAGATATGGAATAGAATATATAGACCCCGAGAAGCCCGAAAAGAAGGCTGATCAGCCCCCCGCTATCTCTTGTGACAATATAATCATCAATGGCCATTCCAACAAGAAATGGGCCAAGCAATCCCAAAACCGAGCTTATCAGTACCATGAAAAGGACACAAAATAGCAGGCTTTTATTCGTTGCTAAGTAGGGAATGATCCTTTTTATCGTATTCCAGGAGTTGACCGGTTTAGTCATTGCCTTATCGGAAGATATTCTTCGACTCAAGAGAAACCCCCTCCTCCCCAAACTGTGAGTGAACGATTTTTCGATAAAGATTGCTTGTTTGCATCAAATCCTGATGTTTCCCCAGCGCAAGCACTTGACCACTTTCCAGCAACAATATTTTGTCTGCTTCCATGGCTGTACTGATTTTTTGTGTAATGATGAGCGTTGTGCATGTATAGTCCTTTAAAGCGGCAAGCAATTTACTTTCCGTTTTCAAATCCAGTGCACTCGTACTATCATCCAGAAGGAGAATCTTTGGTCTGCGCACCAATGCTCTTGCAATCGATAAGCGCTGTTTTTGCCCTCCGGACAGATTCACACCTTTTTGTCCTAACTGGGTTTCATATTGTTTCGGAAGTTTCATTACGGTCTCATGTACCTGAGCATGCATGGCCGCTGTCACGATTTCCTCCATCGAGGCATCTTCTTTTCCCCAGGCGACATTGTTTTTTATGGTTCCTGAAAAAAGCAGGGCCTCTTGCGGTACATAGCCGATCCTTTTCCGCAGCGAATTCAAGGGAATATCTTTCACATCCTGGTCATCAATTCGAATGGAGCCGCTTTCAACTTCGTATAATCTCGGAATCAGCTGAAACAGTGATGTTTTCCCTGATCCTGTCGCTCCTATGATAGCAAGCGATTCTCCCGGATCGATGGAGAAGCTCAAGTTTTTCAATATCGGGGTATCGGTTCCAGGATAGCGGAAAGATACATCCAGAAACTTGATGCCTCCCCCATTGACGGCCCCACTCTTGCTTTCCGCCTTGCCTTCATCAATATCTATCGGGGTTTCAAATATTTCCGTCACACGATCCGCTGAAGCCTTCGCACGGGAAATGACCATGATCAGCCATGAAAGAACGGAAAGGGATGCCGCAATCCTCGTGGCATAGTTGACAATCGCCACAACCTCCCCTACCTGTATATCTCCCGTTGTTATAAATTCACTTCCAAGCCAGAGAATGATCAGAATCGCCACATTCATGACAAGCATCAGCACAGGCATCGTCGTTTCAATTAAACGAAGGGAAGTCACAGTCTTTCTTTTCAACTCTTCATTCGCATCGTCAAATCGGCCGATTTCATGCTCCTTACGAAGAAAAGCTTTGATCAAGCGCATGCCTATCAGGTTCTCCCTCATGACGCCATTGACATTATCGAGTTTATTCTGTACGAGCTTAAACAGCTTGGCCGCTCGTTTCATCACCCATCCCAGGAAGAAGACAAGAACCGGAATTGAAATGACCAAAACAAGGGATAGTTTCAAATCGACCGTAATAGCCATTATCGCCCCGCCGATTACGATCAATGGCGCCCTTGCCATGATACGCAGGCCCATAAAAACCGTATTTTGAAGTTGGGTCACATCATTGGTCATCCTTGTTATCAACGAGGAAGTCGGGATATTATTCAAATTCGCAAAAGAAAACGCCTGTATTTTACCAAAATGGCTTTTCCTTACATCATGTCCAAAGCTTTGACTTACATGTGATGCCGTAAAGGAATTAACGATCCCGCCAAGGAATGAAAAAACGGAAAGTCCAACCATGACACTTCCCCATTTAATCACCACCGATAAATCTTTCTGCAAAATGCCATCATCAATTATTTTTGCTATAAATAGAGGTTGCAACAGCTCTACCCCGAGCTCGACAATCATTAAGGATAAAGCAAGAATGATCAAAAGCCAGTAGGGCTTAAGAAATGAGGACAAATTTTTCATCTATGACACCCTTCGATTCTTCATATGTAGATAGCATCTTTTCATCCTCTCATTATACATTTTTATACAGATTTTTTAAAAGAATTTAACTATTATATAGGATTGGTAAATATATTGAAATTTTTTTAATATATACCCTTGACAAATTAAAGGAAATAAGCGAAAATTCTAATTGATAATGATTTTCAATTTCATTATCGATCTCTGAAATTTGATAAGCAATTACGATATTCTATTATCGTACCCTTTTGATATTGTACATAGCTACAATGTCGCCCCGGCTTCTCTGTGCCTAGTAAAATTATATGCTCATTAGCGAATGCAAGTCACTAGAATATTGCCCCCTCTTTATTCAAGTAATTTATTCACGTTGGAAGCATATTAGGCAGCCGGGGATTATTTTTTTTCAACTATTAAACTTACATATATGATTAAAGGAGCAGGATGATCATGAAACTAGAAGATATCATTAAAGAACGGCGCAGCATTAAACGATTTAAGGACATTCCTGTTCCTATTGATACCATCCAATCATTATTGGAAACTGCGACATGGGCACCGAACCATAAAATGACCCAACCATGGCGCTTCGTCGTGGTGCATGGTGATAGCCGTTTAAAACTCGCGGAAGCAACCAGTGCATTCATGGCAGGCAAAGAGAAGGAACCTGAAAAGAAAAAAGCGGCCGGTCAGCGAGGATATAATAAACTTATAGGTGTACCGATGTTTGTCGCGGTGATCATGGAAGAGAATCCGAATCCCATGACACGTGAAGAAGATTATGCGGCCACAAGTGCATTGATCCAGAACTTCAGCCTGCTTGCCTGGGAACAAGAAATTGGGATGATATGGGAAACATACGGCATGATACACAGCATGGAGTTTCGTGAAGCTTTAGGCGTGAAACCCGGCGAGAAGATCGTCGGCAGCCTTCATGTCGGCTATCCCGATATGATTCCTGCCCCACGTCCAAGGAACGCGATCGATCAACTCCTTACAATTATGGACTAACATAAAAGGAAAGCCTCCAATCTTCTATTTGGAGGCTCAGACTGTAGACAAACTCGATGAAAATCGAGCTTGTCTACAGTCTTTTTTGTATTATATAGAAATATTAAACTTGAGGTGATAAGGATGCTTTCTAAACATGATTCTATTCAGCAAGATCCACTCGAAGTGATTACTTTAAATCAATTGGTGCCAGTGAATCATTTGGCTAGTAAACTTGATGCTGACATTGACACCCTCTTTCATTTATGATTTGGTGAAAGATATGTATTCAGAGGTTGGACGCCCCTTTTTATCCGTTTCAAGAGCGTCAACTCCGTTCTCCTCCAATTGCTTTAGCCACTTGACAAATGGGTAATATTGAATTAAAACAGACGCGCTGAACCCTACAGCGCGTCTGTTAGCTTGGAATGATTATCCCCATACGGTCATTGCCACTATCATAAAGAACCAGATGAAAAGTCCAGCCGTATGTATAGTGACTAAAAGATTACTCACAAAAAACCCCCTTCTAAAAGGAGGTCACTGAACTATTATTCTCAAAAGAACTCGTGATATAATGCCTGAATTGCCGTCTCTTCGTTATGCCCTTTCACACCAAACATCATGCTTACCTCCGAAGAGCCTTGGTTAATCATCTCAATATTCACCTTTGCTTCGGCCAAGGCCTTTGACGCTCTTGCCGTTGTACCGACATTATGCCGCATTCCTTCCCCTACAACCATGATCAAGGCAAGATCATGCTCCACATTCACTTCATCAGCATGAAGCTCTTTCTTAATCCGTGAAATGATTTTCTTCTCGGCTTCACCCTTCATCTGGTCCTGCCTTAGAATAAGCGTCACATCATCGATGCCTGATGGAATATGCTCATATGAAACTCCATAATCTTCGAGGATGTGCAGCAGTTTCCGTCCAAAACCAACTTCCCTGTTCATCAAATATTTGCTAATGTAAATGCTGCAAAATCCTTTATCACTTGCAATACCAATGACCGGCCCGTTCGTATTATCCCGTGTACTCACAATGCGGGTCCCTTGTGCCGCCGGATTGTTCGTATTCTGAATATGGACAGGTATTCCCGCACGGAAGGCTGGAATCAGTGCCTCATCATGAAATACCGAGAAACCTGCATAAGAAAGCTCACGCATTTCACGATAAGTTAATTCCCGGATTCCCTTGGGATTGGAAACCACATTTGGATTCACCGCATAAACGGCATCCACGTCCGTGAAGTTCTCATACAAATCAGCTTTGACCCCATTCGCAAGAATCGAACCCGTAATATCGGAACCGCTTCTTGAAAAGGTTAAAACATCACCATCTAACGTATAACCGAAGAATCCTGGGAATACTACGATTCCAGGCTCATCACGCAGAGCATATAACCGATCATAAGACTCTGGCAGCACCTTGGTAAATCCACCTTCATCCGTTACGATCAAGCCAGCCTTCTTCGGATTTATATACTGCGCCACTACCCCGCGGCTTTGGAAATAACCTGCGACCAGCTTCGCATTATTATCCTCGCCACTGGCCTTCAAGGCATCCAAATAGCGCTTCGGGTCAGTCTGGTCCGCATGCAACAGTGCCATTAAATTTTCATGGATCCCAGTGATGACACTCTCGGATATATCCAGTTCTTCAGCAATGCTCGCATAGCGGGATACCACATCTTCTATCAAATGCTCTCCGTTATCCCCGCGCAGCTGCTGTTCCGCAGCTTCAATCAATAAATCCGTCACCTTTATATCATCGGAATTGCGTTTCCCTGGAGCTGAAACGACTACAATTTTCCTCTCTGGATCAGAAACAACAATTTCGAACACCTTTCTCAACTGTTCACCTGACGCAAGTGAACTTCCACCAAACTTCGCAACTTTCATCTCGACATCCCCTATTTTCGTAAATATTCTGTCATAATTAGCTCTCCCTATTATTACGCTTTTTCTCGAAACAATCAAGTGGAAATTCCGCTATAGGAGGACATTTGTATTTATAAAAAGGACAAAAAGGCAAGACCACTGATCGAGAACTAAAAAAGACAACGGGCATTTGCCCATTGTCTCTCCTATTCTTTAGCGATTATCCACTGTTTCCGGGTATAGGTCATGGTTCATCAAGCGGTAATCCGCCATTTCCTCATACTTCGTACCTGGTTTCCCATAATTCGTGTAAGGGTCGATGGAAATTCCGCCCCTAGGTGTAAACTTGCCCCAGACTTCAATATATTTAGGATCCATCAATTCGATTAAATCATTCATGATGATGTTCATGCAGTCTTCATGGAAATCACCGTGATTGCGGAAGCTGAATAAATAAAGTTTCAATGACTTGCTTTCCACCATTTTCACACTTGGAATATAGCTGATGTAGATGGTCGCAAAGTCCGGCTGGCCCGTTATCGGACATAAGCTAGTGAATTCCGGGCAATTGAATTTGACGAAATAATCCCGGTTCGGATGCTTGTTATCGAATGACTCAAGGATTTCAGGCGCATAGTCGAATGTATATTTTGTTCCTTGATTCCCAAGCAGTGTGATATCTTTTTTTAATTCTTCTTCTTTTCTTCCAGACATTAAAAGTCCTCCTAATCCCACGTTTCAGGGAGATTCATAAAATGGGCCTCTATATAACAAAAACCATATCTCCTCAAAGATATGGTTGATTCGCGAAAAATATCAAAGCCATAGTTTTTTTAAGAGGGTGATGCTATGAACCTCTCCCGTTTATCGGGAAATATTTTAAAATTGTCATAGTAAATATAGAAAAAAATATCTAATCTGTCAATCATACTTTTTAAATTTGGTTTGATTCCTGCATGCATTCAGCTTAAAATGTAGAAGAAGTTTATCCTACATGAAGGAAGAGATTACGTCAATGTGGATTTTTGCAGCCCTCATCACTAGTTTATGTTTCGGAATCAATAACAGCATTTTTAAATGGAGTAGCGGAAAGGGTTACTCAAAAGTACATATCCAATTTTTCTTTTATTTTTCAGCTTTTATTTTGGCCATATTTTATGGAGTATTTGTGGATGGTTTACAGTTTAACTGGCTGTCCATCATGCTTGGTGGAGCCATTGGGGTACTGAACGCTAATGGTAATATCCAGATGGCAAGCGCCTTTGAAAAAGGGCCGGCAAGCTTGACATCCCCATTAATCGCAGCGAATGCAATATTCCCTATTCTTTGTGCAGCTTTAATTTTTCACGAACATATTTCTACTTTGCAGTGGACTGGAATCGTCTGCATGTTTCTTGCTACATTAGTCATTCAGTATACACCTAATGCTAAAGGTAACCATCAATATGTCCCTTGGATGATGCACACATTATTATCCATTTTATCTTTTGGTGTGCTCGGCGTTCTTATGACGACATCAACACGTCTTCATTTAAATTCCCTTGATATCCTGGTATCAATGTATGGAGGCGGAACTCTTTATCTTCTTTCGGCTTTGGCCTTTAAAAAGGAAAAAATCAAGCTACAGGAAGTCAGAATCGGTTCCTTAGTAGGCCTTTTAAGCACTATAGGCTATGGATGTTATTTCTTTGCGTTGAACACCGGCATCGCAAGCATCATCTTCCCTGTCGTCAGCCTGAACTGTTTAGTTGTCGTATTCGCAGGATGTTATTTATTCAAGGAAAAACTTAAAAACTATCAAATTGCCGGCGTACTTGCAGCATTAATAGGCATTATCTTAACAAAAATATGAATATAGTTCTTTTGCAAAAACAACCTGGCCGTCATGTGCACACAAGCCAGGTCGTTTTTGTATTTAGCAGGGAAATGGGGTTGGTCAAAAAAATATGTTGACACATCCCTAAAAATATCAGATAATTTTGAATATTAATTCTTTATATTTTACAGCTTTTGAAATGTTTGAAAAACCCTCTGCCACGGGTATTAAAGAATTAGGTACAACCACCTCATTTAATTCTGAATTAAGAAAGGAAAGATGCATAATGGTAAAAGTTACAGTAACAGTTGATTTCCAAGGGAAATCTTATCAAACAAACGTCCTAACTAAACCGGGTACTGATCATGAAGTAATTTTACAACAAGCCCTTCATCAAGTTGAAAAACAATGGAAAGCATAAAAAGGCAGGCATCGCAATAGATACCTGCTTTTTTAATACCATTTAAATACTTTCATATGCACGATTAAAGAACCTCTTACAGCAATTCCCTCACTTTTAATTGCTTTTTCCAAAATAAACTAAAATTGAGACTTCAGTGTGTACGTTAACCTCTTAATACCAAGTAATCTAGAATTGTACCTAAATTGAAATGGATTACATTATAAAAGACTTATAAAAAAGACGGTCTTTTTAAGGACCGTCTTTTTTATGTTCTTTTAAACTAAATTTCTTATTAATGGCACGGAACGTTCTTGGAGGCTATCGGAAAGCAGGCTATAAGAAATGACTTTCTTCTTGTACTGCTTAACTACATCCACGTGGTCATTGTAAATGTACACAAATAACCTAACATCCTTTTTGCTTCTTTTAGTATCTATGACCAATGGAGTCCCACTGTGCTCTGGATGTAAAAACAATTGCTCGTTCCCAGGGAATATATGATTTTTTTTCAAAAATCTAGTTATTAAAATAATTAATGACTTGAATTTTTTCTTCACCTTCCAAACGTTTTCCGTCAAAGGTTACGATCGCATTCTCGTCACTAATTTCTGAGTGTATTTTAAATTTGCTGATAATCCAATTAACTGCATCGGTTGGAAGACAGGTAACCAATATTTTTAACAAACTTAAGATAATTGTCAAAATCAAGACCGGCAATGTCAATTTCATCATCTCCGCTACGTTTATAAATACTTATATCGCCAAAAGGTCTGACAGTTTTTCTTAGAAAATGCGTATGTTCTATTAACGTTTTACTTTTGTAAAACATCGCACTTGAACGCACGGCCACGCTTCCAAAGGGGGAAATTTTTCGTTTATAAATATAATGTTCCGAAATGGTTATACTAAACAAAATGGGTTCATCCACATCTTCAAAGTATGAAGTGGATAGAGCGGTATATTGTAAATTAAAAACAAAAAAACTGGGCGTCATTAAGACGCCCAGTTTTTCCGGAATGGATTATTGATATCCCCAAACCATTGTTAGCAATGTACCGAAAATTGTAACCAATGCAACGAACAATCCGTAATAAACGTTTGTGTAAATCGATGCTTTATCTTCAGACTCTCCTGCATGCATGAACATAACAAATTGAAGTGCAGCTTGCATGAAAGCTGTAACAAGTAGGATGATCACAGCCATTTTAAGTGAGAGATCAAACACAATAACTGATAGTGCGACCAAAGTCAGAACTAGCGAAAAAGCAAATCCCATAACTTGGCCCCGTGGGAATAATTCTTTCATATTACATCATTCCTTTCAGGTAGACGAAACTGAAGATGAAAATCCAGACAACGTCCAAGAAATGCCAGTAAAGTGAAAAGATGAAAGCCTTGTTTGTTGTCTGTGGAGTCATACCACGCTTTTTAATCTGCATGGTGATGAAGGTTCCCCAGAATAAACCAAGTGTAACGTGAGCTCCATGCGTACCTAGTAATGTGAACAAACTAGATAAGAAAGCACTTGTTTGAATCGTTGCTCCTTCATGTACATACTCCACGAATTCATAAATTTCGACTCCTAAGAATCCTAAACCAAGAATAAGGGTGATAATGAAGAAACCAATCGTTGCTTTCTGCCTGCCAAGTCTCATTGCATTGATTCCAAGACCTATGGTAAAACTACTAGTTAAAAGAAAGATTGTTTGAAACATTAGTGTTGGGACTTTAAAAAGATGTTCCCCTGTTGGACCATTTCCAGTACCATTAACTAAAACAAAATAAGTGGCGAACAGTGTAGCGAAAAGAGCTATTTCTGCTCCTAGGAAAATCCAGAATCCAAAAATCTTTAAGCGATTTTCTTCCGTGCTATATTCTAGTGGCAGCGAGTTATCTATTTTCATTACTTAGCACCTCGCAATTTATTTTCAGTTTCTTCGATCTCTTCAACAGAGATATAACGTCCGTGATCTTTTTCGAATGAACGGTGAATCATACAAGCAAAGATACCGATCGTTGCAATGATTGCAATGATCCACATGCTGAATACCAAAGCAAAGCCCCAAACGAAGAAGATACAGCTCATGATAAACGGCACGCCACTGTTATTTGGCATATGAATCTTTTCTACTTTACCGCCAAATAATTTAAAGCCTTTTTTCTTTGAATCCCAGAATGCTTCTGTAGAAGCAACTGTTGGCACAATTGCAAAGTTATATTCAGGGATAGGTGTATGTGTAGCCCACTCTAGAGAACGTGCATCCCATGGATCGTTTGAGATATTTCTTGATGCATAACGAGTACTCCAATAGATATTGTACACAATAAGTGCAAAACCTATCGCTAAACCAATCGCTCCAACGAAAGAGAGCATATTCAATGGACCATATCCTGTTGATTCAGAGTACGTATACATACGACGTGCCTGCCCATCTAAACCAGTGATGAACATCGGGAAGAATGTTACATTAAAGCCGACTATAATGAACCAGAACGACCATTTTCCAATTTTTTCGCTCAACATGAAACCGAACATTTTTGGCCACCAGTACGTAAAACCGGCAAGTACGGCAAATACAGTACCAGGGATTAAAACGTAGTGGAAGTGAGCTACTAAGAACATTGTATTATGGTATTGGTAGTCAGCACTTGCCATGGCAAGCATTACCCCTGTTACCCCACCGAGCGTGAAAATCGGAATGAAAGCTAAAGAGTATAGCATTGGAACGGTAAATACGATTTTACCTTTCCAAAGTGTGAACAACCAGTTGAAGATCTTAACACCAGTCGGGACGGCAATTGCCATCGTGGTAATCGAGAAGATACCATTAACCATTGCACCATGACCCATTGTATAGAAATGGTGAGCCCATACAACGAAAGATAATGTAGAAATAGCTACCATGGAGATAACCATCGAATTATACCCGTACAGGTTACGACGTGCAAATGTCGAAATGATTTCACTGTAAATACCGAAAGCTGGAAGAATTACTATATAAACTTCAGGATGTCCCCAAACCCAGAACAAGTTCGCCCAAAGCATATCGCTACCGCCATTGGCCATCGTAAAGAATTGAGTTCCGAATAGACGATCCATTGTCATCAACGCAAGTGCCACTGTCAATACAGGGAAAGCGAAAACGATAATGAAGTTTGTAATCAAGATAGACCATGTGAACATTGGCATTTTCATTAAGTTCAGGCCAGGTGCTCTCATTTTCAAGATGGTTACGATAAAGTTGATACCAGTCATTAATGTACCAATACCAGCGATTTGAAGTGAAATCGCGTAATAGTTCGAACCGACTGATTCACTGAAATCGTTACTTGCCAGCGGGAAGTAAGATGTCCAACCTGCATCAGGAGAACCACCGACTACGAAAGAGATGTTAAATAGCATTGCCCCCATGAAGAATAACCAGAAGCTTATTGCGTTCAGACGTGGGAATGCTACGTCACGCGCTCCAATTTGTAATGGTGTAACAATGTTCATTAACCCAATGATAAATGGCATAGCCATGAACAGGATCATGACGACCCCGTGTGTTGTAAATACCTCATTATAATGCTGTCCATCCAAAAGACCGTTATCTGGAATAGCCGTTTGAGCACGCATCATAAGAGCATCGACGCCACCGCGGAAAAGCATAAGCAGTGCTGCCAAGATGTACATGATACCAATACGTTTATGGTCAACCGTTGTTAACCACTCACGCCATAAGTAACCCCATTTTTTAAAATAGGTAATTCCGGCAACAACCGCAATCATGGTTAAACCAATGGCAATCATGGATGCATAAATCGCAGGACTTGGATGAGGTACGGCAAATCGATCAAAGTAATCCATACTTTTGTGACTCCTTTCAGGAAAATATTCCTTATCTTGTAAACCTAGTTGTTTTATCGAATGAAATTAATTCTTAGTGATTCATGTTGCTGTGTTCTGAATGTTCCTCGTGTGAATCCTTGGAATCATTTTCTTCAGTATCAGAAGATCCGTGGTCATGACCAGCATTTTCCCCTTCAGGAGCTGGTGAAAACTCTAAGTGAGTTCCAGTGTAAGTGGATTGTCCCACATGACCAGGTTTTAATAATTCATTGAATTTTTCCTCAGTAATCGGTTTAGCAGTAGCTTTAATTTCATCTACCCACTTATCGTAATCTTTTGCTGACAATGCATTAACGTTGAACGTTTGCTGAGCAAAACCTGAACCACTGAAGTTTGAATTTCGACCCATATACTCACCTGGTACATCAGCTGCTAAGTGCAACGTATTAACCATGTCCGACATCGCGTATTTTTGTCCTCCAAGTTGTGGAATCCAGAAACTTGAGATTGGACCGAATGAGTAAAGTTTAAATTCGATTGGTCGGTTAGTCGGTATAAACAGATAGTTGACCGTTTCGATATCTTCTTCCGGATAACTAAAATGCCACTTCCAGTTGGAAGATGAAGCGTAAATGACTAAAGGTTCTTGATCTCCGTACCCTTTAGGTGTTGCCTCAACTTCATTTGTTGTTTTAACAGTAACAACGGATAGGAAAGCGACGATCAAAATCGGGATCGCAACCCAAATTATTTCAAGAACCTTACTTCCTTCAATATGAGGTGGTTCATAATCATCACGCTGTTTGGAAGCACGATATTTCATTATCATGAAGATATACAGTACCATAACGACAAGGACGACAAAGGCCATTGTCCATATCGAAATCATAATAACATCTGCTTGTGTTGCAGCTACTGGCCCTTTAGGGTCCAAGACCATTAATGGGTTATCGCAACCGGTTAGCACAGTGGCAATTGTAAAAAGTATAGTTAATAGAGCCCATTTTATTTTCATAGTACTACCCCTTTCTTACATAATAAAATTCCAATTGGTAATTATTCGGACAAAGTGTTACCATGTTCACAAACCCGACATACCAATATTAATCCCAAGTGTAAAAAAAGACAATATAAAGTGACATCTGTCACATAAAGTTCAATAAAGAGCAGTAAGAAGATGGTAAATGAACAGAAATGTTCGAAAATCTTCAACAAATGAAATATAATAATTGTTTAATAAATTACCCATGGAAAATTCACTTATTAGAACAGGATTGCTGACAGTTCGGTCACTTTCCGTTTAATATTACTCTAATATAATGAAATAAAATTTTCACATTATATTCACCACGTTTATTGCCTTAAGACTTATAAAGATTATGAATTATATTACCTATCCTGTTAATTAGGTATCTATCGTTGGAAAACATGATTTATAGCGGATTTTTTTCACTCGGCCATGGAAGTTGGTAAATGGTAGCCGCATTATATACGATGTTGTTTCCATGCTTCAATACCCTTATGATCCAACACTGGTCAATATTATATATATATAAGGAAATAACGAGTGTGAAATGTAATTGGCTTTATTCTCCTCGCAATACTTATTGCCCTGTCAGTGTTCCTAAACAGCCGTTTAGCAGTAGTCTTGGGTGAAGTAATTCAGGGGTCAGTCAAACTAATTACAACTAGTCAAGTTGTTTATCAATCAATATCAGTAGGACAGGACAACAACCATTTTACAAAAAAATACATTTTGTGGTTCAATAAACTCCGCTTTTGGAAACTCACTACTCAAAAATCAACGACATCCCTTTTGTATCTTCAAGGAAAAGTGCATAAAAAAACCACAAAAAAAGGACTTTTTAAAAGTGTCCTTTTCTCGTGGATATAGTTCAAAATGCAAAGTGAAAACTTCCTGGCGTTCAGGCAGTTTGGTTTGAATGTCCAAGCACATCGTATGTATTTCAAATACAAAGGGTTACTTGAAATATTTTTTTGGTACATGACGAGTGCAGTATATTGTATTGAATTAAAAAGTAGCCAACTGATAATTAATCCAAGTCCTTCACAAAATGAAAGCGCATTCAATCATTCGGATCACTTTGACTTAAATTCTTTAGACAGGCGTTCATCCATGTTAGTAAATCTGATGATAGAATGCAAGTTCATTATGCTATATTCCTCGTTTTAGTTACTGAATTCTGTACTTCTTTTTGTTTGAGTGTTAGCCTTTGACTTCATTTTTATGATTTTAGTCGTTTCCGGTACAATTCTTTCACCTTTATGTGTTTTCATTACCATTTCTTCTGTCAGGACAAAAAATATACCAACTAGAAAAATTGCAGCTGCGCTTAGTGTGATGGCGATTCCAACGGCGGTAAATATATAATCTTTATTGTAATCGCTTACAAAGAAACTTAAAGCAAAAATAATAATTCCGATTACACAACCTGTGCCCGATACCCATTTCACTGCATCTAACATCTTCTGATTAGCTTCCATAATTTCATCCCCTTTCTTTCTATTTTATGACATTTCACAAATTTGTCAAATCTTTTCTATATTTTAACATATTCACAATGAAAACCTTGACAAGTAGAACACGCTGCTATTAGATTTTAGGTATTAAAGACTATATGAAAAATTCGAAAAACAGTGCAAATACACTATCTATTTTTTCCGATATTAACCTTTTGTATACTACTAAAAACTTCTCGACTTCCAATTAAAAGCCCCCTGATGAATAATCAGGGGGCTAACTACCTTCTATGGTTTTTGCAAGGTTAACGTTACCGTTTTCTCTTCAGTACCCCGATATACTTTAACCTTTACTTTATCGCCGATTTTCTTATCTGTATATAAGTACTTCCTTAATGCAGCGGCTGTATTTATTTTCGTTCCATCAATTTCAACGATGATATCCTGTTGCTTAAGCCCTCCATTCGCTGCAGCCGATCCTGCTTCAATACTCGTCACCATTACACCGGACTTCACGGCTTCAGGAACATTTTGAATATAATATTGCGGCAGTTCTTCCATACTGGCCAAGCTGACTCCTAAATATGGACGCGTGATTTTTCCATTTTCAATCAGCTCCGTAACAATCGGAATCACATCATTGCTTGGTATGGCAAACCCTAAGCCTTCCACACCGTTTTCGGAAATCTTCAAGCTGTTTATGCCGATCACTTCCCCAGCGGTGTTGATCAAAGCACCGCCGCTATTGCCAGGGTTGATCGCTGCATCTGTTTGAAGGACATCAAGTTCCCACTCCCCATCCGAGGTATCGACTGAAATGGAGCGTCCGGTCGCACTGACGATCCCTTGTGTAACCGATCGTGAAAAATCAAGTCCAAGTGGGTTGCCAATTGCCAATACTTCTTCACCTGGACGCATGCTATCAGAATTACCGAATTTAATTCCCTCCGGTGCTTTCGAGGCATCAATTGTCAAAACCGCTAAATCTGTCAAAGCATCCGCGCCGACAACCGTTGCCGTTGCTTTTTGTCCATCATACAATGAAATTTCGACTTCCTTAGCTCCTTCAATAACATGATTGTTCGTAATGATATAGGCTTTCCCATTAGCTTTTTTATAAATGACCCCTGAGCCAGTGCCGCTCTCAACCGTTTCGCTCTCCGTGCTTTGCTGTTGGTACGGGTTCTGGTTTTGCATCTCCTGTAAATTCACGACCCCTACAATTGATTTGGATGCTGATTCGACCATCTTTGCCCTATCATTTGAATCCGTACTTGTCGATAACTTTTCCGCCGTGACACTTTTATCCTTTTCAACACTTTCCGTTTGCTGTACACCTGCCGTTTCTGTTGCCTCATTCACTGAACTTTTCCCATGATCTATAAAATCCCCGCCAAATAGAAATACAGACGATGTAACCATAGAAGCAACCGCTCCGGAAACAAGACTGGTTACCCAAAGAGATTTACCCTTTTTCCGTTCTGCCTTGACTCTGACTTGCTCATCACCATTATAATTCTCCATCTTTACCCCTCCTAGGATTGTCCTTTACTTGGCTCAATCATAAACAGTAAATATTAAAAAATCCTTAAGAAAATAAAGAATAAGGTGACCTTTTTACAAAAATTATAAAATTTTATCGAATCCTGTACTTTGCCGCGCCACAAAATAAAAAAGGCCTCAACAGGGGCCTTTAATCCGACCATTCAGTTATCCTTACATGACTTCATAAACTTCTTTAGTCTTCTTATTCACGCCATACCAGCCCCAAGTGGTTTTGTGGCCACTTTTCTGACTAGGTTCATCCACCTCGAAAACATGAAAAATATAATCTCCCTTTTCGGAATCATGATCATGTTCGATATGCAAATTCGGGAAATTTCCCATGTCCACATAATCCTTCACAAGCTTCTCCGCCTGAGATTTACTTAATGTACTAACCGAATCCTTGCTTCCTTTGCCTTTTGTTTCCGTTGCCGCCTTATCTTCTACTTTGGATCCGTCCTCAGTTGCTTCCTCCACCGGTTCGTCATTCCCCTCTACAGTTTCTATCGTGGCGGAGTTTGATACCGGGTGCATTTCCACCGCCTTTGAAACCATTTGTTTACCTTCCCGATATTTTGCTTTATATGCGGTTGCTTTTTCAAAATCGCTTTTGGCCGAACCAAAATCCTGTTCGTCGTAATACTTCATCCCACTTGCCAGAAAACCTGAAAGATCCATTAACTCCCTTGCTTCCGGTGTTTTTGCTTCTTTATAAGCTAATTCAAATGCCTCATGGGCTTCTAAATAATTTTCCTCATTCAACTGACTTTTCCCTAAATCCATATTGGAATCATAATTCCTTGTTACGCAGCCTGAAGCAATCAACACAAAAAAAATAACCATGATTGACCTCTTCACTATGTCACTCCCTCACTTTTCCATAATATTCTGTAAATCCATCTTAAACCATTTGATAAGAAATCCGATACCTCTATTTCCTATCTTTTTCATTAAGGAAATGTTTACGTTCATGATTAACTTTTTACAAATAGTGGTACAGAATAGATAAATGCTTGAAAGGATGATGTGCAGAATGATACAGGAAAAACAGACCTACCATGTCGATTTGGTCAGCGGCGACGTACTCGGACAAAAACTTGAAGAGAATCCGAGCTTCACTATACACGCAACTGATGAGGAACTTGCAGAATTGAAACAATGCTTGGAGGAACACCGGACAGATGACCTGGAGGCATATGCCCGTTCACATGTGCCCTACCTTCTCTATCATCATGACCGGGCAAATGATAAATACGATGCAGCCATGAAAAGACTTTATGCCCTCATTTATAAATTAGGGGATGAAACGGCACGAAACCATATTGAAGAAATCGGCATATTGAAAGATAACAAATTCGAGGGAAAAGAAGAAGTGCAAAAGTTCAAATAACAAATAGGAACAGAACCTAAAATTCAAAGGTTCTGTTCTTTTATGATCAAGTTCAATCAAATAGTCTCCCCATCTCCTAATATAGGAAAAAAAGATTCCATTTTGTGATTCATTATGCAGTTTTATATGCAGGGTCCTTTCAATCTACATATTTATCTTTCAAATAGTCTGAACCTACACCACCAATAACCATCAAAGCTAATGGTAAAAAGTTCGATACAACTGGCATGCTTTTTAAAATTGTAATATCGGTCCCAGCAAATTTGTTAAGACCAAAAATGGTTAATTTAGACACTAACAAAAATGCTCCTATTAATAGCACGATATCAAAAAACATTTTCCTTTTTGGAAATGCTAACTGCTTACTTTCCCTTATTATTTTTTCTTTCAATTCCTCGTCACTCCTTAATAATTCATCTACCGTAATTTGAAATAAATCACTTAAATTAATGAGTACTTCAATACTTGGATAATTTTTTCCCGTTTCCCATTTGGACACAGATTGGCGACTCACGTGAATCTTCTCTGCAAGATCATTTTGTGACCAATTTCTTTTTTCCCGTTCTTTTTTTAATCGTTCGCTAAAAATCATAATGAGTTCATCGCCTTTCCTACTCCTAGTATTGTGAGATGAATTATGCAAAGTAAAGATAGTAATAAGCGCATTACTATGCAACTTATGAGTGACACCGAAGAAAACCTTGATATATCAAGGGAATCAGTTTAATTTTCAGGAACTGCTGTAGAAAGTTCAAACTAAAAAGAAATTGCAGACAGTCAAAAAAAAGCGGCGGTGACTTTGGAAATAACAAAAAAAGCAGCTATGTAAGCAGCCTCTCACAGACTGTAGACAAATTCGAAGGAAAGGAGTTTTGCCTACAGTTTTTTCTTTTAAAAAGATTCAGTTGATTTCAGAAATCCGCTTCCTTTCTGCCGGCTGTCTGCCAAGCCTCATCAAAGCAAGCGCCTTTGGTGTCTCGACTAGCCAGTTTTTCGGCAGGAGTGTCGCAAATTTCTGCAATCCATTAAGGATTACAGTAAAAAACCATGAAGAGTTTTAAAATCATGCTTCGGGATGAAGACCATTCCGCCCCCCCCTTTGTAGACAATAGGGTTTCTATCTAAATTTTTAACACAAAGTTGATTGGAACGGAAGGTGCGAGACTCCTGCGGGAAAAGCGAGTCCAGGGGAGACCCCGCAGGCGCAAAGGCGCCGAGGAGGCTCCCGGACCGCCCGCGGAAAGCGAGTGCCTGGAGTGGAATTCAACGTGCATATTTAACAAACCCTCAAAAAAAACGTTCCAGCTGTTTTCAGAAATTTTATTGTAAGCAGCTACTCAATCATATAATTGTTTAATCTAATAAGCCATCTTGCCATCACATATATCAAGAATTTGCCAATTGACCATAATTCAAAAAAAGCCTTGTATAGACAAGACTTTTAAACCTATTTATATATATCGGTGTAATCCACGCTTGTTTAACTTCACGAAGGATTTATTTCGCTCTTTGAACCTTTTTGCACTAATACTTTCGCATTTAACAACCGGCAGTTATCAAAGGGTCGTAAGGTCTGATTAATATAGTTACTCACTTTTGGTAGAACTTTATTTATGGAGTTGACCTGCACATGCATTATAAAGAGGGTTGCTGAGGCAACCCTCTTTATAATGCAATGACACGCACTCATAACGTTTCGTTATTAAATGTTCCACTCTTTTAATTCCAGTCTACGAACTTTATATACAACGTGGGGATCATTTTCCGCTAATGAGAGTGCTTCTTCAAATGTGTCTGCAATATAGACAACCAAGCCGCCTGAGCCATCTGCAAAAGGCCCTCTTGCAAAAACCTTCCCTTTACGATCAAGTTCGTTTAAATACTCGATATGCTGTGGGCGCACTTCTATATTTTTTTCAGCATCAATCATATGTAAAATTGCTGCATAATAAGCCATGCTTTTCCACTCCCTAATTTCGGTTCCAGACAACCAGCTTCATTTCTGTCATTTCTTCCACTGCATATTTTAATCCTTCACGGCCAGTTCCACTTTCCTTCACTCCACCATACGGCATATTATCCACACGGAATGTCGGAATGTCGTTGATCATGACTCCACCAACTTGTAAATTTTCTGCCGCATCCAGTGCTGTACGTACATCGTTCGTATAAATCCCTGCTTGCAGGCCGTAATTGGAATCGTTCACTAAATCAATTGCTTGTTCTACTGATTGAACCTTGTTAATCAACACGATTGGGGCGAACACTTCATGACAAGATACCTTTGAGTATGCATCAGCATCTAATATGACGGTCGGATGAAGGATATTGCCTTCCGCTATTCCACCTGTTGCAATCTTGGCTCCATCTTGTTTCGCCTCCTCAATCCAATTGAGGGTTCTATCAACATCATTCGGGGAAATCAAAGCGGAAATATCCGTTTCTGGATCAAGCGGATCACCTAATTTTAATAGTTTCGTTGCTTCTATAAACTTTTCAACAAAACGATCATAGACTTCTTCATGAGCATAAACCCTTTGCAAAGAAATGCATACTTGTCCCTGGTTTGAAAATGCCCCAGTCACACAACGGGAAATAATCTTATCGATATCCACACCACTGTCAATGATGACAGCTGCATTGGATCCCAGCTCCAGCGTCACTCGTTTCAATCCTGCCTTGTTGCGGATGCCAATCCCAACTCCTGGGCTACCGGTAAAAGTAATCATGCTTACTCTAGAATCTGTGACCAACTTGTCTCCAACCACTCTTCCTCCACCCGTGACCACATTTAATGCTCCTGCAGGCAATCCTGCTTCCTGTAATAGTTCTCCAAGGAATAGAGAGGATAAAGGCGTTTGGCTTGCTGGCTTTAATACAATTGTATTTCCTGCGGCGATGGCCGGACCTACTTTATGGGCGACTAGATTCATAGGGAAATTGAAAGGTGTTATGGCCCCAATCACTCCAATTGGTTCACGTACAGTGTAACCAAGTCGGTTTTCGCCACCTTGGGCGGCATCCAGCGTAAGCGTTTCTCCATGAATTCGTTTCGCTTCTTCAGCGGCAAACTTGTACGTTTCAATTGTCCGCGCCACCTCGCCCTTCGCGGTTGTAACCGGCTTTGCTGACTCAATAGATATGATTTGAGCGGCTTCATCTGCGCGCTCCTCAAGAAGTTGGGCCAATGTTTCAAGGATTTTCGCACGTTGGTGGGCCGGCATTTTTGCCATCACCTTTGTAGCTTTTTGCGCTGCTTCGATAGCTTGGTCGGTTTCCTCGTCTGTAGCCAAGGGGATTTCAGCTATGACTTCACCTGAAAAAGGAGATCGAAGTTGACTATACTCCTTGGCCTCCACCCATTCCCCTTTAATTAGTAAATGTTTTTTTTCTACTTTATCTATGATTGTCATGTTCTCAGCCACCCTTCACTCTTTGTATGTGCTTCATCTAAAGATTAGAGGCAATTTTTGAAACGGTCGATTCCAATCTTAGAAAATAATATTCTTCTAATTTTGTCGTTAATCCACCGTGACCGAATTTATAGTGGTTATTTTCTTTCCCGGAACTTTGCTTAATAAATTCAAGAAAATATAATATGCTATTTCTTCTTTCTAGAATGTTACTAATTCCTTGCTTATAAAACCAAGCATCAATGGTATTATAAACCCCTCTATTAATCCCATACTGTTCATTACAGACTTTAATAAAGGATAAATCAGTTAAGTTTATTATCTCTTCTACATCTAATAGCAATTTGTCCCCTCCTTGCTACTTAGCTCTGCTAATTGAAATGTACTCAATTCCAAAACGATTTATCAGCTGGAGTTTTTTCATTTTGTAAATCTACTATTTTTTAGCTTAATTGGTGCTCTGGTTTAGTACTCTTCAATGCTTTTTGCATAAAAACGACTTCTTCACCCAGCATTGAAATACGTTCCAAAACTTCCTCATCAACCAGTTCGTTTTGTGTATTGAAATGGTCGTTATGAGCATAAACAGAGCCAGGTGCAACAAATGCTCGGAAATAACTGGCTATAGGTTTCAGCTGATTTTCAATGACTAAATAATGCTGGTAGGTTCCACCAGTAGCCACAAGCCCCATTACTTTATTACGGAAATCCTTCGGGGGGATTAAATCAAATAAGTTTTTAAGAGCACCCGTAATCGATCCTTGGAATATTGGTGTTCCTATAATGTAAAAGTCTGCTGAGGTAACGATATCAATTACTTTTTTCGTATCTCCGGTGTATGTTGACGGATTACGGCCATCACAAAATTGAACATCATACTTTTTCAAATCAAGCAGTTCGACCTCGATATCTGGATGGTTATTCTTAACTTCCTCTAAAACCTTTTCAATAACAACTTTCGTCTTTGTTCCTATGATCGTTCCTGAAATTCCTAGTAATTTCATTTCACTTTCCTCCTTATTAATACACATCGATAAAAGGCGTCTACCCTTCAAATTTCACTACCTCATTATGAACGGGTCAGGAATCGGTTCAGATGATGTATTGATCCAAACCACTTTATCTTGCATATATTCATGAATCGCTTCATAACCGCCTTCTCTTCCATAACCGCTTAGGCCAGAGCCGCCGATTGCAGCAATTGGTGAAATACTTCGATAGGTATTCACCCAAACGATTCCAGCACGTATAGCTTTCGCGACTCGATGGGCTTTTGCAATATCACTCACCCAAATTCCGGCCGCTAATCCGTAATCAGTACTGTTTGCTAATTGAATAACCTCTTTTTCATCTTTAAAAGGGATAACACTTAACACAGGACCAAATATTTCTTCTTTAGTAATGCGGGAATCGTTATCGTGATGCTCGAAAATAGTGGGCTCAAAATACCATCCTTTATCTAAATATTCAGGCTTTTTACCTCCGCAAACAAGTTTTCCACCTTCATCTAACCCGATAGCTACGTATTTTTGGACACGCTCCAATTGGGCTTGCGTTGCCAGCGGTCCCATTTCAGTATCATCTCGAAAAGGATCACCAATCTTAATTTTCGATACACGGTCTACGAGTTTTTGCATCACTTCATCGTAAATGTCGACATGTAAAAATGCACGTGAACCAGCCACACAACTTTGTCCCGAAGCACCAAATATACCAGCTATGATTCCCATCGCGGCATTATCCGGGTTAGCATCCTCAAACACGATATTCGGTGATTTCCCTCCAAGTTCAAGTGATACCTGAGCAAAATTTTGAGCCGAATTACGAACAATATGCCGTGCTGATTCCGAACCTCCCGTAAAGGCCACACGCCTTACAAGAGGATGGGAGGTGAGTGTATCGCCTACAGGCATTCCAAATCCGGTAACAACATTGACTACACCAGGTGGAAAACCAGCCTCTTCAACCAGTTTCACCAGCTCCAATAGAGATGCCGAAGTCATTTCTGAAGGTTTAATGACTATAGTATTTCCTGCTATAAGTGCAGGTGCAAGCTTCAAGGTTGTTAAATAAAGAGGGGAATTCCAAGGAGTAATGGCGGCTACTACCCCCAGCGGCTCTTTGGACGTAAAAGCGAACATATCTTTTTTATCAATAGGTAAGGTTTGACCATGGATTTTATCTGCTAGCCCTGCATAGTAATAGAAAAATTCAGGTAAATACTTTACCTGACCACGCATTTCACGTATTAACTTCCCATTATCCAGTGATTCGACTTTCGCAAGCTCTTCAGAGTGTATAGCAATCAGCTCTCCAAGCTTTCTAACCAGGCGCCCCCGCTCTGTGAATGTCATATCAGTCCATCCTGAATGCAAGAATGCATTATGCGCAGATTGAACGGCACGATTTACATCTTCAGCATTCCCTTTTGCGACTTGACACCAAGCTTCTTCAGTTGCAGGGTTATAACTATCGAAATATTCACCACTTGATGATTCTACCCATTCTCCGTTAATATACATCTGATATTTCTTCAGCTCTTTCACATCGAGTCACCCCTTTGCTTTTGCCTTTCAATAAACGACCTAATAGCTTCGTTCACTATTTTGGATCCTTCCATCGGTAGCATATGCCTCATATTAGGTACTATAATTAGTTCTGAATGTACAATCTTTTCATGCATTTGTCTCGCCATTTCGGGATTTGAACCTACATCATGCTCCCCTGTTATAATTTGGGTCGGTATATTAATCTGGTGAATCTGCGGCCACAAATCTTCATCCGCTGTTGCAAATAGTGTATAGGCAGCTAAATATGAAGCAGCGTCGTTTGTCTGAAGTCTTTTCCGAATCTTACTGACGGTTTCTTCCTGTAAGTTTAAGAATTCTGGATTAAACCAGCGTTTAATGGCTGGTTCAATTGTTGCTAAAGGTCCCGTTATTTTCACTTCTTCCACTCTTTTTAAAACGGTTTTCCTCTGTTCCTTCGTCCGATTGGCCACTGCGTTCATGATTGTTAGCGTTTTCACTTTATCCGGATATTTTAATGCAAATGCCTGAGCGACCATACCACCCATGGAGAAACCAATAATATGACTTCTCTCAATTCGTAGGTGATTCATCAGTTCTGCTAACTGCTCAACAAACTGAGAAAGGGAATAAGGACCCGGAGGATGCTCAGATCCTCCGTGCCCAACCATGTCATATGTGATAACACGGAAATGTTTCGACAAATCTTCAACTTGTTCTTCCCACATCGTAAGATCAAGACCAACACCATGAATAAAGATAAGCGATTGACCAATCCCTTTCTCTTCATAATGAAGTGAAACTTTTCCATGCAATGCAGTTGGCATTAAACCAGCCCCATTTCAACCATATCTTGATGCCTGTTTCCTGTTCTTGGATGAGGACGTCCTCCTGTAGAAACCCCAATAGCAACAACAATCTCATCGGCCCTCGGTGCATCAGGTATAGAAGCTTCGAATGTAATGAAATGAGAACGTTCAGAATCATCTGTCTTATGTACCATCGGTATGAGCACCGCAGTTCCAGCTCCACCACGCTTATTAGTAAAGCTCAAGATACTCGTTCCTTTCACAGCGTCCCGGAATTTGTTACCGAATTTCAAAGTATGGATAAAAGCTGATGCATGTTCAACTTCCCCATCCACTCCCACGACAGCTGCCTTGCCGAATGCCTCGACATCATCAGCCGAATCAATGTGCTTAAATAGTTCAGCAACTAATAGTTCACCAATTTGCGGTGCATATTCGTCAATTTCCGGTTTTAAATTATCAACATACCCTCTGCCAGCCCATGGGTTTTTGATAACCGCCATAGTTATTATCATCTTGATGGGATTCTCTACTTTTTTACCGCCCTCAATACGTGTTTCTTCAATAGCTGTATACACTTTACGAATATCTAACATTTACATTACCCCCATTTTAGTTTCTGTGAATTTTGGCATAACTTCTTCCGTGAACAATTTTAAACTTTTCATCATTTTTTCATGTGGCAAACCATTATGGTTGACCCAAAGCAGTAATGTTTCTAAATTCAGCTCTTCCTTCAATTCTTGAATTTTCTCTGCTACATAGTCAGGTGTACCAAACAATAAATTTCTTGGATGTAAGAATTCATAGTTCAATTCCTGTCCTTCCTTTACTGTTTCGCCCGGATCCATAAGGTTGCTTAGCCCCCTCCAGTGACAAATCCAGCGATAATTGTTCAATACTGCTTCTGCCGCATCTTGACGAGCCTGTTCCATGGTTTCCGCTACATATACATCACGTACTAAAGCAATACCCTGACCAAGTGGGACTTCATAGCCTTTTGCTTTGGAAGCCCTTTCCCGATACAGTTCAAAACGGCCTTTTAGTTCTTTGACGGTAGGCATCCAAAACATTCCTTGTATATCGTTTTCCGCAGCCAATTCAATAGAACGCGGTGAATCAATTACTTGCCACAGAGGAAGTGATTGCTGGTAAGGTCTAGGCATAAGGGATATTTTATCAATTTCGCCTTTTTCCATATCCATGAATTCCGAAGTTGATGGACTCATAGGGTGACTCCACTTTAACCCTTTAGGAGGAAATTGATAGATGTCACCTTGATGTGAGAAGAAACGGTTTGACCAAGCCTTTTTTAAAATTTCCAATGTTTCTTCAAACAGTGCCCGGTTTTGTTCTTGATTTGCTGGATCTGCCAAAGTGTTTAGATTAGCCGCTTCCCTTCCGTATAATCCACGAGCCAGGCCCACTTCCACACGACCTTTGCTTAACTGATCAAGCATTGCTATGTCTTCCGCCAAACGCAGTGGATGCCAGAAAGTGGCGACATTGGCAGCTTGGCCAATTCGAATGTTCTTTGTACGTGCAGCAATATCGGCACCCATTAAGATCGGGTTAGAAATCAGTTCATTTCCTTCATGACCAAAGTGGTGTTCGGTATACCAAATCGAATCATAACCATTTTCATCACAGTAAATCGCTTGCTCACGGGCTTCATCCAACACTTTATAATACTCATCATGTCTTCCCTGTCCTGCAAGATTTGCAAAGATTCCAAATTTCATAAAACTCATTCCCCCTCATATCACTTTTTTTGACCAAGTTTTTTTGCTATGTCCATCTTAAGCTGCATTCCACTTGCTTTTACATGCTCTCGCATTGCCTTCTCCGCTTCCTCCCGATTGCCTTTTTCTATGGCTATCAAGACCGCCTGATGTTCCTTTAGTGATCTCTCACGGCGAACCGGATCTTCAATGGTTAAAAAGACATACTGTCTATAAGGTATTTGATTGAGCAGCAAATTCAGCATGTAACTTAATTTAGAGTTATTGGCGCCTTCTTGAATGACTGAATGAAAAACATCATTAGCCTCGACATATAGCTTTTTATCCGAAGTTTGTATAGCAATTTCCATGTCGGACACCGCTTGCTTAAGTTTATTAATGTCTTCAGCACCGCCGCTTTCTGCAAGCAAACCCGCTGCAAGCCCTTCCATTACTTCCTTTAAAGTAAATAACTCATTTAGTTCCTTTTCAGTTGGCTTGGTCACACACGTTCCAACTCTTGGAATGATCTCGACTAGCCCTTCTCTTTCTAACTGTTTAAATGCTTCCCTAATAGGGGTTCTGCTAACTTTGTAATATTCAGATAAAACAGTTTCCGATAATTTTTGTCCTGGTTCATATTCTCCAGTTACTATTGATTCGCGTATGGCGTTCGTAACCTGAGCCGTAATCCCCAACGTTAAGATAGCTGTAATGAAAAGCCCCTCCTTCTAAAAGTTTGTACCATGTACCATGCAAGCTCTTGATAAGTGCAATTATAGGTCATGTTAAATAGACTGTCAATTCAAAAAATATAAAATTTTATTTTTTATTCGTAGATACACTGTTCCATAATTTTCAAACAAGAGTTTCATATTCTCAATCTTTCAATCTAATAATTAATCTGATTTATTGAAATTTACTAGATGAATGAACTGATCATTTAGGGTAATTCCCTAAAAAATTATTTTTTCTGAAAATATTGACATCTGTATACGCTTACAATTATAGTGATTCTATAAAATAAGCTTGCATGGTACATGGTAGTATACCGAATTTGATAGGGGGTAAATTGATGAAAGTTGAAACTCGCAGTATAGAATATATTCCGGCAGATGAACGTCATGGCAAGGCCCGTGATTTATTTCCAATTTGGTTTGGGGCAAACATGCATATTACCACCCTTGTGACTGGGGCATTGCCCATTACATTAGGTCTTAATTTATTTTGGAGTCTGGCTGCAATAATTGTCGGTACCTTATTAGGCGCCATTTTCATGGCCTCCCATTCAGCTCAAGGACCTCAGCTCGGAATTCCGCAAATGATCCAAAGCCGAGCTCAATTTGGTGTAATCGGAGCCATTTTCCCCTTGTTTCTCGTTATGTTTGTCTATTTAGGTTTCTTTGCCAGCAGCGGTTTGCTTGCAGCGCAAACCTTAAGCAGCTTAACAAAAATCGACCAAACATGGAGCATAATACTGTTAAATGTACTTTGTTTCGTGGCCACCATTTATGGCTATAACTTAATTCATAAAATGCAAAAATTATTGTCCTGGGCGTCTCTCTGTATTTATATTGTAGCTACATATATAGTCTTCCAATTGCAAGTTCCGGCAGGTAGTTGGGCAATGGGGAATTTGGATTTACCAGTGTTTTTGCTGGCGGTCAGTATGGTTGCTACTTGGCAATTGGCATATGCCCCCTACGTTGCAGACTATTCTCGCTATCTACCGATAACCACACCCACTGCCCATACATTTTGGTATAGTTACGCTGGCACAGTCATCGGGACTATATGGATGATGACATTAGGCGCAACCTTAACCATAGCCATTCCTAACTTCCTTGATCACTCTGGCGGTAATTTGGCCAGCCTGTTTGGAAATTTTGCTTTAATCATGTTCTTTATAATCATCTTTGGACAGCTTGCTATAAATGTCTTTAACCTATATGGGGCATTCATGGCAACGATAACGACAATTGAACCGTTCATTAAATTAAAGGTCACACCGAAAGTTAGAATAGGAATGATATTCTGTGTAACAGTTGCAGGAACCGTATTGTGCTTACTGGGTCAGAGTAATTTTCTATCCTTTTTCTTGAATTTCATCTTTTTTATTAGTTATTTTTTAATTCCCTGGACATCCATTAATCTTGTTGATTATTATTTGCTGCGACATGGCCGTTACAATGTAAAAGATATTTTTGATGTGAACGGTCAATATGGGAAAATAAATTGGATTACCTGTATGGCATTTCTTGTATCAATCTTGGCGGAAATCCCTTTTATAAATACATCATTCTATGTAGGACCGATAGCCAAGGTCTTTGAAGGGGCAGATATCGCTTGGATTATTGGTTTAGTTGTCCCAGCTGTCTTGTATTACTTCCCAATGAGAAAAAAGTTGAATATCGCTGAAAATGCAATAAATAAACAAGAGAATGGTTCGATAGAGAATACAGACGCTTCCGAGAAAAATGTTAAGTAACTTAATTTCAAGTGTCGGATAACAGAGAACCCTAAAATGAACTGCACCCCAATCGTTAGTCACCAACTAACAATTTGAGGTGCAGTTTTTTTACTTTATACCATTAAGGAAAAAAAAACCTAAATCTATTGCACAAAAAAGACATGAAGCATCTCAACAAGAACTAGAAGAATATTTCCATTACTAAAATCATCAACGAATCAAGATAAAATTAAAAGGCATGAGCCCGGTAGATTACCAGGTTCATGTCCTCAAGGCTGCAAGTGCCTAACTTTTTGGGTTCACTTCAATGAAAGACCCTTTTTATTCACAAATTTAGTTTACTTATTTTTCTCCTAAAATAGCGAGTGGACTAAATACTTCATAATGAATATGGTCTTTCGATACACTCCATTTATTCAAGGCCTCATTGATTGCTTCCATAAAAGGAATAGGTCCGCAGAAATAAAAATTAGCTTCTTTTGATGGAACGATAGATTGCAGGAAGTCTAAACCCACGTATCCTTCTTTATCAAAATGTCCAGAGGCTCGATCGGCTTCTGTTGGTGCACCATAGACTACATATGATTTTATATGTTGGTGTTCATTCACTATTTGTTGCAGATGATCTTTAAAAGCATGTGTTTGACTATTGCTTGTTGCATGGATAAACGTAACCTGACGTTGTGGTTGCTTTTCTATAATGGTATTTAACATGCTAAGCAAAGGTGTAATTCCAATACCCCCACTAATTAGAACAACGGGTAATTCGGTGTTATCCAGTTCGAAGTCACCTGCAGGAGCAGAAAATTGCAGCGTATCTCCAACTTGCAGCTGTTTATGCAAATAGTTAGATACAATTCCAGATGGGGCATCTCCATGGGCATCTTCACGTTTAACACTAATTCGGTAGTAATCCTTACCAGGTGAATCCGAAAGACTGTAATGGCGTATGTGCGTATATTTCTCGCCAGGAATTTCAGCCTTAAGTGTTAAGTATTGCCCAGCATGATAGGAGGCAATGGGTTTTCCGTCTGTAGGCTTTAGATAAAAGGAGGTTACCACATCACTTTCTTTTATCTTTTTATCGATATTGAAGTTTCGATATCCTTCCCATCCACCAGGCTGATGTTCTGTTTCCTCATAAAGGTTTTTTTCAATATCAATAAAGGCATCGGCAATATAGCCATAGGCCTTTCCCCATGCCTCTATGATTTCATCTGTGGCTGTGTCACCCAACACATCTTTAACTGCTTGAAGCAACGTTTCACCTACAACCGGATACTGTTCAGGCTTGACCCCTATGGCACGATGTTTCTCAGTAACTCTTTTAATTACCGGTTTTATCGCTTCAAGGTTCGAAATATGTTCACCTGCAGCATAGACAGCATACCCCAAGGCCTCCTGTTGGATTCCTCTTTTTTGGTTCGTTTGGTTAAAAAGGTTATACAAATCAGGAGCTTTTGAAAATAGTATTTCATAAAATCTCTTTCCTATTGGTTTACTATGTTCCTTTAGAACAGGTGCTGTTGATTGAACGATTTCTATGGTCTTAGCATCAAGCATGTTAAAATTTCCTCCTCAAATCCCAGGGATATTTACTGTAAATAGCATTCCCACTACATATAGGAGTAAACATGATATTTTGGCCCTTTTCACTGTTCACTTATCACTAACCAACCCAAACTTCTTACTAAAGACGACTTCCGCCCATTTGGAGATTTTGAAATCCCTTAAGATAAGTCAAAGACACCATACCTATTAGTACGGTGTCTTTTGTTATTTTAGTATCCTAGTTAACTTAAACTGACCCTTTATATCAATAAGAACAAAGCGGCTGATCAGTAGCAGAAAAAAGTGTTATAGGGTCCAATTGATAAGCAATCCTGCTTGTGCTAACCCACCACCGAAACCATATAATAAAATCTTCTCACCATTATTGAGCTTTCCTTCACTTACTCCTTGATCTAAAGCTAATGGTATGGTTGCTGAAGAAGTATTTCCATACTCCACTAAGCTATATAAAGTACGCTCAATTGGAAAGCCACTTCTATCACATATTGACTCAATCATTCTTAAATTTGCACTATGCGGAACGAACCAATCAACATCATTCAAATGAAAATCAGTATTTTTCATCACAGTTTGCATTCCTTTTGGAACAGTAGTAACAGCCCATTTATAAACCTCACGTCCATTTTGAACAAGGTTACCACTATTATTCAAGTCTTCACCATTTATACGTGTCGATAGGTTTGTACTATATAAATTTTTTCCGCCTTCTCCTTCCGAATATAAATGTGAAGAAATAAAACTTGGCTGTTTTTCATCATATTCTACAAGAACTGCTCCTCCACCATCTCCAAATAAAATACAAGTGGCTCGATCCTCATAGTCCATAATTTTAGATAAAGTATCAGCTCCAATAACAAGAACTTTCTTATTTAAACCAGATGTTACTAATCCATTAGCTACATGCAACCCATAAGTAAATCCTGCACAAGCTGCGTTTAAATCAATAGCTCCAGTATTCTTAATACCTAGCTTTGCTTGGACTAAAGAAGCTACACTTGGAGTGTTAAAATCAGGTGTAAAGGTACAGACAATAATCATATCAACATCTTCGACAGATTTATCATACCGTTCCATTAAATCCTTTACAGCTTTATAACTTATATCACTAGTAAACTCTTCTTCATGTGCAATTCTTCGCTCTTTAATACCAGTACGTTTAACAATCCATTCATCATTGGTTTCAACCATTCTCTCTAAGTCCTTATTTGTTAACCTTTTTTCTGGAACATAAGAACCTATCGCAGTAATACGTGCTTTGGATTTGAACATAAAATAACCACCTCGTGTTATGAATTGCATCAATTTTATAACTGATATTAATACCTGGTACTAATTATAAAGTAAAAAAAATCTTATGCAACTACCGGTCACTTTAGACCAAAAGGAAAAGAGCTGAACGACAAAGAACGAGGTCCTTGCTCACCCCCCCAGTAAAAAGAAATCCATTCATTCTTTTCTAATCTCTTTAAAGACTTATACCTGATTTAACACTCTCCTTTAGGTAAGTACCTATACTAAAAGTGCATACTTACGTACTTGCAGAGTGCACTTTATACTTAAGATAAATAATAATTAAGGAGGAGAAATCTTTGAAAACTCTTGTTATCGTATCACACCCAAGTCTAGAAACATCCGTAATAAATAAGCGATGGGTAGAAGAGCTCAGGAAGTATCCGGAAAAGTATACAGTACACGAATTGAATAAGGTTTACCCTGACGGAAACATTAATGCGGAAAAAGAACAGCAATTAATCGAATCACATAGTAATCTTGTTTTACAGTTCCCTTTTTATTGGTTTAATTGTCCGCCTCTCCTAAAAAGATGGCTTGACGATGTTTTTACTTATGGATGGGCTTATGGTTCAAATGGAGGCGATAAATTAAAGAATCGCAAAGCTGCTTTAGCTGTATCTGCCGGAATTAACAAAGTTGATTTTAGTGAAGAGGGAAGATATCGCTATACACTTGAACATTTATTATCTCCCTTTGAAACTACCTTCCTATACTGCAATGCAGATTATCGTTCATTCTTTGCGTTTTATGGTGCTGAAAATGAGCCGTCCGCAAGCGAATTGGAAAATAGTGCACAAGATTATTTGAATTTTGTCGACAACCTTTAATAGGCAGTTTCATTAAAGAAGTATTTCCTTGTTAGGGAAATACTTCTTTTGAATTAATCAAAATAGCTACACCTACGGCTGTACAGTCTCCTGAGCTGGCAAACTGTTTTTTTCTCCCCACTCGCACATCAAATTTAATAATGGAATGAGAGATAAACCACGTTCAGATAATGAATATTCTACTTTTGGGGGTATTTGGGGAAATTCCTTGCGTATGATAAGGCCGTCTGCCTCCAACTCTTTTAACATGATGCTTAGTGTTTTAAAGGAAATGGTACCGATACTTCGCTTCAGCTGATTATGCCGCATAACCTTATTTTCAGACAGCCAATACATTATGATCATTTTATATTTACCGCCTATTAAGGACAACGTATATCCAAAGCCAGTGTCATTTGGTTTCACGCCAGTCGGAACACAGGTTTCACGCATAAGTTTACACTCTCCTTTAGATAAGTAGGATATGAATGTTCATACTTTACAATAGATCATTATCAATTTTATTAAAAGGTAAAGTAAGTTCCCTATAAAAATTTACTTTTTGTGGTCACTGTTTATACTCCAACAATGAGGGAGCAAAAGGTCCTCCTGCCCCCATTTTAGCGAAAGTAAAAAGAGTTCATTATTATTAAGTAAAATGATGAAGTTACGTAAATTTATATCCATGACCCGTCCCTTTTAAAAAAGGAAAGATCCTGTTGCATATCCAACAGGATCTTTATCAATAATCAACAATCCCAATGATAGTTTTCTTGTAGATTAACGTAACGAATTCATTTTAGTGTTTTTGTTTGTAATAGGTTACCGCGAGCGCAAGGGCCAGCACTGTTCCTTTGACGATATCCATCGCATAATACGGAACGGACATCATGATCAAACCATTTTGAAGGATTCCGATCAGGACTGCACCGACAAAGGTTCCAAATGCATTCGGTTTTCCCGCTCCTAAAACGGAGGAACCAATGAAGGCTGCTGCAACGGCATCCATTAAATAGGGGGACCCTGAATTGATTTCCGATGTCATGACCCTTGAAGCTAGGACAATCCCCCCGATTGCAGCTAATAGAGCTGAAAGCAGATAGGCAAGGATTTTGTATTTATTAACCGATATCCCGGAAAGTCTCGCCGCTTCCTTATTTCCCCCAATAATGTACATATAACGACCGTGCTTCGTATAAGTCAAAAAGATATGGGTCGCAATCACAATGACTGCCATGATCAGGATTATCCATGGTACCTGGCCAATTTTGGCGAAAAATGGGCTGATCAGTCCTGTTGCGAATGTCCCGTCGGGCATGACCATATTTTGCGAAACCGTTGCCCCTTTTGTATAAGTAAGGGCAATTCCCTGGATAATGAACATGGTAGCCAATGTCATCAGCATGTCGGGAATTCTCAATTTAACGATCATGAATGAATTCAAAGCTCCTACGACAAGTGAGGCGCCGATCGCAGCAAATATGGCGATTAATGTATCCTGCGAAAACCAGACAAACATTGATATGACGATGGCATTGGCCAATGATGCGACGGAGCCGACGGAAAGGTCGAAGCCATCCACGGTCAGGGATATCGTAATGCCGATCGCAATGATGGTCACGATTGAAATGGAACGCAGGATGTTGATCAGATTATTCGTTTGAATGAAAGATGGATTGGACACGGCAAAAATTCCAATCAGAATGATAATCGTCAATATTGTGCCGTATTTATAGAAAAAGTCGAATAGTTCCAGCTTCTTCTTCGCTTTCGCTGTCTGTGTAACAGGAATGGGTATGCTCATCCTATTTTCCTCCTGTTGAATAGAATAGTAGTTCTTCTTCATTCGTTTTGCTCGTTTCTAATTCGATGACAGTGCTCCCGTCATATAACACATATGTCCGGTTGGTAATGCCAATGATTTCGGAAAGCTCGGATGATGCATAAATGATCGCTTTCCCATTCCTTGCAAGCTTTGCAATCAATTCGAATATATCCTTCTTGGCTCCAACATCGACCCCTTTCGTTGGTTCATCGAATATGTATACATCCGCATCGGCCATAAGCCATTTTCCGATGGCAACTTTTTGCTGGTTACCACCTGAAAGGTTTTCGACATTCGCTTCCCCTGAAGGAGTTTTAATGCCGAGACTTGCGATCATTTCCTTCGCCTTTTCCTTTTCCGCCTTACGATCCACGAAGCTGAACGTCTTGCAGAATTTGCCGAGACTGGCTGCGGTCAAGTTCGCCGAGACTGATTCCTGAACGAGGACCCCTTCTTTCCTGCGTTCCTCAGGTACAAGTGCCAGACCGCTTTTTACTGCTTCGTGCGGTGATTTCAAAGAAAGCCTTCGACCATTCAGGATTACTTCCCCCGCTGTGATCGAAGTATGACCGAAAAGGGTTTTACAGAGTTCCGTTTTTCCCGCCCCGACTAACCCTGCCAAGCCGATTATCTCGCCTGCTTTAATATTCAGACTGACATTCCTGACTTTCTCGGTATCTGACAATCCGTTCACTTCCAGAATGACGTCTCCAATCGAAGCATTGACTTCTGGAAACTGGTCATCCATGGCTTTACCGAGCATATTCTCTACCACTTCGTTACGGGTTATGTCCCCCTTCTTTCGACAAGTGACACGCTCCCCATTCCTCATGATCGTAATTTCCTCACAGATTTCAAAAATCTCAGGCAGACGATGTGAAATGAAAATGATTCCCACGCCTTTTTGCTTTAATTCATTTACAATTCGAAAAAGTTCTGTCGTCTCCGTATGACTTAACGGAGCAGTTGGCTCGTCGAGAATAAGGAATTTGCATTCTGTCGAAACGGCTCTTGCTATCAGGACCATCTGTTTTTCTGCCAAGGTAAGGTCTCTTACCAGCTTTTTCGAAGGGACACGAATGTTCATATCTTCAAGAATATGAGAGGCTTGTTTGTGCAGCTCTTTCCATTGGACCCTCTGTTTTTTTCCCATGTTTTGGACCATATCATTCAACATTACATTTTCCCCAACCGTTAAGTAAGGGATGAGGGCTGTATCCACTTCCTGATAAACAATTTGAATGCCTTGTTCCTGAGCCGCTTTTGGCGAGCGGATATCCCGCCTCATCCCATCAATAAAAATGTCACCTGAATAATGAACATCGGCTCCCGATAAAACTTTCATTAACGTCGATTTCCCTGCTCCGTTTGCACCGACCAATGCGTGGGCTGTCCCTGATTGTACGGAAAAATCAACTTCACTCAGCGCCTTCACCCCCGGAAATTCAATCGAAATCTTCTTCATTTCTAGTTGCGTGCCCATGTCCATTCCCCCTTATTGAACAGACACCCCCTTCACTGGAAAGAGAGTGTCTCTTTTTTACTTTTTATAATGATCCTTCAAAACTTTCATCCAATCTTCTTCAAATTCCGTGGAGGCACCCCATCCATCGACAATACCAGACAGATTTGCCATGTTTACCGCTTCTTTTGAAGCTTGGATCTGCTTTTGTGAAATAAGTGAAGCCTCTAAGTCATAGGTTTGCGGCGTATCTTCGCCCGCCAATTTTTTAGCCAATATCCTCATATTCACTGCACCGATCAACTTGGGATCGACTGCTGCCGTGTAGGACCATGAGCTATCAGCCGATTGGATTTCCTGGAGATCTGCGTTAGATACATCAATACCATATATCTTCACTTCATCTCGGCCCGCTTCTTTAATTGCCCGGGCTGCACCGATGGCAAAGGCATCCCATGTTGCGAAAATGGCATCCAATTTACCTTTAGGGTATTTATTCAGCATTGCGGCTACAGCATTTTGTGTCTGAACCGAAGTATCGGCAGATGCCACTCCGAATCTTTCGACTTCTTTAATCCCAGGATTTTCTTTTAGTTTTTCCTGATAGACTGCATTTCTTCTTACCATTGGTGGGAAACCATCCACCCAAAGATATGCAATTGCCGCTTCACCTTTCTGCTCTTTTATCAGTTTATCAAAAGCCAGGGTTGCCAACGCTTCATCATCCTGTGAAGTTAATGTCACACCATCTATTTTAGATAGATCGCTTATTGAATCGAACGTGACAACGCTTTTACCTGCATCAACCAACTTTTGAACGTCATTCACAGTTGCTGCATCATCACCATGGGAAATGATATAGCCGTCGTAATCTTCCTCCAAAGCCTGCGCTATCGCATCATGAAATTTAGCCGTATCACCATTGGCTGTATATGTATCCACTTGAAATCCCAGTGCTTCTCCTTCTTCCTTCGCCCCCGCCAAGTATTGGGCCGTATGATCATCACCGCCAATTTTACGGATCACTTTGATCTTGGCACCATCCCCATCTGCAAATCTTTCCGGTACATTTTCAAATGATACTTTTTCTTCTTTCTTCGATTCTGTGGAACTCTCCCCAGTAGAGCAACCCGTTAAAAGCAAAGCTGAAGCGATGGCTGAAATACATATCCCTTTAATAGACCTTCTCATCTTGTTTTCCCTCCATGTTTTCTAATTAGTCTTATCAGTTAAGTCGGTGTAAATCCCAAAATAAAAACCTCTCTAATATAGAGAGGTTTAATCGGCTGTTTTGCAGACTTGTCCCTCTCTTATCTGTCAAAACATTTCTGTTTTGCAGGATTTAGCACCAATTCCTAATGGAACGGTTGCTGGGCATCTTAGGGCCAGTCCCTCCGCCACTCTTGATAAGAGATATATTGTGTTACGTTTTCGTAATTATCACTTTATAGGGATATAGTCGTAAAGTCAATAGATTTTTGAATATTTGAAATGTTCCCCGTTATTTTTTATTTCCTTTGAAGCTGGGCTAGACGCTTTTTCTCGATTTTATCAAGCCTCTCCAACTGCCTTAATTTCACTTCAAACAAAGTGATCGGGTCACGGTAAACTTCCGGATTTTCTTTCATATGCTCCAATGCAGCCTGGAAGTCTTTTATCTCGGTCTGCGTTTGTTCAATCGTTTTTTGAAGTAAGGCAAATGAACTGCGATAGAAAAGTGCGATGTCCCGATCCAAAGATTTTTCAAACAATCCAAATTGGGTAAGGAAACGTTCCGTGATCATTTCCGCAACATCCAAGTAATCTTCACTTTCCAGATATTTCTTATAACGATTGTACATATTGGCTTTATTTTGCGGTATCGCCCCAAACAGCTTCCCTGCTCCTTTAAGCAGCAATTGTGATGGAGTCCTGCGCAAAAGGATATTAACGTTTTCGATGCGGATACTACTTGTCATCCGATCGGCATCACGGCGCCAGTCATCCAATACCCTGAAGTCACCAGCAAGCGTAATCCGTTCTTCTTTGTATAATTCATTGAATCCGGCACTCATCTCATCCATAAACTGCTGGCTTTGTGAGAACTCCATTTGGGAACTGGCAATCCAGTCTTGAAGAGAACGGTAATATTGAGGCATGATCTTATCAGAAATGAAGTTTTGAATCCGCTCATTCATTTCTTGGTTTAACTGCACATGGACCTGACTGAAATCACTGCTTTCCGTTAATGATTTAGAGCAATCCCTCAGTAATTCAGGAATTTTAGAAGAAAGCTGATTTTTCACTTCATCCTTAAGCAGACGATACGACCTTATGATATTTTCACTTTTTTCTTTTTCCAAATCAGCCAGTTGATTGACCGCCCCATTCAGTTTGACTTCCATCTGTTCATTCCAAGAGATGGAATGCTCGCATTTCCGCTCATTGGCTGCCCGTTTTTCTAACAGATAAGATAAAGTTTTACGAATGAATGCAAGGATTTTTTCAGATCTTCTTTCCTTCCAATTATCCTCTTGATAATTCGATTGAAGGAAGGCTGAAAGGTCCTTCAATTGCTGCTTGCTATCATACAGTTTGGAGAAAGCGAATACTTTCGCATTCGGGAAATATGCATTCACTTTATCCCATGTTTCGTCTTCCATCCGGACTGCGACCTGATCACTGTATATCGTATCCATTTTATTTAATAAGAAATGAATTGGCAGTTTCGGAGCCATCATTTGAATTTCCAATAACAGATCCCGTTCGCTGCCGGTGAAAGGCGCCCGGGCGTCAAGAACGAACATCAGTCCATCACTGCCATGTAAATAGCCTTGGAAATCCGATTCCACGCTTTTTTCCCCATTGAACCCCGGTGTATCCAATAATCGCAGACCATTATTTCTTAGGTAGTCACTTATGATTGTCACATCAACAATAGTCCCGCGCTGGCGGCGTGTTTCATCTAATTCAGTTAGCTCCATGACAACCTTTCTATCTGTATCGGTAATTTCAAGGATTTCCAAATCATCCCCGTCTTTGACACTGACTAATGACGAATGATCTTCAGCGGCAATGCTCTCGCCAACAATTGACTGAATGAAGGATGTCTTGCCATTTCCTGTACTCCCTACAAGAAGAAGATTGAAATTATCGGTATCCTTAAGCCCCTCGACCATCCATTTAAGCTTATTGCCAACCATTAAATCATTATCTTCAGCCCACTGGATAATGGAATTGAACAGTTTCTCTCCCGCTTCCAGTCCGCCTCCTAATTTAGGCGATTTCGCCAACAGGCTTTCTGCATCCTGAATGACCAGCGCATTGATTGTATCCGGGAAGATTTCATTCCAGGACAACGCGGATGCCGCCGCAAACAGCGAGAGCTCCCCATCTGCGATTTTGAGCCAGTTTTCCAGTAACCTTGGCACGACAGGACTTAAATCTTTGATTAGGTGCGTTCCTTCTAAAAGACCTGCATATGCATCCCTGTAATAGACGGAAAGCTCATCCCATACATCAGCATGGTTCAATTCGATGGTATCTATCAAGTTATTAATCACTCTTAGCCATTCGAAATAAGAATCCGTATATTTATAATTTTTCCAAAGGGCAACCGTCACCTTTTCGAAACGTTCCTGGTCGAGTGTGTAAAGCGAACCAAGGACAGTTGAAAAATAATCCGGATCAATCGATTGGGCAACACCCTGCTGGATATACGTCTTCAGCACATCGAACCAGCCCACTGATTCTGTACGGATACTTTCATTAGCCGCTAATACCACTGCACTGTTCCAATCCTTTTGTTCTTCAAAAAAGGCGCGTGCGATTTCCGTGACATTCGGGTAATCCGGTTGAAACTCGACTGCTTCTTTCACGACTTTGGAAGCCAGGTCATTTCTCGATTCCACTATGTACAGCGAAAAAAGTTGCAAAAGAACCTCTGTTTTTAAGACCGCTTCATCCGTATTGACGGATTTATAGATATCCTCTGCGGTAGAGTACATTTCCAGTTCAAAGTAAGCATCAGCGATGTTTTTCTTCGCCCATGAACCAAGTTCCCCTTCTATGTTCTCCCATTTAAAAATGGCTGCTTCATAGTCATGATGCTGAAAATATACTTCTCCTTGAGCAAATCGAATTGCGGTTAAATCCGCTCTTTCCTTTTTTTGTTCCACGAGAAACATTTCACCCAAAGCTTGAATCGGATGCTTCCTTGTATCCTCAATCATCGTTTCAAAATATTTTTTTCCGATCAGCCGTTCGTCCATCTTTATTCCCCCGATATATTTCATATTTTCAATTAAAGGATAATCACTGATTCTATAAGCATTCTAGTAGACCTAACATTCAATCTATAGGTTCCTTTAGTTAAAAAGTCATTTACAAAACCTTAAAATATTATTTTAGCAAAACAATATGGTAACAACATGTCACCACTCTTACAATTTTAAAACAGAAACAAATGGAACTGTAATGTTTTTAATAAACCGATACAGAAATGTCATTTCCATATTCGAGAAAATATGTTTTTTCTAGTTTTACCACATATCAGATAGAGCTGGGCGAACCATTCTTTATACCTCTAAATTACCAGAAGCCCAGCCCTTCAACTACCTAAAAACGGTAATAAAAAATAATCACTTTACCTCGTCCATTACTAAATTCCCATTTTTTTCGTTCATATAAAAAAGCAGTACCCTCATTCATAAAAGGTAACTGCTCTCTGATAAGCTCCGAACAGTCGTTGTCCTTTGACAAATTAGGATTATACCCCTGTACGCTTACGTTGGTTATTCGGCTTTTTGGTCAACTGGCTTTTAAGCTGTTTCGTTTTCTTCACAACGCCTGTTTCCAATTTATCTTTACTTGATCCCGCTTGCTTTTGAGCCAGTTTTTGTTTGACTGCATCCGCCAGGCTTAATTTTTTATTTTCAGACATACTGTTGTCTCCTTTAGTGTTCTGCCTTCTATTATAATATAGTTGCGATTAGAAAGATAATAGGGAGTAATATCCTATTCTTCTTGAAAATATCCTCTGGATATAGGAAGTTTCGCCAATGGGGGACTAATTTCCTACTCCTTTAAAAGGATTAATGATAAATTATATTGACTTCATAATCAGAATTTGCTAAATTGTCTATATATTAAAAAATCTATGAAGAGAAAGAGTAAGATGAGAACCCTGTTCCACAGAGAGTCGACATGTGGTGGAAGTCGATGTCCAAGGCCTATCCGAAAATCATCTCTGAGATGCAAAGCTGAAAATGCAGTAGGCTTTGACGGGTTTCCGCCGTTACAATGGATCACGTATGAATACGTACGTTGACTGAGTGCCGCAGCTTTTTTTAGTGCGGAATATGGGTGGTAACGCGAGCACAAACTCGTCCCTGATTTTCAGGGGCGAGTTTTTTATTTGCACAAAACACTTTAATTAGCCTTTTTCAGGCCAGTCGGCGAGAGTTATCATTTTTAAAAAAAAGGAGAAATCACCATGAAAAAAACAGACACATTATTTATCGGCCTTATGCTTTTCTCAATGTTCTTCGGAGCGGGGAATCTCATATTCCCTCCATTTTTGGGCGCATCTTCAGGAACTTCCTTCTGGCCAGCCATTGCCGGTTTTGTTGTAACCGGAGTCGGCCTGCCAATTTTGGTGCTTCTTGCAGTCTCACTTGTTAAAGGCGGGGCACAAACTATCGGGGCCCGTGTACATCCTCTATTCAGCACGTTGTTCATGGTGGTCATCTATTTAAGCATCGGGCCTTTTCTGGCCATTCCAAGAAATGCGAATGTTGCCTATGAAATGGGCTTCAAGCCGTATTTGGGCGACTCAATGAATCAATCACTATTCCTATTCATTTTCACAACCATATTTTTCATCACGGCTTATGCCATTTCATTGAATCCAGAAAAAATGGAAACCTTCATGGGACGCTGGATTACACCCGTTCTACTTCTGTCCATGGTCATTCTCTGTGTCGTTGGGTTCGTAAAGCTTGATGCTCCATTCCAAGCCCCAACCGAAGCATATGCTGCAGGAGCATTTTCGAAAGGGTTCATTGAAGGTTACAACACGATGGATGCACTAGCTGCCTTGGCTTTTGGAATCGTCATCCTGACTTCAATCCAGCAAAGGGGGATTTCCGAACGAAAACAATTGACGAGATATACAGTAAAAGCTGGTCTCATCGCTGGTGTTTTGCTTTCTTTAGTGTATATCTCATTAGGTGTAATGGGAGCACGCATGGCAGCCGATGGATCCTTCGAAAACGGAACGGATATCCTTACTGTCGCATCCACCCTTTTACTTGGAACTGGCGGGAAGGTCCTTCTCGGCATCATTTTCACTTTAGCATGCTTCACCACCGTCGTCGGGTTGACGACTGCTTGCGGACAGTATTTCTCGAAACTTTTCCCCAAGCTGAACTATAAAACCGTCATTCTGATTGTAACAATCGTCGGTTTCATCCTTTCAAATATGGGTCTGAATCAAATTTTAAAAGTATCTGTACCATTCCTTGTGATGGCTTATCCGTTAACCATCGTCCTGATTGTCCTGACATTCTTCAGCCGTCATTTCAAAAACCCGAAGAAGGTTTATCGCAGTGCAATGATTTTCACAGGAGTTTTCGCCTTGATGGATGGACTGAATGCTTTCGGCTTAGAATTAGGACCCGTGCAAACGTTGAGTGTTGTCCTTCCCCTTTCTGCCTACGGAATGGAGTGGATCATCCCCGCTCTCGTCGGTACAGCCTTTGGTTTGCTTCTCAGTCAATTTGGACAAACGGCTCGAGCTGAAGAGTTGGAAATCGAAACACTATAATAATGAAGTAAGCAGGTGATTTTACGGGTCATCTGCTTATTTTGTACACGCCTGCACTGCTTTATTTTGGAAATCGACATCCACTTTTTGTTATGATGGGGTCAAAGGAGATGATAAGTAATATGTCTAAGCAAACCCGTATTGGTAAAACAGATCTGTATGTAAATCCGATTGGCCTTGGCACGAATGCAATTGGCGGACATAACCTGTTCCCTAATCTAAGTGAGGATACAGGAAGGGATGTTTTGAGAACGGCATTGGAAGAGGGAATCAACTTTTGGGATACAGCTTACATTTACGGTCCTGAGCGTTCAGAAGAACTTATCGGTGAAATCCTTAAAGAGAGTCGCAAACGCGAGGACATAGTCCTTGCCACTAAAGGGGCACATAAATTTGCCGATGGCAACATCGTCTTTGATAACTCTCCGGCCTTTCTGAAAAATGCTGTGGAATCGAGTCTAAAAAGGCTCCAAACGGACTACATCGACTTATTCTATATCCATTTCCCTGATGAGGATACCCCTAAAGATGAAGCGGTAGGTGCCTTAAAGGAATTGAAGGATGCAGGCAAAATCAAGTCGATCGGCGTCTCGAACTTTTCGTTCGAACAATTAAAGGAAGCGAATAAAGACGGCTATGTCGATGTGTTGCAATCCGAGTACAATCTATTCAAACGGGAGGCAGAACAAGACCTGCTGCCATATACAGCTGAAAATAATATTTCCTTCATTCCTTATTTCCCCCTTGCTTCCGGTCTGCTCGGCGGCAAATATAATCAGGAATCAACATTCGAGGACGGCCGGGCAAAAAGTCCGCTTTTCCAAGGACAAGCCTTTGTAAGCAACCTGCAAAAAGTGGAAGAAGTCCGGGCGATTGCCAACAGGAAGCATACCGATGTCGCAGATGTCGTACTAGCTTGGTATTTAACTCGGCACTCGATAGATGTACTGATTCCCGGAGCGAAAAAGCCAGAACAGGTCACACGTAACTTACAAGCATTGGATGTCGATTTAACCATGGATGAAATTGCCGAAATCAGTGCCATTTTCGCTTAACATAAAAAGGCTGTTCAGCTCAAGTTGAACGGCCTTTTTTTATTTATCCTGCTCTGTGGTTCATCCTTGTATAAAAATTGACTACTAGGCTCGCTATATTGCTTAGGTACTCCGTTTTGATATATTTAGTGAATATTCCACCAATTAAGGAAGAGGCAGTCTGATGAAAAAATCTATTGTTATTTTATTTCTTATCTTGGCAAATTTGTTTTGGGCCGGCAATTACATTTTCGGAAAATACGTTGTGACCGAACTTTCCCCGATCCAACTAACATTTACGCGATGGCTAATAGCCGTTTTCTTATTGTTTCCTTTAGCCCAATGGATTGAAAAGCCAAATTGGAAGAGTGTATGGAAAGAATGGAGATTGCTGTTAGTCATGGGTGTGCTCGGAATCATCAGTTATAATTTTTTCCTTTATTGGGCTCTGACCTATACAACTTCCATGAATGCCGCTCTTGTCAATTCCATGAACCCTGCCTTAATTGTGCTTTTTTCCGCTTGGCTGTTAAAGGAGAAAATTTCATCCCTCCATGCACTCGGACTCATCATATCTTTATTCGGCGTTTTATTGGTCTTGACAAAAGGACACCTTCTGGATATTTTCCAGCTCACTTACAATAAAGGCGACTTATTGATGATCCTGGCGATTCTCGTTTGGACCTTTTATTCAATAATCGGTAAAAAACTGAAAGACATTCCGATCATCTCAGCCACTGCCGTTTCCGTATTTCTCGGTTTGATTCTCGTCGCTCCATTCGCCATTGGCTCGGGAATGAACCTTGATTTAAGCAGTGAAGCCGTCACGGGGCTCTTATATATTGGAATCTTCCCGTCTGTCGGTTCCTTTATTTTCTGGAATATTTCCCTTCGTCATATCAATGCTAGCCAGACTGGAATTTATCTAAATCTGATAGCTGTATTTACCGCCATTCTTAGCCTGATTTTGGGTCATACTATTACCATCGTCCAAATCCTGGGAGGTCTATTTGTCTTCAGTGGCGTCTACCTGACAAGCAAAAAGAAATAGGAATATCCGGCAGATTTCACGAAGAACATGTAAAGAACATTCAGTAATTCTCACCAACTATGCTTTCTTGTCTTTTCCCCTTGTCTATGCACCATGATTTACGTTATCCTTTAAAGAAGAAAATCTGAATGTAAAGGTGTGCTTTAGTTGAGGATCAATAAATATATCAGTGAATCCGGAATTACCTCGCGACGAGGCGCAGACAAATGGATAGCCGAGGGCCGTGTGACGATTAATGGAACTGTAGCTGAGCTCGGCAGTCAAGCTGAACCCGGTGATGATGTTCGTGTAGATGGCAAGCCGATAAAAGTGGAACAGCAAAATGTCTATATTGCACTGAATAAACCGATAGGGATTACAAGTACTACGGAAAAACACATAAAAGGGAATATCGTTGATTTTGTAAATCATCCGCTTCGCATTTTTCATATCGGACGGCTGGACAAAGACTCAAGCGGTCTGATCCTTCTTACAAATGATGGAGACATCGTAAACGAAATCCTTCGTGCAGAAAACAAACATGAAAAAGAATACATCGTAACCGTGGATAAACCACTTACCGCTTCCTTCATTAAAGATATGTCATCCGGAGTGGAGATTTTGGATACGAAAACACTCCCATGTAAGGTTGAACAGTTGACCAAATATACATTTAACATCACTTTGATGCAAGGACTGAACAGACAAATCCGCCGTATGTGCTCCGCACTTGGGTACGAAGTCCGTGATTTACATCGAATCCGGATCATGAACATCCATCTGGACAGACTGGCGATCGGACAATGGCGTGATCTAACCGAGGATGAATTGACGGAACTATTTAAGGAATTGGATTATACTCCAAGGCAAAGATGATAAAGAAGATGCCCCAGATTTCCGGGAGCATCTCTTTTTTATTTCAGAAGAATTTTCAGCAATAATTTGCTATTTTATTCTTATTTAGGTACTTTTACTCGTGAATTTCGCTCATTTACTCGTGAATTCAACTTTACTCGTGAGTTTCACGCTTTTACTCGTGAATTTTGCTGATTTACTCGTGAGTTTTGCACTTTTACTCGTGAATTCCACTTTACTCGTGAGTTTCACGCTTTTACTCGTGAATTTTGCTGATTTACTCGTGAGTTTTGCACTTTTACTCGTGAATTTTAAGCTTTTATTTGTGAATTTTGCACTTTTACTCGTGAATTTAAGCTTTTACTCGTGAATTTTGCACTTTTACTCGTGAATTTCACGCTTTTACTCGTGAATTCCACTTTACTCGTGAATTTTGCACTTTTACTCGTGAATTTTGCACTTTTACTCGTGAATTTCACGCTTTTACTCGTGAGTTTCACGCTTTTACTCGTGAGTTTCGCACTTTTACTCGTGAATTTTGCTCATTTACTCGTGAATTCCACTTTTTCACGAGTAAGGGCCAAAATAAAAAGCAACCTGCATTAGGCTGCTCGTTATGGGCTACAAATTATACCCACCATAAATCAGTTGGGCTTTCATTGATGAGTACAGTTTTCAGATTGGTAACAGCCCGTTGGAATCCTTCTTCAACTGACATCAGCGGATCTTCATGTTCGATGCTGACGACGTAATCGTAACCGTATGTGCGAAGGGCGCTCATAATGTCGGACCACTCTTGCAGGCTGTGGCCGCATCCTACAGAGCGAAAGTTCCAGGCACGGCTCTGGATATTTCCATATGGCTGCATGTCGGTTAAACCATACATATTGATGTTATCCTGATCCAAGTATGTGTCTTTTGCGTGGAAGTGATAGATTGCTCCCGCTTTCCCTAGAATTTTGATGGCCCCGACTGGTTCGATGCCCTGCCACCAAAGATGGCTTGGGTCAAGGTTGGCGCCTATTGCATCAGATGTAGCTTCCCGCAGTTTTAACAAGGTGTAGGGTGTGTGGACGAGAAAGCCACCATGCAGTTCAAGACCGATTTTTATATTGTGCTCATCGGCAATGGCGGCTGCTTTTTTCCAATAGGGGATCAACTTTTCTTCCCATTGCCATTTCAGCACATCTGTATACTCATTCGGCCATGGGGCGACAGGCCAGTTTGGATATTTAGCTCCTTCGTGATCACCGGCTGTACCAGAAAAGGTATTGACTACCGGGACGTTCAGTAAGGATGCAAGCTTGATTGTTTTAATCAGTGTTTCATCACTTTCTTTAGCGAATGCTTCATCTGGAGAGATTGGATTGCCGTGGCAGCTGAATGCACTGATCGTTAATCCTCTTGTTTGAACGGCTTCGAGGTATTTTTGGCGTTTTTCTTCACTTTCCAGCAGTTCATCGAGCGGACAGTGGATATTGCCTGGATACCCGCCTGTACCGATTTCAACTGTTTTTAATCCGGAATCTGCGACATGATCAAGCATATCCTCGAATGATTTTTGAGCAAATAGCACTGTAAAAATCCCTAATTTCACAAGCCCCACCTCACCTTTTCATTAATTTATGCTCATGACCTTCCCACTTGCCGAGCTTTGATAAATGGCTTCGATTATTTTCGAAACTTTCATGGCTTCCGATGGTTTTACCAATGGTTCTGCCAACCCTAGGCAGCTATTAATAAAGTTTTCTGCCTGCTGCAGGTCTGGTGTATCCTCCCCTGGCATCCATACTGCCTCACTATTTAAAAGCATGCCATGCTTAGCCTGATTCAAGACCAGCGGGAACACATCAAGTCCGCCCTGCGTTCCGGATAAACTTAAAACAGTTGCTTCTTCACGGATATTCGCTGCCCAAGATGTTTCGAATAATAGAGATGCTCCGTTGGCAAATTTGATATATGCAGTGGCATGGTCATCCACTTCAAATACAGAGGCATCGAAATTTCCCCACAAATTGACTTGATCGACACCCTTACTGACATAATTATATGTCGAACCTACGATTTCAATCGGTTCTGGGTCATCCATCAGCCATAAAGCCAAATCAAGCAAATGGCAGCCGTAATCGATCACGCTTCCCCCGCCTTGCAATTCCTTGCTTGTAAACACTCCCCAGCCAGGGACCTTTCGCCGTCTGATTGCCTGTACACGCGCTACATATGGTTCACCGATTTCACCGGCCTGAATCATTTTCTTTGCAGCCTGGGCTTCCTTCATGAAGCGGTAATGATAAGCTGTCGATAAAACTTTTCCCGATATGTTTGCAGCCTCGGTTATTGCTAAACATTCCTCAGTTGTAATGGCCATTGGCTTTTCGCATAACACATGTACACCCGCTTGCAGAGCAGCAATGGAAATCTCCGCATGGAACTTGTTTGGCGTTGCAATCGTAACAGCATCCACTTCGGCAAACATTTCCTCATAATTGGTGAAAACCTTCTCGATATGAAATTCACGCGCCACTTCTCGCGCCTTCATTTCATCTATATCCTGAATGGCGTATAAAACCACTTTATCTTGAAATTTTTGAAAAGCTGGGATATGCCTTTTTTGGGCAATTCCGCCAGCACCGATAATACCCATTTTTAATTTGTACATGATGACTTTTAACCCCTTTATAAGCGGATGATTTTTCGGGATGCATTTGATTCCATCGCGCCAAGAATGACTTTTAATGATTTTAATCCTTCAACTCCTGAGACAAGTGGCTCCTCATTGTCCACCACACATTTTACAAAGTGGCTGATCACTTCGGAATCATGCTGTCCTTCTGAGTCATTAGTCTGGATGCTTCCTAATTGGATGGTTTCTGTCTTTCCATTATCATGATGGATGATCAGTGAGTATTTCGGATCGTCTTCAAGGCGCAATACCGCTTTTTCCGCATAAATGACCGTAGCATTGTCTTCTTTTGCATAAGACCAGCTGGCGGTAAGCGTTCCGATGATACCGCTCTCCGTCCGGAGGATACAGGCCGCACTGTCATCAACGTCTGTATTTTTCTTGGCAGTCGTTTCCACAAAGGCTCCCACTTCAACAAATTCTTCTCCAAGGATATACCTTAATAAATCAGCTTTATGAACGCCTAAATCGCCCATTGCACCAATGACTGCCTGATCCTTTTTAAAAAACCAGCTTTCCCGTCCGTCCACGCTCCAGGTTTCCGGCCCTGAATGTCCAAAAGCCGTCCGGAAGCTATAGACCTTCCCTACCTCCCCGCTCTCAATAAGCTGCTTCGCTTTTTGATGAGAGGGAACAAAACGCTGATTATGACCAATCATTAGTATTTTGCCGCTTTTCGCTGCTGCTGCATTCATTTTTTCAGCGTCTACTAAAGAAGTAGCCATTGGTTTCTCACAAAGGACATGCTGACCAGCTTCCAAGGCCGCAACTGTGATGCGTGCATGCAGGTAATTCGGGGTACATACACTGATCGCTTCTATCTCCTCATTCTTCAAAAGTTCTATATAATCAGTATATGCTTGCGCGCCATACCTTTGTGCTGCTGCATTCGCCCGGTCCGGTACAATATCACAAACGGCAATGATCTCCGTTTCCTGATGTGCATCATACTCCGGAAAATGCCTGTTTTTTGCAATACTCCCGCATCCAATGACTCCTACCTTCACTTTGCCCATTTTGTTCTCTCCTTCACTTCAGCCCTTTGCCTGAGATGGATTCCAACGGTTCGGATTTCCCGTAGTTCGTTACGATTCCAAATTCCGGCTTGACCCAATTAACGGCATTCTTAATCACTCGTTGAATCTCGGGATTATGGTAGGTAGGATATGTTTCATGACCTGGACGGAAATAGAAAATCCTCCCTTTCCCCCGCTGATACGTGCAACCGCTTCTGAATATCTCCCCGCCTTCAAACCAACTGACGAATATCAATTGATCTGGTGCAGGAATATCAAAATGTTCCCCGTACATCTCTTCCTTCTCAAGCTCTATATATTCTCCGATTCCATCAACGATAGGATGACTTGGATCGACAACCCAGAGCCGTTCCCTTTCATCCGCCACCCGCCATTTCAAATCGCAAGTCGTGCCCATTAATCGTTTGAAGATCTTTGAAAAATGACCAGAATGGAGGACGATGAGACCCATTCCCTCGAGTACTCGCTTGTGAACCCTTGCAATGATTTCATCCTGAACTTCATCATGTGCAATATGCCCCCACCAAAGAAGTACATCGGTTTGTTTCAGTGCTTCTTCGGTTAATCCATGCTCTTCTTCATCTAGAGTGGCGGTTCTCACCTCGACCTGCCCACTTTGTAAAAAGCCGGCAATTGCACCATGGATACCATCCGGATATACTTTTGCTACTTCAGGCTTTGTTTTCTCGTGGCGAAACTCATTCCATACTAGGACTCTCATGAAAAACCTCCTCCATTCAAGATTCATTTCACGGCAACTTGCTTTGCATGTTTAACTATTACCTCTTTATTCATAACGCAAACGTTTGCGTTAGAGAAGATCAAATTATAAGAACATACTTTATGCCTTCAAAGTATGATTTTTTAAAAATAATAGTGATAATCTATATTGTAAATTTATGTTAGCAAAAATCAAGCTTTAATTGGTAAAACATTTCTACATTTTTCTTTTAATTTCCTTTTCGACAACAAAATGCGACTCCCGCTTTATGATTTTGGTAGGAATGCTAATACTCTTTTCCATCATTTCCGGATTTGCAATTAGATCGAACACGCATTTTGCCGCCTCATACCCTAACTGATACGTATGGATATCAACCGTTGTCAGCGGCGTACTTAAAAATTCTATGAATTCTGAGTGGTTAAAACAGACGACGCTTATTTGTTGTGGCACTTTCAAGTTCTTTTCAGCCAACACTCCAAGCAAGAGAACACCCAATAAAAGATCCATAACCAAAAAAGCGGTTGGTGCCTCTTTCAATTCCAGCAATTCGTCAATCGCCTTTATCCCATCCGTTCGATTCAAAGGAATCAATTTGATATATTCCTGTCGTATATCCAACCCGGCCTGTTCCATCGCTTGTTGAAAGCCTGTCAAGCGGTCCTGGATCACCTCAAACTCGGGACTGCCCCCTAAAAAGGCAATTCGCTCATGTCCAAGACTGATTACAAACTCCGATACTTCCCTGGCCGCTTGAACATTATCGTTATCAATGAATGTGATACCGCTCATGTTCGTGCTTGGCTTCCCGATCAAAACGAACGGGAAGCCCTGCTTTAATAAATACGGCACCACTTTATCGTCCTTTTTAGAGTACAAAACAATCATGCCATCCACTCTTCTGCCCTGAACCATCTTCACGACATCCTCAAAGATGGCATCCTCCGTCTCGCCGGTTGTCAGAGAAAGACTGTACCCTTCTTTATTACAGAAATCCCCGATGCCCCGGATCACTTCTGGAAAAAAGGGATTATAAAGTGATTCCCTTGCCGAACTTTTCATGACGATCCCAATGGCCTTAGTTGACTTCGTGACTAAGTTCCGGGCATTTTCATTCATATGATAGCCCATTTCCTTTAATACCTTGCGTACTTTACGCTTTGTCTTTTCACTGATTGTCGGGCTGTTATGGATTACACGCGATACCGTTGATGGAGCGACATTCGCTTTTTTGGCAACGTCTTTTATAGTAACAGACAATTTCATCAACACTCCCCGTTCACCGCACATGGTTTAATATTCCCTATATTTAAATAGTTATTTAACGGCCCCATCTGCAATTCCTTTGATAATTTGCCTCTGAGCAAAAAAGTATGCAATGATGACTGGAATGATGGATAAAGTAAGTCCAGCCAAGGCAAGATGCCATTGCTTCGTATATTGACCGAAAAAGAAGAATAATTTAAGCGGAATGGTCTCCGATCCCGCTCCGCCAATAACAAGGGATGGCAGCAAATAGTCATTCCATATCCAAATGACATTTAAGATACCAACTGTAATCGACATCGGTTTTAATAATGGAAATATGATATACCAAAATACTTGAAACCGGTTAGCACCATCAATCTTTGCTGCCTCATCAAGTGAGATGGGAATCCCTTTTAAGGTACCATGATATAAGAATATCGAAAGACTGCAGCCAAAACCTAAATACATGAAAATCAGTCCGGCCTTGTTCAACATCCCAAGCTGTCCGAATTGGGCAACGAGCGGTATCATCACAGACTGAAACGGAATTAGCATGGCTGCTACAAATACGAAGAAAAGCAGGGAACTTATTTTACTTTTGTTTCGGGAAAGAGCGTATGCTGCCATCGCAGAAAAAATGATGATGATGACTACACTGACGCCCGATATCAATAAAGAATTGAATAAAGTCCGGAGGAAATCCAATTGCTCGAAAGCTTGAGTGAAGTTTTCGAATGTCCAGGTTTCAGGCAGTCCGAGTGTATCGGCAAATATATCCCGTTTCATTTTAAAGGCATTTACAAGCATTAAATAAAACGGAGTGAGCCATAATATGGCCATAATGAATCCGATGAATCCAATTAGCCACAATTTCCATTTTCCCCTCATTACAGCTCAACCTCCCGTTTTTTATTGAAATAGACTTGTGTCAGCGAAACGACCGCCACGATCACGAAAAAGATAACGGCTTTTGCCTGTGCATATGCCATATCGTTTTCGGTGAAGGCCGATTTTACAATATTCATCGCAACCATTTCAGTTGAATTATAGGGAGCTCCATTCGTCAAAGAAAGGTTTTGATCATAGATCTTGAACGAGTGGGAAAGCGTCAAAAACAAACTGACGGTAAAAGCAGGTGCCACTAGTGGAAAAGTTATATGGCGAAAACGCTGGAAGCTGTTAGCTCCATCAATTTTTGCCGCTTCGATCAAGTCTTCAGGAACAGCCTGCAGATAGGCAATATAAATGATCATGATATATCCGGCCATTTGCCATGATGTTAAAATGATCAATCCCCAAAAACCTGTATCAGTCGTTGATAACCATCCATTAAATGCTTCGATCCCAGTCAAATCACCAATCGCACCGAAGACCTTAATAAAAATGAACTGCCAAATAAAGCCGAGAATCAAGCCGCCAATTAAATTGGGCATAAAGAAAACTGTCCGCAGTATGTTGCTTGATTTAATTTTCGAAGTCACGATGAGAGCTAAACTTAATCCGATGATATTGATTACCACAATTGCCGCTACGGAAAATTTAATGGTGAACCAAAATGTATCAAGGAACCCTTTATCCGTAAACAAGTCTATATAATTCTTAAGACCGATGAAATCCGGTGTCCCTAAACCGTTCCAATTCGTAAAGGAATAATAGAATCCGTAGATGAGTGGCACGATCACAACCAAAATGAGTGCAGCAAGAACAGGTGTCAAAAACAGCCAATATGCGGCATCCCGATTTCTCAACGAAACCGACCTCCTTGAAATGATTTAATAGTTAATGGTTTTAGATCATGACTGGGTTATTTGATGAATCCCTGGTTAAGGCAATTTCCCTAGGCGACTTTTCTATAACAAGGAACAACCAATCGGCACACTTTTCATGCCGATCGGTCACTTGCATTTCCCAATACTTATTTGCTATGAATCTTCTCCCAATTTTCAATGTTCTGTTGAACAAGTTCCTCCCAAGTCAATTTACCAGTTACGTATTTTTGGACGCTTGCCCCAAGATCATCATTCCAACCAACCGGATATCCATTAAACACCCAACCAATCGTGTTTCCTTCTTGGGAGTATTTATAAATTTCTTTTGAAATTGGATCGGCAATTTTTTCTACGTCATATCCTTCATATGCAGGAATGAATTTAAAGTCTTCCAAAACGGCTTTTTTCCCTTCTTCGGATGTATACATCCAGTCGAGGAACTTCTTCGCTGCTTCCTGTACCTTTTCATCCGATTTCTTGTTCACTGCCCAATAGTTCGGTACGCCGACCGGCATGCCTGCAGAGTCTCCATTTGGAATCGGGATGATGCCAATTCCCTTTTCAGCTAACTCAGGGTCCATATCATACACTGTGTTATACACCCAGTTACCTTGCTGAATAATCGCAACCTTTTCAAGTGAGAACAGCTCTTCCACTTGTTGGGAGTAATCGAGGCTTGCTGTCGGCTGGACGGAATATTTATTTTGGATATCGACCAGTTGTTTAAACTTGTCACCATCCGTGAATTTAACCGTTGGAGCCTTGCTTGCTTCTAACACATTCCCATCAAACTCTGGTGATAAGAATACACTGGATAAATGGTTTCCTGTCACCCACTTCTCTTTGACCGGATAAGCGAAAACTGCATCGATTTTCAATTTGTCTTTTTGTGAATCCATTTTCTTAACTGCCGCCTCTAAGGCTTCATAATTTGTAATTTCATCAGGATTAATTCCGGCTTCTTTAAATATCCGTTTGTTATAAATTAAGCCGTATCCTTCCTGGTTAAATGGAAGTCCAAGGACCTGCCCGTCCTCTTTCACGCCATCCAAAGTGCCATCAAGTGCTGCTGCAGCAGCCTTCGTATCCTTTAAATCTGTTAATCTATCTTTATATTGTTCGACATCTACCGGTCCGCCAATGTTAAAAACCGCTGGCTCCTCACCTGAAGCGAACTTTGCCGTAATGGCTGATTTATAATCATTTCCGCCCCCTACTGTCGATACCTTGATCTTCACATCTGGATTTTCTTTTTCATATTGTTTTGCCAATGTCTCGAATTGCGACTTGAATTCTACCTTGAATTGAAATACATCCAGCGTCACGACATCTTTTGAGTCGCTGTTTCCACCAGTTGAAGAAGAGCATCCAGCCAAAATCACACTAAAAATTAATAAAACAGTAAGAATTCCCCCGTACCATTTTTTACGCTTCATGCCTACCGACTCTCCCTTTTTCATAAGATTCATGCAATTTTAAGAAAACGTTTGCATAAAATAGTAAAATAAAAGCCTTTCATTCTACAAAAATCATAGTCTATCGTACTTCTTTTACATCACCTCCTCACAAAACTCTTTGCAAACGTTTACATTTATGCGCTTTATATTACCACCAAATTCCATACTTTACAATAAAATTGTAGTATATTGTAAAAAAAGGATGTTAAGAACTCTCTTAACCTAATTATATGATTCAGAAACCTATGATTATTCCTTTATCCGATTATTTATTGTACGGGCCATTTTCATTCGTGGCATTGCTTACGAAAAAAGGGAAACCCGTCGGTCCCCCTCTTTTTCACTTCAATATCATCTTCACATTGGATGAACCGTATTCATCCTTTAATTCATAATATTTATCGCTTGCTTGTCCAAATTCTTTAAACACACCGCTAATGATCAATTCATTCGTTTCCTTATCAACGACACTGTACTTGATATTGCTTTTCCCGAACTTTCTGTCATCCACTTTTAAAAGGATCATCTTGGACACCTCCACATTTAATGGCTGCACTCCTCAGGTTGTGTGTTTTCTTACTTACATAATATAACAAAATATTAGGAATTTACAGATTTTTTGCAATGCAAAATAAAAAAGCCTATTAGGCCTTTTCATTCGCATATACCATATCCGCCTCCCGATCATTCGCATCAGGACTTCGAGATATCCAGGAATCCTTCACCAAATACGTCCCTAACATCATGTATGGCTATAAAAGCATTGCTATCCGTCGACTGCACTATTCTCTTTAACTTTAGTACCTCTTGCTTACTTATAACGATATATAAAATATCCTTGGATGCTTTTGTATAGTATCCATGACCGCTAAAAACAGTGACCCCCCGGTCCATCAATTCGGTTACTTGTTTTGCAATCTGGTCCGCCTCATTTGAAATGATGGTGATCGCTTTTTTCGGGTTCAATCCCTCAATGATGAATTCCATCGTTTTTGTTCCAATATAAAGCATAAGGATAGTGAGCATCAGGCCTTCTGCACCAATGATGAAATAAGATGAGAACGCAACGATTAAATCAAAAAACAGAAGTCCATAGCTTAAGCTCCATCCCAAATACTTATTCGTAATTCGGGCCAGGATCGTCGTACCGGCAGTAGTGCCTCCAACACGAATGATCATGCCAATTCCTGCACCGGCAAAAACCCCGCCAAATATCGCATTGATGACCAATTCATCTGAAGATATCGTCCAACTTTCAGTTAAATGAAGGAAAAGTGAATTAAATGCAACGGCTATGATTGTATATACAGTTGTCATTTTCGACAAATATTTATAACCGACGATGAGCAGGAAAGCGTTAATGATCAAACTTAACAGCCCTGGTGACCATTCAAAAACATAAAATAAAATGATGGTTATCCCCGTGACTCCCCCCTCACCAAGTTCATTGGGAATGACGAAAAGATTTATTGCCAAAGCGAAAATAAAAGCTCCTATTAATATAAAGAAAACATCTAAAGAAATCTTTTTCATATTTATTACCCTTCCTTTATGTAATGGTTAATGTGAATTCGGTAATTTCACTGCTCTATAGTAACATGGAATTCCATTTAATCCTTCAAAGATTTGAAGGTTTAACAAAAAGACTACCTTGGAAGTTAGATTATCTTCAATGAACGGGCTTAATACATACAAAGGCACTAATTTTCACTAAGCTCTTTTATACATTAGCTTAACAAAGCCACTGCCCAATCGAACATCATTAGCCTCCTTCTCCTTAAACTTATTTTTATGTAAGTTTCATGTTCCTCGACTTGGTTCAAATAACCAATCAGCACGCTTTTGATAAGTGTCTTTTTTTGACCTTTGATTACTCCCAGATTGGATTATTAATTTATTATCAGTCCCTTTTCAAAGCTTGACAGTTTCATTGAGTCATGATTAGAATATTTTATATGTTAACCTATATTTATTTTAGTTAACATAAAAAAAGGAGAATGGGCATGCACAGTGAAAAACAATTACCTTGTTGGGAAGAAAAAATAAAGAAAGAACTGGCTTATTTAGAAGAGATATCGCAAAAACGTGAACTTGTATCGACGGCATTCGCCGACCAGCCATGGCTTATGATCAATGGGTGCAGGATGCTAAATCTAGCTTCTAATAACTATTTAGGTTATGCAGGGGATGAGCGGCTGAAAAAGGCGATGGTGGATGCAATACATACATATGGTGCAGGAGCAACGGCTTCACGTTTAATTATTGGCAATCATCCCCTTTACGAGCAAGCGGAACAAGCTCTTGTCGATTGGAAGAAAGCCGAGGCAGGACTTATTATCAACAGTGGATATAACGCGAACCTTGGAATTATATCCACCCTGCTGTCCCGAAACGATATTATTTATAGCGATAAATTGAATCATGCAAGCATTGTCGATGGAGCTCTTTTAAGCCGTGCAAAGCATATACGCTATCGTCATAATGATTTAGATCATTTAGAGGCATTTTTGAAAAAAGCACCAATTGAAGCACGTAAATTAATCGTGACGGATACAGTCTTCAGCATGGACGGTGACTTTGCTTATCTCGAAGACCTCGTTCGGTTAAAGGAACGTTATAACGCAATGTTAATGACAGATGAAGCACATGGAAGTGGCATTTACGGTAAAAACGGTGAAGGTTATGCCAGTCATCTCCAACTTCAAAATAAAATAGATATCCAAATGGGAACATTCAGTAAAGCGCTCGGTTCATTCGGTGCCTATGTCGTCGGAAAAAAATGGCTAATCGACTATTTAAAAAATCGCATGCGCGGATTCATTTATTCAACTGCACTTCCCCCGGCCATTCTCGGTGCCATAACAACAGCGATGGAACTTGTACAGCAAGAACCAGAACGCCGCTCACTGCTCCAAACACATTCAGAACACTTTAGAGAAGAACTCACATATAACGGGTTTAATATTTGCGGAAGTCGATCACAAATTGTTCCTATCGTCATCGGGGAAAACGAAAAAGCGATGGAATTTGCCGCACGTTTGCAGAAAGAAGGAATTGCAGCTATTGCTGTCAGGCCGCCGACCGTTCCTGAAAATGAGGCAAGAATCCGGTTTACCGTAACAGCTCTCCACGATAAAAAAGATCTTGATTGGGCAGTTGAAAAGATATCAATCATTGGAAAAGAAATGGGTGTTATTGAATGAAACAGCCGAATTTAGTCATGCTTCCTGGCTGGGGAATGGAAAAAGGTGCGTTTGAACCGTTAATCAAACCGCTGTCAGACGTATTTCACCTTTCATTTATAGAATGGAGAGATATGAAAGCACTAAATGACTTTGAAGAAAGAGTCATGGACACCATCGCTTCCATCGATGGTCAAGTTTATATACTGAGCTGGTCATTAGGATCACTAGTATCACTTGAACTTGCAAGTTCGTATCGAGAAAAAATAAAAGGTTTTATCCTTTTTGGTGCAACAAGTCGGTTTATAACAGGAGAGAATTATTCATTTGGCTGGGATCCACGAATGGTCGAGCGCATGAAGAAACAACTACAGCGCAATAAAGAGAAGACTTTGGCTTCTTTCTATGAAGCGATGTTTTCCGAAGCTGAAAAAGAAGAAGGTTTATATCATCAATTCATCAAGACAATTCAAAGCGAGTTTCATGGAGATGATGTGTTTTCGCTTCTTATTGGCTTGGATTATTTACTTCATAAAGATGCTAGAGCAAGACTCGACCGGATTGAAGCCCCCTTTATATTGCTTCATGGGAGGGAAGACAACATTTGTCCACTCGAAGCCTCATCTTTCATTAAAGAAAACCTGGGTGGGAAAGCCGAGTTTCATATTATCGAAGGCGCTGGCCATACTCCGTTTTTCACAAGACCACAGGAATGTATGCAGCATATAAAAACATTTATTCAAAAGGAGTACATTCATGATTGATAAACGATTGTTAAGTAAGCGGTTCAGTGAACATGCGAAAACATATGATGCGTATGCCAATGTTCAAAAAAACATGGCAAAACAATTAGTGGATTTGCTTCCTAAAATAAACACCAACCATGTAATCAATATTCTTGAAATTGGCTGCGGCACTGGTTACTTAACCAGGTTACTCGTCAAAACATTCCCTAATGCCGCTATTACGGCTGTTGATTTGGCACCAGGAATGGTCGATGTGGCGAAAGGAATGACAGATGAAGAACGTGTTACATTTTTATGTACGGATATCGAAGAAATGGCGCTTAATGAAAATTACGACTTGATTATTTCCAATGCAACGTTTCAATGGCTGAATGATCTTCCTGCAACACTTGAAAAACTGTTTACACGATTAACGGCTGAAGGAAGCCTCATATTTTCAACGTTCGGAATAGATACCTTTCAAGAGCTTCATATGTCATATGAACAGGCGAAGGACAAGCTTCAGCTTGCCATTGATAGTTCACCAGGTCAAATGTTTTATTCTCTAGAAGAATTATCCCAAGTTTGTGAAGAAGCAATCCCTTTTTCATCAGCAGTTCCAATCGAGATAACAAAAATGGAAAAGTTTGAACTGGAGTACTTTCAGACAGTACGTGAATTTTTCACTTCAATTAAAAAGATCGGTGCAGCTAACAGCAACAAAGAAAACTACTGCCAGCGCCCTTCCTTTTTTCGAGAGTTAATCAACATATATGACAAAGAATATCGAAATGAATCAGGTGTGAAAGCAACCTATCACTGTTTGTTCTTTAAGTTGAACTACCCACCACTTATGACCTTACAGTCTGATTAAAGTGGGGTATTCCTAAGAACATTAGTCTATCGGCCAATTTTTAATTAGGCTACCCCCGTAGTTCCTACGGTTAGAAGCCTTATGGCTTCATTCATTAGATTGAGTCCTGCGTTAATATCTCGATCGTGGTGAGTAGAACAAAAAGGACAATCCCACTCACGAAGATTCAGATTTTTAACGTCTTTATTTTGGTAACCGCAGCTAGAACACAATTGGCTAGAAGCAAACGTTTTAGATACGGTCACAATTTGTTTACCATACCATTTTGCTTTGTATTCCAGCATTTTTTTGAATTGGTACCAAGATACTTCACTAATTGCTTTAGCAAGTTTGTGATTTTTCATCATATTCGTCACTTGCAAGTCTTCCATTCCAACAACATCGTGGTTTTTGATGATTTCGGTAGAAAGTTTATGTAAGTAATCCATTCGGGCATTGGAAATTTTTTCGTGTAGGATCGCCACTTTTCGTTTTTGTTTTTGATAGTTTTTGGCTTCAGCAAATGATTTATTTTGATTCATGGCTATTTCTTGTCGCCTTGAAAGAATCCGTTGTGCTTTGGCCAATTTCTTTTCGACCGTCCGGAAGAATTTTGGGTTTTGATAGACCGAACCATCTGAAAGAATAGCAAAGTTCTTCAAACCAAGATCTATACCGCACGAACGATTCGTTTTAGGAAGAACTTGAACATTGGTTTCCGCTAAAACCGAAATGAAATATTTCCCCGAAGGGTTCCGCCTGATTGTGGCATTGATGATTCGTCCCTCGACTTCGCGGCTTTTAGCAAAACGTACGAGACCGAGTTTGGGCAATTTGATTTTGTTTCCAATAATTCTGATATTTCCATTCGAATGTTTAGTCGTGTAGGACTGGATAGGATTCTTTTTCGATTTGAAGCGTGGTGACTTGTTTTGCTTTTTATAATATCGACTATAGGCATCTGCTAAATTTCCCACGGATTTCTGCAAGGCAATACTGTCGATTTCTTTCAGGAAAGAATACTCTTTCTTTAAAGCTGGAAGCTCTTTGATTGTTGCATATTTATTCAAAAAAGAACCTTGCCATTCATTAGAGGGTAATTGGCCGTTCTGCTTCATTTCTTCACAGATGCCAGTAGGCATCTTTCTCTTTTGTTTGCCTAAAAAGAAGTTATAGACAAAACGGGAGCAGCCGATCGTTTTATGGATTAGAACGAGTTGTTCTTTAGTTGGATAGATTCTAAATTTATAAGCTTTGTTTACGACCATTGGTTTCCCCCCCTTATAGTTATTATCACCTAGGGAACGTACGTTTGTCAACAAGGTTACTTTGGCTTATGCCAACCGCCATTCATCTCCTCCTTACCGGGCTCTCACCCTTCACACGCTTGAAGAGGGAGTCTTCTGGCGGGAAATGATAAAAAACATGCATCTCTAACAACTTAATCCGAAGAAAACTCTGGGATACAAGCAAAATATTATACATAATGGCACCAGATTCCCAATTCAAGCGATTTCTGCCGCCGCCTCTCCTAATTCCTCTGGAAAGGCGGCGACCATTTTACAGCTTATTGGGGAGTGTGTTTTATAACTTCATTCAAAAACCCTGCCATCCGTAATATTGACCACTCGATCACATAAATCTAACATTCTCTCATCGTGCGTTACCATGATGGCCGCTTTATTTCTTGACTTCACCTCATGTGCAAGCATTTCAACAACATCCCTGCCTCTTTTGGAATCAAGACTTGCGGTTGGTTCATCCGCTAAAATGATTTCTGGATCATTCATCAGCGAACGGGCGATGGCTACACGCTGCCGCTCACCGCCCGACAGTGCTTCCGGCAAGTGATCTGCCCGATGTCCAAGTCCAAGGTGGCCAAGCAATTCGTCCGCTTTTTTCATGGTTTTTTTATCCCGCTTGCCATTCAGTTCAGAAAGTAGCAGAAGCTGATCCCGTACGGTGAGATATGGCACAAGATTCGATGATTGGAATACAAACCCGATCTTTTCAAGGCGAACTCTAGTCAATTCCTTTGGGGATAGTGTTGTAATATCCTCATCATTCAGCAGTAAGCGACCTTTGCTTGGAGATAGTAACGCGCCTGCTATCGAAAGAAAAGTACTTTTTCCTGAACCTGAAGGACCCACGATGGCGACGAACTCCCCCGCTCTCACACTCAGGGAAATATTATCAAGGGCTGTCACCTTATTATCGCCTTCCCCATAAATCTTACTGACGTTTTCAAATAATAGTTTATCCCCCATCATGATACCCTCCCAATTGCTTCGATCGCATCTATCTTCGCTACTCGGTATAGTGATAGCAGCGAACCCAATACGGATACAACCAAAAGTAACATGGAATATTTAATGACCAAATCGGCACTCAATTCAAATGGCATTCCTTCTGGCATGATTAACGTGACGCCATATGTCAGGGCAACACTGATGGCTATACATGTCACGGCAAGGAGCATTACTTGACCAACGATACTTTTTGCCAGGTAGCCCGTATTGGCCCCGAGTGCTTTAAGGACTCCAAATTGATTCGTCTTCTGCAAGGTAATCACATAAAAGAATACAGCCAAAACGAAAGCTGCGATGACAAACAAGAAGGCAATCATCATCGTCAACGTACCCTGTTCCTCTTTGTAGCCTGGTATACTCTGAAGTGATTCTTCTTTCGAAATGAGCGTTAGTCCTTCAGGCAATGATTCACGTACATTTTCTTCTGCCTTCGAATCCATTTGCACGGATATGGTGCTGATTGAATCTTTCTCTTGATTTTTCAATGCAGGATTAATCTCCTGCCACCCCTTAACGTTCATGTAAACTACCGGTGAGTGGCTGTAAGACTGCTTTTCTGTAAAACCAACAATGGTGAAAACCTTACCTGATAGGTCATCTTTTAGTGAATCACCCAATTTATAACCCACTTCTTTTAAAGAACGATCTGCTACGACTTCACCTTGTTTCTCATTGTCATAGTTCATTCCTTCAATGACCTTCGGTGCTAAAATGCCACTGGCATCGGTCGCAAAAATGGTGACATCCGTTTTCTCAGATGAGCCGATTTTATTCAATGTGATCATCATTTGGCCCAGACCTTCGGCTGCTTTAACATCCGCTGAAGCCCGGATTTCATCCAGCTTTTCCATGGATATGATCGATCGGTTCAATTTATTTTTGGAGTCATGCTCCATTACGAAATAGTCGGCCTTCATGTTTTGTATGGATGAAGCATTATCCGAAGAAAGTCCATTAGCTAGTCCTGAAATGATAAAGACAAGCAAAGCGACCAATACCATGATCAGTCCAATCAGCAGATAACGTAACTTTGAATGCTTTAGTTCACGTATTGCCAAAAACATCATTTCATCTCCCATTCCTTTTGTTTACCGATCAAGTCCTACTTGATTCGGTATGACCCGATTGTAAACAATCAATATGAATGGAAGATGAACAACTGATTATATAAGGGGCAGCCGTATATAAAAAGTGGTCCCTTTACCGAGTTCGCTTTGAACTTCGATCGTTCCCCCATGAAGTTCAACCGTCTTCTTCGTAATCGAAAGTCCTAATCCGCTGCCTGTTTCACTCCTGTTCCTCACTTTGTCGACTTTATAAAACCGATCAAAGATATATGGGAGGTCTTCTTCTGGAATTCCCATGCCCGTATCCTCGATCATCACTTCAACAGTACTGCCTATTTTTTTAATCCGAATATTGATTGAACTGCCGCTTTCCGAGTATTTAATGCTATTGGTTATCAAGTTCGTCCATACTTGATTTAAAAGTTTCTCATCTGCAGAAATGACGGTGGAAGGCAAATCCATTTCGATCACCATATCTTTTTCCCGCCAATTCCATTCCAGCATGAACAACACTTGCCGTATTTGTTGCGCTAAATCGAATTGGGACCGTTGCAGCGGATCATCTACTTTATCCAACGAGGCAAGCATGAGCAGCTGTTTGCTTAACAACGACATGCGCCTGCTTTCTTTTTCAATAATGGACAAGTACTGATTTCTTTGTTCTTTTGTTAATTCCTCCGATTGGAGCGTTTGGGAAAAACCTTGGATGGATGCAAGCGGAGATTGAATTTCATGAGATACATTCGATACGAACTCCTGCCTCATATCATCCAACCGTTGGATACTATGGGTCATTTTCGAAAAATGCTGTGCCAAATCCCCTATCTCATCGCTTCGGCTGACATTTAATTCACTACTATAATCCCCATCAGCGATCCTCTTTGTAGCTTCCGTTAATTTCGTAATCGGCTTAACGATGAAACGCGTGTTAATGATCACAAATAAAAAGCTGAGAAGGAGCGTGAGTACGAGCAAAACTGCAAGAAAAAAGCGGAATTCACCAAACTGCAGCTCTATATTCGGCCTAACAAACAATGCATGTTTTTCGCCATTGACGTTCAACGGGACCCCAATGCTATTAATCAATACATCTTCAAAAAATCCGGTAATAAATAACCCATTATTATAATTGGCGATCCCTTGATAGGTCTTCCCGTTCAAAACTCCAGAAATCGTATCCGTGTCCAATGCCGTTTCCCGAAACGGCTCACCATATAAAGTTCCTTCACCCTGCTCATTAAATAGATACATTTGATAGTGCAATCCTGCAATATGATTTAAATACGCATCAATATCCTGTTCAGGATTTTCCTCATATAAGGAGACGATATCCCTTGCGACTTTCTTTATCTTCTCACCATTGTTGGGTTTTTGAACCTGATGATAATAAACATTGGAAATTAAAAAAGCGATGACACTTGCAAGCACCATGATCAAAATGGTTTGAATAACTATCCTGAAATAGAGTGTTTTCACTTCTTGTTGACCTCCAGTTTATAACCTAAGCCACGGACAGTCGTTATAACAAAGTCATCGGTCCGCCCGGCAAAACGTTCCCTTAACCGTTTAATATGGACATCGACCGTCCGATCATCCCCTTCAAAATCAGCACCCCATACCAATTCAATAAGCTGTTCACGCGTAAAGACCTGATCAGGAAAACTCCCCAGCTGAGCCAGCAGCTCGAATTCCTTAAGCGGCAGGAGCAGCGTATTCCCCATTATTCGAACCTCATAACTTTTACGGTCAATGACCGTTTGATTTAATGAGATGGATTCTGAATTCACCATACGGTACCTTCGCAATAGCGCTTTTATCCGGAATAGAAGTTCCCGTGGCTCAAATGGCTTCACGAGGTAATCATCAGTACCCGCAAAATAACCCTTTTCCTTATCGATAAGTTGATCTTTAGCTGTCAATAAAATGACCGGCAGATCATAATGATCCCGGATTTCCTTACAAAGATCCAGTCCGTTTTTAAACGGCATCATAATATCGACAACCGCCAGATGGATCCGTTCCTTCTCCAGTATCAAGGAGGCCTCATTCCCGTCCTTCGCCTCCGATACCATGTACCCTTCCTTTTCCAAGTGAAATTTAAGCAACTCCCGAATATGCCGATCATCATCCGCAATTAATATATGTATCAAAGAAACCACATCTCCATTTCTTTTATAGCCCTAGCTAAACTTACAATAGCAATAATTTATCCTGTAAAACAACAAATACTAATTCAATCACCAGTTCCTTATAAACTAGTTTGCCACTAATATACAGCACCCTCTTATTTTTTATTAAAAGATAAAGTAAAAAAGCGAATAGAATCTCTAAAAACCCTGTCCGCTTTTTTCCTAGAGTAAATCCATATTCACACTAGTTCAGCGGAAGAGAATTATAGTTCCAAAAATCATCGTTTTCAATATGACTGTCCATAATGAAAATACCCAAAAGGCTGTTTAAAGATGTATTGATTTTTTAAAAAAAGGTTTAAAATATTCTGAATATAAACTATAATTGTTTTATTTTAAAACATCTAGGAGGGTCACTATGGGAGTAGTAGAGAAAATCAGCGGATTTGCTGGTAAAACGTTTACCTTATGGGTCATTATATTTGCAGTTATTGCGTATATCTTACCTAATAAATTTATATGGATTGGAGCCTATATTGTCCCATTATTAGGAATTGTCATGTTTGGCATGGGACTTACATTATCAACAGCGGATTTTAAAGAAGTTTTCCGACGTCCGAAAGAAGTGGCACTAGGAGTAGCAGGACATTTTATCATTATGCCATTATTGGCATTTGTATTAGCATTAGGGTTCGATTTGCCCAAAGAAGTGGCTGTTGGGGTTATTTTGGTAGGATGTTGCCCTAGTGGAACAGCTTCCAATGTCATGGTGTTTCTTGCGAGAGGAAACGTTGCGCTTGCAGTTGCCATTGCTTCTGTTTCCACTATTCTAGCGCCTATCGTAACTCCCCTGCTTATTTTGCTCTTTGCAAGTAAATGGGTGGATATCAGTATTGGATCACTATTCATTTCCATCATTCAGGTGGTGATCATCCCACTGATGCTTGGATTCATTGTTAAAAAGTTTTTCGGTAAACAGGCAGAAGCTGGGGCAAAGGCTTTGCCTCTAGTATCTGTCATTTCTATCGTTCTGATCGTATCTGCCGTAGTGGCAGGCAGCCAAGCTCAGCTGGCTAAAACAGGTTTGCTCATTTTTGCAGTCGTCGTTCTTCATAATGTTCTTGGTTTTCTTCTCGGCTTTTTCTTTGCTCGTTTATGCGGGATGGATTTAGCTAAACAGAAAGCTGTCGCAATGGAGGTTGGTATGCAGAACTCTGGTTTAGGTGTAGCTATAGCAACAGCCCACTTCTCGCCTTTGGCCGCTGTACCTAGTGCCATTTTCAGTGTTTGGCATAATATATCAGGTTCCGTACTAGCCTTTATTTTCAGTCGCATGAAAGATAAAAAAAATGCAGGGACAAATAATTCGATAAAAACAGACGTATCATAATATTGTTGGATGAATAAAAAAAGCCGATTGAATAAATCGGCTTTTTTCATTGTGAATCAACCATCCTCATCATTGAAATTCAAAGGAAAATATCAATGATTGTGGGTTCGATTCATATTGCATATTTTAAGCTTTCATACTTAATAGGCGATTTTCTCATTCCCTGATAGATGAACTGACTGCCCTTGTTGGGAGTATTTTTTTGAACTACCTGCTATACTACTAGATAAAAGTAAGTTATGGAAATTGCTAATGATTCGGGTTATAGTAATTGATATCATTTTAAGGATGAGGAATATAATGTCACCAAAAATAAAATCGTCAAGAAAAATTGCTAAATATTCACTAATGATCATGGGAGCGGGTTATATTGCAACCACTCCATTTCAAGGTACGTTGCCGCTGGATTTATTACATGGAGGGTTTGAGGCAGGATTAGTCGGTGGTCTGGCAGATTGGTTTGCAGTCACTGCATTATTCCGGCACCCGCTGGGATTACCGATCCCCCATACAGCGCTTTTGCCCAACAATCGTAAAAGAATGACCAATGCACTTGTTTCGATGCTAAAAAATGACTGGCTTTCTAAGGAAAGTATTCAAGACAAAGTAAAACATATTCCTTTTACAGAAAAATTGATCCCCATTTTAGTAAAAGAGATACAAAGTGATACTTTTAGAAAAGTCCTGATTAAACTTATCAAGCAAATGATTTGTTATATAGATATAGAAAAGGTTACACCTTTCGTTGCAAAAAAGATTGAAGCATCACTTTCTAACATAGACATGGGCAAGATTCTTCATTTAGTAAGTTCACAGTTACTAAATGAACAATTCGATAAGAAGGCCTTGGATCATGTTTTGAAAAAAGCGGAAGATTGGTTAAGAAAAAAACAAACCAGTCATCGACTTGGCACTGTTTCCATGGATGTACTCAGCAAGATTGAACTGGAAGGTATGCTTCAGTTTGCCGTCAAATCCATTCAAAGTCTACTTAACGAAGAGAAACTTGGGAATATCATACAAAACCTTTTATTAAGTGTCGTAAATAATTTACAAAACGAGAAAGAACCAAATAGAGAGGCTTTAATCCTATATATCCGAAATGAGATACAAGGCATTAACCATAACCCGGAACTATTAGAAGGAGTTGAAAAATGGAAAAATCAACTTCTGACAAAATGGGAGCCTGAGGCGACAATAAAGGGAAGTCTACAACAAATTCAACAAGATGCGTTAGATTTCGTAGATGATGAACATTTCATGGATACTTACCTGACTCCAATGATTCAGCACGTACTGGACAACATAAAAGAAAATAGCACGCACATCGATCAATGGATACAGAAACAAATTACTGTTCTCATTGAAAAAAATCATACGCAGATCGGTAATCTTGTACAGGAAAATTTAGATAAGCTAGACAATGAAACACTGATTGATATGATGGAAAATGGTGTTGGAAAAGATTTACAATGGATTCGTGTGAACGGAGCGGTCTGCGGTTTTATAATAGGGCTTATCCTAACAGGTGCACAGGCTCTGCTTAGGCTATTATAATCCAGGCATAACGGCAGGATACTGTCGCTACCAAATTAACTGGTGCTGATTCTTTGCCTTTAGATTGATGCCCCTCATAAAAAAAGGCCCTTATCCTTAAGGGCTTTTTAACGGGGAAATTAATCTAACGAATATGGCTTCCTCTCCTCGATTATCTCCACTTCATCCCATTCCACAGATTTGGAGTACATATATTTATCGGTTCGTTCAAACCCCATCTTTTTAGCAAGTTCAGTGTTTGTTGTATCCAACAATACTTTTCCGGTTTTTCTTTCTTCAGATGCTGGAAACATCTCGCCTTTATATATTGCCTTCGAATTTATCTTAAATAAATTTTCTACCTCTTCTACAGAAACATTTTTTATATAAATATTTTCATCTAAATGATTAAAGCCTTGAGATAGATCAGCATGTTTATTACTTATTAACCTTATAGACTTATCTTCCAGTAGATTAAAACTATACTCGCTTCCATTATGCATTGCATACTTTCCTTTTCTTATCATAGGTTCCTCCATTTTTAAACTTTATCAAGTATTCAATAATTCTTTCTTTAATTTTTCGGCTTTATGTAATTCTCCTAACAACGGATTTTGATAGTCATTATAACTATCCATATAAGCCCTTACGCCGCCAATAATATTCACTTCTCTTATATCTTCATTATTCTCCATTACATCCAATGCTTTCTTATATCTTATATATATAAGTTGTAAAACGCCGCTAGTAATTTCATTATTATAATCATTTTCAAGATTATTTATCACAACTTTTAATTGATCGATTAACTGCTTTTTCTTATCCATTTCATCTTCCTATCTACTCGCCTATAAAGGAGACCCTTAACAAAACAGTTCCAAAGCTCATTAGAGGGGATAGTACAATAAATATAATCGCGTTTGAAATGAAGAAATTAATCTAATGAATAAGGTTTCCTCTCCTCGATTATCTCTACTTCATCCCATTTTACAGATTTAGAGTACATATATTTATCTGTCCGTTCAAATCCCATCTTTTTAGCAAGTTCAGTGTTTGTTGTATCCAACAATACTTTTCCGGTTTTTCTTTCTTGTGATGCTGGAAACACCTCTCCCTTATGCACAGCATAGGGATTAATAGAATATAATTCTTTAACTTCATTTACACCTACTATTTTAGTGTAAATATTATTTTTGTAATAAGTAAAGCCATTGTCCATTTCATTTTTATCATTGCTAATTAATTCAATAGCTTCCACTGAATCAGATTCTATGAATCTATACTCTTTACCATTATAGATCGTATACTCACCTTTTCTTAGCATTTTCCCACTCCATAATTTAATTTTCCATCATTAAAAATAAACTGCTTCGCTTCCCGTTTAACATAGCATAAACTGGGCTCAGGGAATAAAAAAACCCTATAAAGGACTTTTATAGGGCGTTTCTTATGTTTATATGAGGGGTTTTACATCAAGCCCCATACTCTTCTTTAATGGCTTTATCTGCACAAAAACTATGGAATCGCTCGATTAATTTATCAATATCTTCTTTTCTTGTGATTTTCTCAAGCCATTCTTTTGGGATGTCGTCCATTTTATAGTACATACCTGCCATTGTCCCTGTAATGGCACCTACTGTATCCGTATCATCCCCTAGATTCACTGCTTTTAAAACGGCATCGCTAAACGATTTTGAATTTCCTAAGCACCAAATGGCTGCTTCCAACGTATGAACGACATAACCATCTGACTGAATTTCTTCTTGTGGTAATGAAAAGAAATCTTCCTCAAAAATCCTTGAATAGGATTGCAGCTCTTTTTGGTATATATGATTTTTATCAAAATTCTCATCAAAAAGTTTTATTGTTTGTCTTATTGCATCTTCAGGAGAATTATTATAATAAAGTCTAAGTGAAAACTCGACATAAATAATGGAACCTACCACAGAACGCGGATGTGCATGTGTTACTTCCGTATACTTTTTAATGGTTTGGATTTTTTCAATGAAATTAAAGTTATTAATAAGGATAAATGCTACTGGAGCGATCCTCATCAACGCCCCATTCCCATTATCAAACATGGCATTTCCGCCACATTCTGGCGCTGGGGCTCCATTTTTAAACTTGATTATGGCTTCACTGGTCGTTCTGCCAATATCGAACATTTCATGATGTGGTGTCCAATAACCAGATTCCATATACTGAACGAATTTTTGCATGAGCTCCGCTGAATCGCTTTTTTCAATTAAGTTTTCAATTAAACATAAAGTTAATGAAGTATCATCCGACCAGGTGCCTGGCGGCTGATTATAGGTTCCATATCCAGATATATCATTAATAGTGAAAGCCCCTCTTTTTTTAAATTCAACAGGAACACCCAGCATGTCTCCGATAATACCGCCATACATACTCGGTAATAATCTTTTCTTAATGGCTAAACTCATAAAAATCTTGTTATCGTCTTCCCATCTGTCTACCATTCTTCTGCCTGTCATTCTTTACACCTACTTTTTTTAAGAAGTACTATTTTGTCACCTTCAGTACTCCTTGATTAATTTAAATGTGCTTCTATACTAACCTCTATACTGCAACCACTATAATATTCTCCATTTAATTACAAAAGGGAAATCACTTCGTATTTCTAAATTACCTGCTTATCATCATATTTTTCATACAAAAATTTATACTGTCAATTTCATTAAAAAACCTTGAATGGCTTTAGCCACTCAAGGTTAACACTACATTATTAAATATTTTTCTTTCACAAATGCTATTCTGCTGAGGAATTATAATCAACCTCTGCATTTCTTAGTCCTTCTATTACTTTATTTATCCGTTTCGATAAGTCTTGTATTTCTTCTAATGTTAACTCATCTTCTGCTTCTTGTAGGTTAAACATACTTAACCTCTTTGTTATACCTTCAATGCGCCCAACAAAAACTTTATCATGGCCGATTGCAATTTCTCCAATAGCGGTATCAACAATAAAATCTTCTATCATGCCTAAGTTTATTCATCAGCTAGTTTTGCTATAGCATACCTATATCCCCTATCTTCATCTAACAACTCTTCATATGTCTCCTGTATTGCATCAATTAATTCATTATACTCCCAATTTTGCATTAGTTTTCTCCTCCAATAAATATTAAAGTTTAAGGAATAATTCTATTACCATTGTTGTGTATGACTTCTAATTCAATATTTTTAAATTTAGCAGCAAACTCTGCTATGACTTTACTGCAACTGTCGCAAGTATCCAATTCTGCCAAATAACTTAATTTAACAGGTTTTGAATTTGGATGTTTCGCTATTTCCTTATATTTTCTTACTACTTTATTTCCTTTTAATAAGTCAGTAGTTTGATAGAGTGCATTCTTTGCCTGTAAATGATCCACATACTTCGCCGCACCAGCCACACCGCCGATGCCAAGTGCCATCAACAACCCGTTCTGGCGCTGTTCCTCGGTTAGCTGGTTGCCGAACATGTCTTTGCCGGTGGCCGCTTCGCCGAGGCCGTTGGCTGCGCGGAGGCCGTATATTCCGTATTCGGTTTTCTGGAGGAGGTAAAAGTCCTTCAGTCATTATTAAAGGACCTTAACAACTTATGTTAAGGTCCTTTTATTAGCAAGAAATACTTTTGATAAAATCAAATGTCTCTTTTAAATTCTTTTAATAAAATATCTTTTATTTCATCTAATTCGTTATTAGCAACAATTCTCTTGTCGTAGTTATCATGCCAAATAAAATAATCAGATAAACCCACTCTAGGTTTATTTATATCACGATAGATGCTACTCAATTCCATCATAGTTTTACGATATTGTTCTGATGATTCACAATCTAATAAGCATGCATCAATCAACTCAATTGAGGCTTTAGCTTGACTTATTATAAATTCTAAATCACTCTTTTCCTTTGTCAATATTTTCACCAAACGAACATAAGCACCTTTAATAACTAATAATGTTTGCTCCAACTTTATCCCCCATATTACAATTATTTTATTGGAATTTCATTAATCACTTCTAAATCCTTAATTTTCCATGGTTCTGACACAAAAATTTGATTTCCTCCACCCGAATAGATTCCAGCTTGATGGCCCGCTGGCCCCTCATATATAGTAGTTCCTTTAGGAATTTTCAATGTATAAACACTATCTAGTGGCGATGAGCCAGTTAGTGAACCTGTTTTTGGATCAATCCACTGTGCCTTTACAGCCAAATCAATTCTCCCTTCTATTCTAGTTGAAGGTTCCCTTGTAAAATATTGGCCTAAAGCATTTCTCCCACCACCTGCTTTTCCCGCTCTATATAAAATCAAATCTTGCTTAAGTACTTCCACATTATACTTTCCGCTTCTAAAGGTAGATGCAGCTCCCGGATTAATGTCTGCTAAAGGTCCTGGATTCTCTATCATATTATACTTATAGTTATCTCCAATTCCGCCATGACCTGCTTTATTTAGTGATGTAATTGTTCCTCTATTTATTAATGCTGAATTCTTAGCCTGTAAATGATCCACATACTTCGCCGCACCAGCCACACCGCCGATGCCAAGTGCCATCAACAACCCGTTCTGGCGCTGTTCCTCAGTCTGCTGGTTGCCGAACATGTCTTTGCCGGTGACGGCTTCGGTTTTCTGGAGGAGGCTAAAGTCCTTCAATTATTTATAATAAAAGGACCTTAACAACTTATGTTAAGGTCCTTTTATTTTCCACCCAAAGTTTTCTAGGAAAAAAATTCTATTTTAAGTTCACAGCTTCTTTTATTTGTTCTACGACTTTATTAAGCCACTGTATAGGAGTTAATCCAATTGCAGGAAAATAAATTTCAGCATTAGTTCGAATATAGTTTTCCTTTTCTTGTTTTGTTCTATTACTAGTTAAAAATTCGTCACAATACTTTACCGTAAAAAGCAAACACTCTTTATTAGCTTCGTTTATAAATTCATCTAATGCTTGTTCAGGCGAACTAATATCCTGGTGGAATGTTCCACCTAAAAAATCTTCTAACTCTTCTAAGTAATCATAACTTTCGTCCATTTAAATTCCTCGCTTCTTTATTTTTCTGGATATCCTGTTAGTATAAAATTGCCGTTTAAATCCTTTTTAAGTACAATTTTTGCGTTTGTAACATTCTCTACAACTTCGGAGTTTCTTGATACACTTCTACCAATTATCTCTCCATCACCCTTGTATCTTAATGGTAATGTAGGTCTACTATTAGGGTCAGAAAGCCATTTTTGTATTTTCTTAATATTTTTGGGATTGTTTAAGACAGTATAAGCAACTTTCTCAGCTGTTGCCCTATCTATAAAAGTAGAAGAACCAGTAATTCTTGGATTATTTCTTATTCTTTCTAATAATTCTTCATCAGTTTTCCCAACATGTCTTTCAATCAAATGCCCACCTCTTGACTCATGTACAGCCAGTCCACCACCAGGTGCAAGAGAACTCTTATCTCCTGATTTAACATGATCTATGCCCTTAGAAATCTTCTCCCCTGAAACACCCTCGACTTTACTATCCTTCACCGTAAATTTCTGATAGGCTTCCTTAATTGTCTGCTTTTCTATCACAACTTGGCGAAGGGTTGGTCCTCCTGCGAGGGATACTTGTTCCATACTTATCCGTTTAGGGATTTCTTTTTTACCGATTGCTTCACCTATATTTTTTAACGTGGTTTTTCCAGATCTCGCTATGTCTGTTATTGAAGCTTTTGCATACTGAACCTGCTTTTGCGCAAATTCCTTGCTGTAAGGGACGAACTTTGTACCACTCGCCACTTTATCAACGACCTTCGCCGCACCTGCCACACCGCCGATTCCAAGTGCCATCAATAGCCCGTTCTGGCGCTGTTCCTCGGTTAGCTGGTTGCCGAACATGTCTTTGCCTGTTACCGCCTCGCCGAGGCCGTTGGCTGCGAGGAGTCCGTATATCCCGTAATCGGTTTTCTGGAGGAGGCTAAAGCCTTTTGTCGTTTTATAGGCATCGAGTGCGTGGTTCGCTGCGTTGAGTCCTTTGGCCGTTTTGTATAGGGCGCTGCCGCCTTTGATGGCCCGGCCGGCCCAGCCGACGACGGGGATGAATCCAGCGGCGGCCATGGCGCCGGCGGCGATTCGTTCGGCATCAGACAGCTTGCGGCCCGTTACTGGATCAATCCCGGTTGAGGCCCTGATTGAATCATAATATCCCGTGAATTCCCCTGTAAAGGTTTTTGTCGTATCCCAGGCTTTTTCGTACCATGGGCGGTTTTCGAGTTCTTCCATTTCTTGTTCAATTTTCCGGTCTTCGGCTTGCTGCTTTTTAAAGGTCTGATAGTCTTTCATCTGACCGGCAACTTCATCCTTCACTTGATAGACGTCACTGTTCTTGAATGTCGATTGGTTGAACGTCATCGGCGAAACGGTGCCGTCCTGTTTGGTGGCATCAAGCAAGGCGCGGAAGAGGCCAACTGCCACGTTTTCCTGCCCGACGGACACATCATATTCCTCGACCAATTGCCGGTCGACATTCTCGACCTTTATCACGGTGTCATCCAGCCTTTGTCCGGCCAGCGTGATTTTTTCATTAAAGTCCTTTTGGTCGAACATATCAAGAGGCAGGATATCGTCAATGCTGTCGAGGATCCTTTGAAGATCGTTCGCTTGTTCATCGACAAGCGACTTCGCTTGGTTAATCCCGTTCGAGACTTCCCCATCTAAAAAGGGAACCTCGACCACCGTATTTCCGGAGAGGTCCGCCTCTTCCAGACTAGCCGGAATGCCTTCCAAAAAACTGATCTGGGTCGTGAATAGTTCCATCCAGGCGTCCGCCACCTCGATTTGCGCTTCATAGAAGCTTTTGATGGCGGCGGCACCGGATCCTTGAAACTCGTTGTCCAAGCCGACGATGCCCTGAAATTCCTTTTTCAGGGCTGCGACTTCCTTCTTTAGTTCTTCATATTGCTTGGCGCGCGACTTGGTTACGGCCGTTAATGTCTTGGCTTCATATATTTTCATCGCGGCTGGTACCCATGTGAAGACGTATGGGCGATGGCTTCATCCTGTTCTTTTAATAAATCAATGTTGGCACGGGTATCTTCCACATTTTTCCGGACAATTTTAATATATTGCTCGAAGACCTTTTCCAGGTTCGTTTCCCGGTCGATCCATTTCGAGGTGAACTCCAATTTATTGCTGCCAAGCTCGCCTGCCGGCAAATTTCCAAGCGTGACTGTACCAAGTGCCGTCTTCACCTGATCGACTTGCTTCATTACGGCAGGATGATTCAGTTTGATTGTCGTCATTAAAACAACCACCCTTTTAAATATGATATTTTGCTTTCCAATTGATCTATGACGGCTTCTCCTTTACCTAAAAGAACATCCGCTTCATGGGCTATGGTGCCTGCTGCACTCAGAGCCTTTTTTTCTATATTAAGCATCATGATTTTACCGTCGATTTTCTCTTGATAGTCGTCATAATCATCATGAATGATCGTTGACATTGCCTTGTATGCATCACTGCGGGCATCTTGATAGTCTTCTGCACGGTTTCCCGTCCAGCTTTTACCCAAGTCCGGATTTTTAATTTTAGCAATTTCCCCCAGACAAGCGTTCTGTTCGTCTTTGATTTGTCTTTTTGCCTGCTCCAAACGATTGATTTTTTCATTCACATCGGACATTTTACTGGAGAGGGCAGAGTGAATTTCACTCAATGAATTTGCATACACTTAAAAAGTCACCTCAAACATACTATTCTCATTATGTAGACTGTCATATTTTTCATAATTTTTATTATAAGGATTATAGTCTTAGAGTTAAATAGGGATAAATAAGCTATTTATGCTAGGTGTTTAGGGAATCCTTCCCATAGACACCATTTCCAGATTAGACCTTTTACCCCTAGTTTTCCATTTATTAACATAAAAAAAGAGAGTGCAGGCTGCACCCTCTAAATATTTACTGCATTATCTGAATTCCTTTTCGTCAAATAAATGCGGAACTTTCACCTTTTTCCCTTTTTTATGATTTGGATCAGGTTTTTTAGCTTCGATTTTAGCTTGGTCATAGACGGCGGTGCCGACAATTTCAGCAACATCTTGAAGCTTTTCTTTTGAGATTTTATCAATGGTATCATCAGGAGTATGATACCAAGGTTCTGATGGACTGTGGATGAATAAAGCAGCGGGAATCCCAGCCTCAGCAAAGGATACATGGTCACTTCTCCCGCCTTGTCCATATGGAGTCGGCTCTCCATTCAGTCTTGTACTTGATGCCTGGGCCAGCTCGGTTACAAGGTTCATTTCTCCATCATTAGTCAAAATGACCAAATCCCCGGCATCCCTGCTTCCCACCATATCCAGATTGAAGTTGGCAATGGTCCGCTTGATATCATCATCAGGGAGATTGCTCACATAATGCTGTGAACCTAGCAATCCATTTTCCTCGGCCCCAAAGGTGACGAAGCGAATTTCCGTATCTGTAGGAAGATTCTTCAGAACACGCGCAAGTTCAAGGGTGACGGATGTTCCTGATGCATCATCATTCGCTCCGGGTGCCCCTGCTACGGAATCATGATGTCCAGTAATATAAATGATATCGCTCTTTTTTGCTTTATTGTTCTTTGTTGCTTTTTTCGTTGCCACTACATTATAAGAGGTCTTTTCTCCGGAATAAGCTCCTTGGATTTTTAATGATGCTGTCAATTTAACTCCGGCATTCAGTTTTTCCAGCAGGGCTTCTCCATCCTTTTTGGTTATCGTGACAGATGGAATATACTTGTCATTATCCTCTCCGAGTGTCCCGTTTAATTCCCCATCTGCATTATTGAATAAGATGACTCCCGCTGACCCTTTTTCTGCTGCATTCAATACTTTCTCTGCAAAAGTGAGGCTCCCTCTTTGTATAAGGGCAATCTTCCCTGAAACGTCGGTTTCCTCCAGCTCTTCTTTCGTTCCTAAACCGGCATATACCACTTCACCGGATAGGTCCCCATTAACTGAATAGGTTAAATGGTTCGCTTGGATTTCCCCATCAAATCCGGCAACGGACAGCTCGACAAGATTTGGGTCTGTATAAGATAAAAAATTAAATTCTTCGATATCGGCTTTATAGCCATAAGATTTGAATTGCTTTTTAATGAATTGGACGGCTTTATACTCAGAATCGGTACCGGCGACCCGAGGTGTTTGTGAGAGGTATTCAATATTCTTGTAGATTTGATTGGCATCGATTTTTTTAATGACTTGCTTGTCCGTGGATGGCGCAGATAGCACCGGCGATGAATGTGGCGTTGCTAAGGCGGTGGTTGTCCCGGCTGTCCCGAGTGTCAATGCTGCGATTAAGGTTACCGATAGAAATTGTTTTTTCATAGATTGCCTCCCAGTTTAATAGATTTAACCATAATTTTACAATATATAGAAAATACTAACTAGGTAGGTTTATCCCTATTCATCCATGTCTAAAGTAACAAATTTACAAATTAAAGAAATTAATAGGAAGTTTGACTCGTGCCAAAAGCTTCTCATCATTCGATATTTTGTCAGATTATATAAAAATACCTGGAATCCAAACAGGATTTTCGCTCTTTTTCGGGAAAATAATACAGAAGAGATAGAATTTTTACAGGGAGAAGGCGCAAAGATGTCGATAACTAAATTCGTGATGCCGGAAGTGATTTTTGGAAAAGGTTCGATTGAACAAGCTGGCGAGGCATGCTTGCGTTTGGGTGCCAAAAAGGCCTTGATAGTCAGCGACTCAGGGGTGGCCAATGCTGGCTGGTTAGATAAAGTCATTACATCCTGCCAAGATGCGGGCCTTGCTTTTGCCACCTTCATTGAAATGACGACCAATCCGAAGGACAGGGAGATCGAAGCCGGCTGTTTGGCATTTAAAGAACAAGAATGTGATGCCATCATCGGTTTGGGAGGAGGCAGTGCTTTGGATGTCGCCAAAGGGGTAGCTCTTTTAGTAACGAATGGCGGCATCATCAGTGATTATGAAGGTGTTGATAAAGTCCACTCACCCCTCCCGCCCATGGTAATGATCATGACCACTGCAGGATCGGGTTCTGAAGTATCTCAGTTTTCGGTAATCGTAGATTCATTCCGCGAGAAAAAAATGACGATCATTTCAAAGTCACTCGTCCCCGATATTGCAATAGTCGACCCTGGTACCTTAACCACCTTGGGACCGGATTTGACCGCAGCTACGGGAATGGATGTTTTAACCCACGCCATTGAATCCTATGTTTCAATCGCTGCGACGCCTTTGACAGATGTACAAGCCAAAAACGCGCTTTCCATCGTTTCCCGCCACCTACGCCCCTCTGTTGCATCCAGGCATAATGATGAAGCAAAAAAAGCGATGGCGATGGCGAGCCTGCAGGCTGGACTGGCTTTTTCCAATGCCATTTTGGGAGCTGCCCATGCCATATCACATGCCATAGGCGGGAAGTACCTCCTTCCGCATGGTGAAATCAATGCGATACTCCTTCCCCATGTCATGGATTTCAATCGAATTGCCTCACCAAGGCGATTCAGAGAGATTGCAAACATAATGGGCATCGATACACGGGCATTGACCGAGCAGGAAGCAGGAATGGCAGCCATACACTTCGTAAGGGAATTATCCCAGGATATAGGGGCTCCCAATAGTTTAAGTGATGTCGGCATTACGAGAGAAATGATAGACCCCATGGGGATGACCGCTCTTGAGGATGCCTGCATGATCACAAATCCTCGTGATATGTCATTAGAACAGATTAATCAGCTGCTTCTTACAGCCCTTTAAGAGGTGAAAAGCATGAACAAACTTGAATTGATAGATTTAATGACAGGTGTGAAATCTTCAAAGAAAACGTATTACACGGAACTTAAGAAAACCGTGGATCAACTGAAGAAGAAGAATATGCAGCTTGAAATCATGAATGTCATCACTAAAAATATGAATATGGACATCGACATCCAAGAGATTCTCCAAAATGTTATTTCAAAACTTAAGCAGCTCATTACCTTCGATGACAGTCATTTTGTCATATTGTATGAGGAAGAGCCTGCCCTGCTTCATATCTGCCCTAATGGTCACTGTGAACTTGAAATGGATGCCAAAAACTTGTTACACCCTTTTCAGGATTTCTCGTCCGCCTTGAAAGAAAAACAACCGATTCAGGTGGAAGTTAAACGGTTACCGGACTTCCGAGAAAAGGAACGTCTATTATCCCTTGAGATCGAATCACTTCTATTGGTCCCTTTATACGGAAAAAGTAAAAAAATCGGAATTTGGACTTTTGGCAGGAAGAAAAAGAAAACATGGCATAAAGATGAACTCGAATATCTGGAACAACTATCCAATCAGCTTGCGTTAACTTTGGAGAATGCCCAGCTTTATAAGGAAGTTCTTCATTCCAAACAGGAGTGGGAGGATACATTCAAGGCAGTTGAAGACATGATCATCGTCTTTGATCGCAAAGGAGAGGTCTATCAATCCAATGATTCAGCCAGGGGCTTTTCCGACCAGATTCCTTTAATTGAAAAATCCCAAAATCTGATTCAAGATACCTTTTCATGTAATAAGCCAGGGTTTCAGGAAATTCTCCTTCAGCATGATACCATCCTGGAAATGCATGCCTATCCGATTCAGAATACGGAGCATCAAGTATATGGGGTCATTGCTTATTATAAAAATGTCACCGAAAGAAGACAGATGGAAGTCCAGTTATTACATGCCGGGAAACTAGGGGCCATCGGTGAAATGGCAGCTGGGATTGCCCATGAATTGAACAGCCCATTAACGGCCATTCTTGGCAACTCGCAAATTTTATTACGGAAAACCCCACAGGATAATCTGGATCATATGCTGTTAAACGATATTAAGATTTGCGGAGATCGATGCAGGCAAATAGTGAAAAGCCTGCTTACCTTTTCAAGGCAGGATGAGTATAGATTCCACTATTACTCTATTAACGAAGCCATTCACCAGGTTTTGAACCTTTTGAAGTTCCAACTTGGGAAGAAGCAAATCTCCCTCCATCTTACCCTTCAGGAAGACCTTCCTTTCATAAAGGGCAGCCAGCCGCAAATAGAACAGATCATTATCAACTTGCTATTGAATGCCAAGGACGCATTGGATGAGTCCGCCCAAACGGAAAAATCGATTGCGATCACTACCTACTCAGAAAACAAGTTCATGGTGGTTCGGGTGACTGATAACGGAACGGGGATTGAAAAAGAACGCCTGCCCTTCATATTCCATCCCTTCCATACGACTAAAGACCGTGAAAAAGGTACCGGTTTGGGGCTGTCTGTAAGCCTTGGCATCGCCAAAGACCATGGTGGGAAGATCGACGTTTTGAGCACACCAGGACAAGGAAGCACTTTTTTCCTAAGGCTTCCCTTACAAGCAGAAGAGGAAAGGGGATGATAATGTGGTTCATTTACTTGTGGTAGACGATGAGAAAGAGGTTGGGACTTTTCTTTCCCGACTTTTTACGATGAAAGGATATCTCGTACAAGTTGTGAATAGCGGGAAGGATTTTCATGAGATTGATTGGAATCAACAGCGTTTTGATGTCGCAATGATAGACCTGAAGCTTCCGGATTGTGATGGACTTTCCCTCCTGCAGCATCTAAAACAGCTGCAGCCGCGTTGCAAGGCACTGATCATGACCGGATACAGCACCGTCAAGACCGCTGTTGATGCAATGAAACTTGGCGCGAGTGATTATATGGAAAAACCCTTTGTGGATATTGAAGTACTGGAAAGGCAGATTGACAACCTTTTGAATGAAAATGAAGATTTGAATCAGCATTTCATCCATAAACTGGCCGAGGATTCAGGACTCATTGTCGGTAAAAGTCCTTTAATGAAGAATTTGATTGAAATGGCTTTCAAAGTTGCCCAAAAAAACGTCAATGTATTAATCGAAGGAGAAACCGGAAGCGGTAAAGAAGTGCTTTCACGCTTCATTCACATTGCCAGCCCCCGAAACCATGAACCTTTTATCGGCATCAATTGTGGAGCGATCTCTGAATCCCTGCTTGAAAGCGAATTATTCGGTCATGAAAAGGGTGCTTTCACCGGAGCGACCCAGATGCGAAAGGGTTTTTTCGAAATTGCCGGGAACGGGACGCTTTTTCTTGATGAAATTGCGGATGCGAGTCCCGCCATCCAAGTCAAATTGCTTCGAGTTTTGGAAACGCGGGAATTCATGCGGGTTGGCAGCATCGGGACATTACGGACGAACGCCCGGTTAGTGGCGGCCTCCAATGAAAACCTGCAGCAGGCAGTGGACAATAATAAATTCCGGGAAGACCTATTTTACCGGCTGAACGTCGTGACTCTCGATATCCCGCCTTTAAGGAACCGAAAAGAGGATATTCCCTTGCTTGTCCGTCACTTGATTGAGAGGAATGGTCATGGAGGTATCTCTTTTTCCAATGAGGCCATTGAAAAATTACAGCAATACAACTGGCCAGGCAACATACGCGAACTATCTAATGTGGTCATGCGCACACTAACTCTCGCAGACCATAAGCCGGTAATATCCACCAATGATATCTCTCTATCTAACAGCCAGATCACCCCTGACAAAAACGTGTCCACTAATGGGATTGTGTCAACTGAAAACCTTCTTGAAGAATGGCGAAAAAGGCTAGTAGCTGACTTTAATGAGAAGGATGAACTGATGCTTGATGAAATACTTACGGAAGTCAAACAGCTTCAATCGACAATTGGAAAGGAGCTCGTCATGCAGGCACTGCAAAAAACCTACGGCAACCGGAATGAAGCTGCCAAACGCTTGCAGATATCCATAAGGAAATTACGCTATATATTAAATGAAAAGAACCAGACATAATAAAAAGGAGGATGCGCCGTTCCAGGACATCCTCCTCTGTTCCTATTCTAGCGTCAATACGATGCGTCCGTTGATTTCCCCCTTTTCCATCATTGAAAACACATCATTTATTTCATCAAGTTTCCTCGTCTCTATATTCGTTCTGACTTTACCCTCAGCTGCAAATTGAACAGCTTCCTGTAAATCTTTTCTCGTGCCGACGATTGACCCTTTTACAGTTACCCCATTTAGAACTGTATCAAAAATCGGGATTGGAAGTTCATCATTCGGCAATCCGACTACGACAAGTGTTCCGCCCCTCTTGACTGAACTGTAAGCCTGTTCGAAAGCTTTTTTCGTAACCGCTACAGAAATGGATGCCTGCACACCGCCAACCTTATCCTTTATAGCCTGTACAGGATCGGTCTTCAGTCCATTAACCGTGTAATCCGCCCCAAGTTCCGTTGCCAGATCAAGCTTATCATCTTGAATATCGACAGCAATCACATTAAAGCCCATCGCTTTCGCATATTGCAGGGCAACATGTCCCAATCCGCCAATTCCATAAACCGCTACCCAATCACCAGGTTTTGCTTCCGATACTTTAAGCGCTTTATAGGTCGTTACACCTGCACAGAAAATTGGTGAAATCTCCGCAAAGTCAAGCCCTTTAGGAACCTTCACCACATATTTGGCGGGTGCTTTACAATATTCAGCATACCCCCCGTCCACGGAATAGCCTGCATTCAATTGATCCAAGCAAAGCGTTTCCCTTCCGGTCAAACAATATTCACAATCGCCACAGGCCGAATAAAGCCATGGGATCCCAACACGGTCACCTACTTTCAAGGAAGTTACGCCTTCTGCCACCTTTTCTATAATGCCCACACCCTCATGTCCAGGGATAAGCGGAAGCTTGGGTTTTACCGGCCAATCACCATGTACCGCATGCAAATCGGTATGACACACGCCACAGGCTTTAATTTTCACTAATATCTCACCATATTCCAACTCTGGGATGGGAACTTCTTTAATCTCAAGTTTTTGGTTAAATTCATTGACGACCGCCGCTTTCATTGTCTTGACCTTTTGTTTTGCATTTACAGTGTTTGCCCCTTGTTTTACATTCATGATTCATTTTCCTCCCTTAATCCAGTGGATATTATTTCTTGCTACTACTTACACCTACTACTTACACAAGATGCAAGTGCCATGCCACTGCAAAAAGGCAAAGAAGACAGCATTCGCTTTAATAAAGTGCCGAAAAATCGGCCCATTTGGACGAATTAATGGCTCAAGTTGGACGAAATCCAGTTTGTATATTGCAGAAAAAATGGTTCACCCTATAAATAGGAGGTGTCTAAAACATGGACCAATTTGAAAAAGCCTATGAATCATATAAACAGCAGGGAACACCGCAAGCAAACCAAGCTGATTCAGCGGGAAAAGAAGAAATCATAGCTGTAAGGAAAAATGAAGAGGACAATATCATCGCCATCAAGACGAACTCCGGCCGCGAACTCGACTACCCCACAGCCCTTTCGGAAGCCAAAGCAGGCAACCTGGCCAATGTTGACGTCTTTCATAAATATGGACGTGACATATTGCGGAGTGAGCCCGATGGGATAAAAGAAAATAACCTGGATCAACTGCCGGAGTTTTAAGGGGGAGACTGCCTGATATGGGCAGTTTTTTCTATGTGGATGCGTTAAAAAGAACCAGCATGATTAGCCGGATCCTTATTTTTCATACTGATAAGATTCAGAGATTTCGAGCAGTCGGCCACAGGACTCGACAACCTCGATGATTTCCATCCATGACATGTCCAGACCCAATTCATTAGCATGGGAAATCTTATCCCGTAATTTCCTGATGGCATTCGCATCCTTCTTCCCTTTACTTTTCGAAGGGATTTGGAAGAAGCACCTCAAAACTTCATCTTTATGTATGATATCGAATTTATCACTGATTTGCAGGCACTCTATTATATTGATATCCTCGTTCTTATCGATTCTCCTTCTATATAATTCGATTGCCTTTTCTAAACGGTCTTCGCTGATCATTGGATACCAGCTGCCATCGCCGAATCTATCCTGGATGATATCGCTCATCCTCATTTCCAATAAAGTAATGTATCCGAATATCAGCATCCTGATCGGAGGCTTTTGAAGGTCGGCATGGGTAATCAACTTTTTAATTGAATTATTCTCTAATACGAACACCCTTGTTTTATTCTTGAAAATCTGGAGAAGCTGGATCAAAGGGGTTGAATCCGAAACCATTTCTCTTGGTGAAAAGTTTCTCAAATATTCAGAGATGCTTCCTTCACCGAGTTCTTCCCTTTCGATATACCCGATGATTTCCCCTTGATCTTGCACTGCCAATATATCAAAATTCTTCTTTTCCAATGCTTTATGGATATCCACTGCCAGATCGTTTTTATGGCAAAACTCAAGCTCCTGGGCAATGCTCTTAACCGTTATATTCTCTTCATAAAGTGTTTTAAGACTAAGATAGCTGTTATTGCTTTTTCTTTTGCTTTCATTTAACATCTTTCAACCTCCGCTCAGGAACACTTTCTGCCCGATTATCCGCTTAAATCATAGAAAATGTATGCGGTCGCCACTAAAATAAAGTCCACCATAGTGGACCCAATTCCATTGATGTGGATTTTTTGAAACCATCAAAGGCCATCAACTGCATTGCCTACCGCCGTTTCCTCATTTCCCTTCTCTTCCCAACCTTTGCATACATCCACCCAATCCTTAGCGCCTGAATATTCAAACAACTCAACGAGTTTAAGTTCTATTGCAGAGTTCGCACTGCCGCATGCCGGGAACAATGACTCAAAGCGTTTCATCGATACATCAAGAAAAACAGCTAGATCATTTGCCAGACCAAACGGGCAAACTCCTCCGATGGCATGGCCGGTCTGTGCAAGCACTTCTTCAGGTGAAAGCATTCGTGCCTTGAAACCGAACGTCTGACGAAATTTCTTATTATCCACTTTAGCGTCCCCTGCGGCAACAACCAAAATGGCATTTTCACCTTCCCCCTTAAAGGAAAGAGTCTTAGCAATCCGCGCTGGGATAACACCGATGGTTTCTGCTGCTTCAATCACCGTAGCACTCGATGTTTCGAACTCCATTACATCGCCTTCCCGATCCCATTGTTTAAAATGGCTTTTGACACTCTCGATCGACATACTATATTCACTCCTTTGAAGTACATATTGAAATAATATCATCCTTCATTGCAATAAATCAAAATCCAATTGAGCTACTTCCCCCGCTTGGAAACTTATAAATTAAAACCATTCTTTACAAATTGACGAAACAAGCTTACATGGGATACTATTAAACATCGGGCAAACGCCTAAACGTGGTTCGTAACCATCCCACGATAAAAAACTAGGGAGAGAGTAAAATGAATGTTCGTACACTCGTGATAAGCGGGTTATTGGCTGCCTTGTATGTGGCGGTCTCATTGGTGTTCCAACCAATATCATTTCAGATGTTCCAATTTCGTGTACCGGAAATATTGAATCATCTGATTGTATTCAATAAAAAGTATATCTATGGTATCGTCGGCGGAGTCTTCATATCGAATCTGCTCTTTTCGCCGATGGTGCCATATGACTTGATTTTCGGGGTGGGGCAATCTCTGCTCGCCTTATTGCTTGTCATTTTTGTTTCTCGGTTCATAAAAGGCACTAAAGGACGGATGATCGCCACGATTATCTTTTTCACGTTCACAATGTTTTTAATTGCAATTGAACTGAACCTTGCCCTGGGGTTCCCATTCTGGTTAAGCTGGATGACCACGGCTGTCGGTGAATTCGTTATCCTCTTGATTGGAGCGCCAATCATTTATGGAATGAACAAAAGAATTCAGTTTGAAAAGTGGCTTTAATGGAATCTTCGCGTCGTGAACCCACTATAATGAAAAGAGCTGTCTGCATGATGCGGCAGCTCTTTTTTTTCACCAATGAACTCGAAAATGATAAACTACTAGTAAGAATGGTGGTGGCCCTTTGAAAAAAGTCCTGACCATAATCGGTCTATTGGTAATTGCAATATTTATTTTTTCTAATGCAGAGTTATTCACTTTGGTTTGGAAAAGTGATTTGGATTCTGTCATTGGCATTTTGAAGGAAAACCTTTTGCTTACATTTATTGTGACATTCGTATTAATGTTTGTACAAAATTCTTTTACAATCATTCCCTTAATTTTGCTCCTGACTATCAATGTCACGATATTCGGATTCATATATGGATATCTATGGAGTTGGTTTACAAGCGTTGTTGCCTCAGGTTTCATTTTTTATGCAGCAAGAAACTGGTTTCAGGAGCTTCTCTTAAAGAAGATTGGCGAAAAGTGGCAAGAATCTGTTGTGGAACATGGCTTCATGTACGTTTTTACAGGCAGGATTTTCCCTCTGATCCCAACAAGCTTAATTAACTTGGTAGCTGGAGTCAGCACCGTCACTTTCAAGGATTTTTTATTAGCGACTTCACTTGGCAACCTTATATACTTTTTCTTCCTTTCGCTCATTCCATATGGACTGCTATCTGTTGAAATGAACCAATATACGCTAGCAGCACTCGCACTCTTCTTCTTACTATTTTTCATTATCTATAAGCGTGCAAAAAAGAAAAAGAAACTGACCTTCTTTAGAAAAAACAGGTGACCACATTGGTCCCTGTTTTTTTATTTAGGATTCTGCATATATTTTTTTCCGATAGTTTGTTAAAATGTGTATGTAATTTTACCTTAGAAAAGTCTTAAAATCAGGGAGAATCTCCATGTCCAAACGCTCCATCTTTGCAATATATATCCTATCCGGAATTCTTACACTAGTCGTGTTCGACTATTTTTTAACTACAAATATCCAAAACAAAGAGGTCTTCATTCAACTTCAAAGAGCGGAAGGATTTGTTTTCCTTTTATCAATAGGCTTGGTTTTATATCTTTATTTGGCTAAAAAGGAAGAATTCAAACAATTAAAAGAAGCGGAACAACGTCGGCGTACACTCATCAATTCAATGGTGGATTTCGTTAACTTCAAGGATGGTGATGGCCGATGGCTTGAATCCAATACCTTCGGGTTGCAATTATTCCAATTGGAGCATGTAGACTACAAGGGAAAAAGAGACAGTGAGCTCGCAGAATACTCCGAATTTTATAAAGAGTCGTTGATCTACTGTGAGGTTTCCGATGAAGAAACGTGGGTAAAAGGGGAAATCACAAGGTGTGAGGAAATCGTCCCTCTTCCCGATGGAAATCACAAGACCTTTGATACGATCAAAGTTCCCCTGTTCAATGAGGATGGTTCACGAAAAGGCTTAGTCGTCATCGGCAGGGATATTTCTGAAAGAGTAGTCGCGGAGAATCAATTATTCGATAGTGAACAACGCTATAAATCATTGTTTGAACACAACCCTTATCCGATGCTGATGCTTGATTTAAACGGAATGATCACGACCGTAAATCCAAGGTTTGAAACGGTAACAGGCTTTCAACAGGAAGAAATACATGGAGCCTCATTCATTAATTTGAACTTCTCAGCAGAAGACGCGGAATTGATCCGTACATCTTGCCAATATGTCATGGAAAACCAAAAGGGGATAAAAAAAGGGAAAGATATAGAATTCCTGACGAAGTATGGGAAGTCCATCTTACTTTCTTGTTCGTTTGTCCCGATGATGGTTGGAGAGGATTTAGTCGGAATCATTACTTATGCTAAAGAAGTCACTCAAATTCGGGAAACCGAAGCACGCTTAAGAAGAACTGAAAAATTATCGATAGTCGGCGAACTTGCCGCAAGTGTGGCCCACGAGGTACGAAACCCTCTGACTTCTTTAAAAGGTTTCGTCCAGCTGCTTAAAAAGAGCGACCATCCCTATGAACAATACTACACGATCATGTTAAGTGAATTGGACCGGATCAATCTTATTGTAAGCGAGTTACTCGTTCTGGCTAAACCACAGGAACTTCCATTCAGCAAACATCAAATCATCGACCTGATGAATGATGTCAAAACCTTGTTGAAACCAGAGGCGGACTCGTACCCCACCCAAATATCAATAACTGTTAAAAACGAAATACCGCTTCTATTATGTGAGGGAAACCAATTAAAACAAGTATTCATAAATATGCTCAAGAATTCAATGGAGGCATCAGCCGATCACATTTGGATTGATTTCGAACGCATCGACAATAACCTTTCCATTACCATCAAAGATAATGGAAGCGGAATTGAAAAAAACCGGATAAGGCATCTTGGCGAGCCTTTCTATTCTTCTAAAGAAAAAGGAACCGGATTAGGACTGACAGTCAGTTGCCGAATCATCGAGGCGCATCGGGGAAAGGTCCGCTTTAACAGCGAACTAAACCAAGGAACCGAGGTCCAAATCATTTTACCCATAAAAATATAAATCCGAGGACAAGCCTAAACCTTGTCCTTTTTTTACAGGATTCAGACCCATCCCTATTTAATCAGGGATGTGAAGAAATCCTTTATATTCCCAAAGAATGACCCGGTCTCAACAGGATGTTTGCGATTAATCTGGCCTCCAGTATTATTGGATGCATCGCTCCCCGACTTGCCGGCTGTACTCATTTGCGTTGCCTCAACTTCCACCTCTTTTGTTTTGACATCATCCACGGTTTCTTCCTCATCCATTTCCACATCCATATTCTTTTCGAAAACAAGGACGTATGTACGGCGCTCCCCATCCTTTGAAACGGTAACGGAAATGGCCGTTTTCGCTTTATCCTTGATCTTCACTTCTTTACTGATCTCACCGTCATATTCAATCGTTGCTCCGCTGGCATTTGTCGTTGCATTCATTTCGACTGAAGAAATATCATTATCGACCTCGATATGATAGGTATGCTCATTAGATTCAAAAGATTTGTTCCATACTCCTGATGATACAGTCAGATTGTTCAACACTGGTGCATTATTGCCCTCATCTCCTAAGGAATCCACTGACGTTACCTTCTCTATAGAATCCGTTTTCGCCTTTTATGTTGAAATGCTTTCAAGTTGCTGCGCTTTCGGTACTTGGCTGACACCACTGCTTGGGTTTAGATTATTGGTGGATTCCGTTGATGTTACAAATGATTTATTCCCCTTATCGGTGGAAGGTTGAGTTTTACTCGTTCCTGTTGATGGCTCCTGTTGAACTTCACCCTCTTTAGGTGCAGTATTCGATTCTTCTTTTTCCATGGCTGCCGCCCGTGTAATCGTAAGCGTATATGTTTTTTCATCTCCATTTTCTGCTGTAACGATAATCTTCACTGTTGTCTTACCGATTGGAAGGGTAATCTTTACACCTGCACCGGTTGCATCCTTTCCATTCACCTTTACAATTGCGGTGCTGTCACTCAATGTCGGAGTTACTGTAATGGACTGGACTTCATTTTCAACAGAAGCATTATAAGCTGTCACTTTAGAATCGAATGTTAATGAGCCTTTTGATAATCCAATCGATGTTAAAAGGTTATCATCACTTTCAATTTTTTCGACCTTGAGAGTATAGGCAACCGTTTCATTTTGTCCATCGCTGACGGTGATTTCAAATATATTCATGCCAGTTTGAAGCGGTAAGTCCTTCACCTTTCCCTCTGTCATTTTGACACCATTCACGTATATAGCTGCATTCTCGTTAGGACTTGCTGCAAGTAAGTTGATCTTTTCCACATCATTCCCCACTGCCGAACTATAGTCGTGTACATTTTCTGAAAATTTTTGATCCAGTGCTATACCCTCTATTTCTAGCCTTGAAAGACTATTTACCGTTTGTTCCTCTTTTTGAATGACGGAAGTGCCTTCCGCAGCCCCTGCCACGGGCATATAAGTGGATGTTCCCATCCCCACAAGGGAACCAACCAAGATCACCTTCACACTTTTTTCTTTTAATCCCTTCTTTAGCAAAGCCTTTCCCTCCTATAATTCCTGCAAACATGATAGGGTCAGGTTATCAAAAGAACCTTAATTATTTCTTAATGGGGTTTATACCAACAGGATGCCTATTAATGTTTTGCAAAGCGGAATTCCAAACCAATATTTATGGCTATAATGGAGGAAGGAAGGTAAATCTAAACATATTGTTATACTTTTCTAGCGAACCTTTCAAACTGCCTTTAGATAACTAATTTATTTTCACTGTTTTTTCACATTTTCCTTTTATAATGAGCTTACATGATCTGATGAAAGGGTGATGGCACACCAAGATGAAAAAATATTTATGGCTGGTAGTCAGCCTATTCAGTTTGCTTTTATACCCGGCAATGGCTTTTGGTCATGCTACGGTAATAAGCTCTAATCCTAGCCCGAATGAAGCGATGGATACTCTTCCTGAAAAGATCAGCATTCAATTCAGCGAGAATATTCAACCATCTTTCCACTCGCTTGAAGTATTCAGCCATGATGGGGACAAAATTCAAATTCAAGACAGTACAATCTCGGAACAAAGTGAAAAAATACTGGAAGCTAAGTGGAAGGGCACTATCGACGAAGGGATTTATTACATTAAATGGAGAGTGGTTTCAAGTGATGGACATCCCATTGAAGGAACAATTCCCTTTCAATTGGGAGATTCAGCGGGCCTTTCAGACCAAGAAAATCCCGAAGTGAATGCAAGTTTTCCGACTTCCATCAATGTTATCCTTCAAAGTCTTCAATACATATGCTTCGCTGCACTTACTGGAATCCTATTTTTCAGATTATCGTTAATGAAGGATTCTCGACTTTTTGAAGCAAGCAGAAGAACACGTCTATACCTTTGGCTTTCATATGCAGGTTTAGCATTTTCCATCATCTTAAATCTGCCTTTAAAAGTTACGATTGACGCTGGCGTGGGTTGGGCAGATGCATTTAAATTGAGTTATATAAAAGAAGTATTGAATGCTACAAACTTTGGAACGGTCTGGATCATAGAAGTTCTAATATTGCTGCTTCTATTTTTAGTGATTTATTTCATGCTCGAGAACTCCCTGAATAAATCATTGCCTTTCTTTTCTTTCATCATAATAGCCAGCTTAATGATTTGTAAGGCTTTAACTGGACATACAGCAGCTGTTCCTAATCAGGTTCTGGCCGTTTTGATGGATTTCCTTCATTTGTTGTCCATGGCTTTATGGCTCGGCGGCCTTATGGCCTTATTGGTTATTTTACCTGGGCTTGCTGATCGGCAGGCAGTCCAAGAAGATAAGAAAACATTTTACTGGTCAATCATTCAAAGGTTTTCCAGATGGGCATTTCTGTTTGTAATCATACTGATTGTTAGCGGGATATATAGCAGTTTACAGCATGTTCCAACTATCCATTCATTGTTCAACACAACATATGGACAATTGTTACTGGCTAAAATCAGTCTCATGTTAGTCATGATTGTTTTAGGAGGCTTTCATTTTCTCAAAGGGAAAAAGCAAACGAAAAAACTTGGTTATAGTGTGGGAATGGAGTTTGGTTTAGGGATCGTCATACTTCTCATTGCAGCTCTATTGACAAATGTCCAAACTGCCATGTCTTCTCCCGGGCCCATTGAAAAGACGTTACGGACTAAAGAAAATAATGAGGTTACATTAATGGTGACTCCCAATAAAGTCGGGGATAACGTGATTCAAGTAAATCTCTCCAATGAAGGCAAGCCCATTGCTGAAATAGAGCAGCTTACAATCACTATGCAGCCGTTAGATACGCCACGCGGTGAAATAAAACTGCAAATGAAGGAGAAAAACACAGGTACATTTACATCAAAGTCATTATTAACCATGCCAGGAAAGTGGAATATCCATGTTCACGGATTAACTGAAAGCCTGGATTCAATTAATGCTGATTTTATCATTTTCATAGGGAATTCATAACAGGAGGTTTATACTAATGAAAAATATTTCAAAACTACTTATTTTCACATTTGCTGCATTATTCATTTTTTCCGGTTCAGCATATGCTCACGTTACAGTCAAGCCTAGTTCATCTGCACCTGAGGCGTGGGAAACTTATACACTCAAAGTACCAGTAGAGAAAGAAACTGCCACTACAAAGGTGACTTTAAAAGTACCTGAAGGGGTAACTTTTGAAAGCTATCAGCCTGTACCGGGGTGGAAAGTAACAACAGAAGGTGACAAAGATGGGCATGTAAAAACGGTAACTTGGGCAGCAACCGATGAAGGAATAGCTTCTGGACAATTCCAGCAATTCTCTTTCATAGCACAAAATCCTAAAGAAGAAACGAAAGTTGCCTGGGATGCATTTCAATATTACGAAGATGGTGAAATTGTTGAATGGAGCGGTGATGAAGGCTCAGACCTACCGCATTCTGTAACGGAGATTACGGTTGCGCCCAAAGCTGATGCAGCACCAGCGGACCATGGTCACAAAGATAAGGCTGAAACTAATGATTCCACGGCAACTGACAATTCAAAGGATTCAGCAACGAAAGAAGGTGATGGCAATCAAACGCTGATCATCACTCTGGCTGTCATTTCACTAATTCTGTCCATTGTAGCGCTTTTTGCAGCTCTAAGGAAAAGTAAAAAATAATCATTATGGAAGGTGCCCCAAAAATTCTTGAGGCACCTTTTTTCTCTTCTAATATTCCATAACCACCGATTTACTCGGTAACTTAAGGTTTTCTGATTCTATGGTAATCTTAATCGATTTTTCAGCTCTTTGATCCGCTATCGTTAAGTTAAGCAATCCATTTCCCTGTGCTTTTTTGCTTATCCCCAGATCTTCCGTACTTTTCACCAGCTGTGCATATAATTCCGCTTCAGTTAAATTGCGGTCAAATTCCTTTTCAGCAATCACTTTCAAGAGGGCTGCTGCACCGCTTACATGAGGCGTAGCCATTGACGTTCCGCTCAACCTGGCATATTTATTTCCTGGATACGTAGAAAGAATATCGACACCTGGCGCCACCAAGTCAATTTCATCATTTGTATTCGAAAAATCCGCTAAATTTCTGCTTAAATCCACAGCTCCGACTTCCACTACCTCGGGATATGCTCCTGGATAATCCAATTCATCCGTTTCATGACGCCCATCACCACTATTTCCAGCTGCGCAAACAACAAGGATATCGTTCTGAAGGGCTTTTTGAATGAGTTTGTGTTCAGCCTCATCCGGAGGACCGCCAAGTGAAAGTGAAATAACCGAAACCTTTTCTTCATTAGGTCCCCGCCAATTGATTGCATACTCTAGCGCTCCATTAATCCAATCTATCTCCCCTTGCCCTTGACCATTTAGGGCCTTTAACGCTAATATGCTCGCTTTCGGAGCCACTCCCACTACACCGGCATTATTGACGGCAGCCACAATCGTACCGCTAACATGTGTCCCATGTCCGTTATCATCTTGATAATCCCCGGTATTGGTAAAATCCTTCCCACCAATGATTCTTTCTTTGAGGTCTGGATGTCCCTTGTCAATGCCTGTATCGATGACGGCAACTACCACGCCCTCACCATAATTGCTTTTCTCCCAAATTGCCGGGGCTTTCACAAGCTCGACACCCTCAGGAATCTTCTCTTTCACCGTTTCCATTACTTCGAGAACTTTGTAAGGTATTAATCTTTTTTCTCTTGTCATTTGATTACCCCTTCCTTCGTTCAATAAGTTAAACTGCCATCAGTGTGGGGATATTCATCCCGTCTGGTTGCCGTCTACCGTTGAAAGAGATGAGATCAAAAAACTCTTCTCTCTTATATATACCAGATTTATGAAAATAAAAAAGAAGTTTTTGGAAAATTCCGTCTAAATAACTACTTTTTATTTCTTTTTGTGTTATTATCTGGTACTCCTATTATAGAACAAACGTTCGTTAAATGCCATATTTTTTTATTCACTACTCAATTTCCCCCCCCAAAAAAAGAAGCGACCCCGAATCGAGTCAGCTTCCATGAGATGTTAAGCTGCGCCGCAGCATTTTTTATATTTTTTCCCGCTTCCGCATGGACATGTTTCGTTTCTGCCAATGACCGGTTCTGTATGAACATGCGGCATTTTAGCTGCCTTTGCACTTTCCATGATGATTTGCGTGCCTTTTTCCTTCATTTGCTGATACCGCTGTTTAAATAACTCTATTACATCTTTGCTGTATTTTAACGTATCTTCCGCAATATCCATCGCCTTTTGCTTGGAAATATTATAATCCTCCAGGACAAATTGATTATCCCCGAAAGAAACCCTCACTCCAAAATGCTGTCCTGCCTGTTTATTGCCTTTAAGCTCCTCAACGAATTCAAGGTATACTTCCTGGCAATCACAAGTCTGGTGCATGCAATAATAATCATATATCCAATACGTTTTATCTTCATACTTACTCTTTAAAGCAATTCCATCCTCCACGCCAAAAACATCCAAATATTTTATCGCTTTTCCATCAAGTATCTCAAATGGTTCAATCGTTCTCATCTATAGACACATCCTAATTCATCAAAATTTATTCTTCCTATGTATTGTACAATCTAATTCATCAATCGTCACTTGAAACGAAGCCTGACAAATCCAAATCCCTTTCATTAAAATCAGATTTAAGGAAGCCTTATTGAAGGCAAAAAAAAGCCGCATCAGCGTGTTTACACTGATGCAGCTTCCCCTCAACCCTTCATCCGATCCAAGTGGTCAATTCATCAATCGGTGTTTTCTTAGCAGGTTTTGGCTCCATATCAGGATAACCCAAGTATATGAAAGCCAATACTTCTCCTTTTGAGGATAAATTGAAAAATTCACGGACCTTTTCATGATAAGTTATTTTTCCCGTTCTCCATACTGCTCCCAGACCTAGGGAATGTGCTGCAAGAAGCATGTTTTGAATAGCACTGTTCACCGCCGCATATTCTTCTGTCACGAGGACATTATTCTTATCACTAGGCTCTATGCCCACTGCGATGATGACTGGAGCCCTTAAAGGATTCTTTTTTTGCCTTTCGAGCTTGCTGATTAAACTTTCAGGGGTATCATCAGCATTTTCAATTCTTGTGATTTCTTCGAACACCTCTCCAAGTTTATTTCTTCCTTCTCCTGTCAATACAAAAAAGCGCCAAGGCTCCGTTCGATGGTGATTAGGTGCATACGTTCCAGCTTCAATGATTTGCTCGATCATTTCCTTAGGTACCGGATCTTGCTTAACGATTCCAATGCTTCTTCTTGTTTTTATAGCCTCGATAGTTTCCATGTTATCTCCCCTTATCCCTTTATCTCTAATAGTTTCTGTTTCAGTTCATTTTCCATTGAAGCCAATTCCTGTTCGGCTTGTCGGCGTTTATGCCTTCCTTCTTCTTGGATCCTCATGGTTTCCTCAAGCGTGGAAATCAAGTTAGCTTGGGTATTCTTTAATGTTTCGATATCGACAAGTCCGCGCTCATTTTCTTTTGCCGTTTCAATGGTATTCGTTTTCAACATCTCAGAGTTCTTCAATAACAAGTCATTTGTAGTCTTGGAAACTTGCTTTTGTGCTTCTACAGCATGCCTTTGCCTGATTAAGGTCAATGCAATCGCAACCTGATTTTTCCAAAGGGGGATGGCTGTCATGATTGAAGATTGTATTTTCTCGACTAGCGCCTGATTCGTGTTTTGGATCAGCCTGATTTGCGGAGCGCTTTGAATCGTGATTTCGCGACTCAATTTCAAATCATGAAGCCTTTTATCCAACCTTTCAGCAAATTGCAGCATATCATTGACTTCTTGAAACTTCATTTGATCATTGCTTGATTCAGCGGACTTCCTTAGCTCCGGAATCGTTTTCCCATGGATTTCTTCGAGTTTAATTTCCCCGGCTGCAATATAGACATTCAATGCCTGGAAGTAATCCTTATTCGTTTCATATAGCTTTTCAAGGATTACGATATCCGATAGGAGGATATTCTTGCTCCGGTCGAGTTTCACACTGATTCGATCAATTTGGGCACCAGTTTTTTGATATTTGGATAGCACTTCCTGTACAGATCCCGATAGCTTCCCGAACATACGCGCAAAGAAAGAGGGCTTATCCGGTTTTAGCTCATCCGGGCTCAGCTCGTTTAACTTTTTCATTAAATCACTGATAATGTTGCCCACTTCACCCACATCTTTTTTCTGGACATGCTCAAGCATGGAATTAGAAAAGGTCAGGAGCTTTGATTGGGCAGGTGTACCATATGATATCATCGCTTGATGATTCGTTGGGTCGATTTGTTCGGCAAGCTGATATGCCTTTGCCCTGTTCTCTTCAGGAATGACATCAATCAGTTTAACCGGTTTCGCTTCCTGGGAAGATACTTTCTCCAGCTCCTGCACACCATCAAATGGATTGGCTAAAAGATCATCGATCAAACTGGCATTATTCGTTTTATTCAACAGGTTTGGATCATTGTTATTCATTTTAACCTCCTGCTTTCATCTATTACTTGTGACTCTTTTCTAGTTTTAATGGATTGCTTAGCAACATCCAATTCAAAGTTAAGGTTATCGATATCATCGGCAATCACTTTATATAAATCCTTTTCTATCGTATTAGTGAGTTCCTTTAAAGTTTTGCGAGTCTCTGTTAAGGAAAGTTCGAGTTCCCTATTCTTTTTTGGCTGCTGTGCTAAAAAAACATACTTCTCCGCAAGCTCCATGGCGGAATCCAGATGGGAGTAATAAAATTGTTCCGCTTGGTAAAACCGCTTCGGTTCTTTTTTTGTCAGACTATATATTTTCCTGATCATTTTAATCATATCCTTCCTCTGTTTAAAAGAAGAGATATGCCTGACAGAGATTAGTGCTTTTTGAACGCGCCATATCTTCGATTTTGCTTCAATTAAATTTTTCTTTATATATTGATATTCTTTTCTCGTCAATTCATGTTTTTTGAGGTATCTTGATGAAAAATATACGGAACTTAGACAGTATGCAAGCACCCCTCCTGCTAAAGATATGACAACGGATAGGGCAAACGGTTGATTCAATGCAAAATAGCTAATCATCCAAACCGGCAAAACCATTGGAAATGCAATCAATATCGGAACAAAATCAGCAAGAAATCGATTCATAATCATTACACTCCTGACTTACACTCTTTTCTATATATACGGATTATCCCACGGATTGGTTTCAAGATGGATTAAAAGAATTTCTCCTATCCTAAACGATATAGGAACCGGATGGTTTCTGCAAATTTATTGAAATTTTTTCTGTAAATTAACTCTTCTCTCCACCCGCATGGGCTAACGCCTAGTCACTTTACCGGAACTTACATAAGTTATAACGTATCCATCCTGATTAAAAAAAGGAGAGTTGATCATGAATTCATACGGATTTTATCCTTTTCCACAACAAAATGGAAATCACCAGTACTTTCAGTCTAATTATAACCCATATTTCCAACAGCCTGAACGATTTGATTACATGCCGCAGCAAGATTGGAACCTTCAGCAGGTACAAGAAAATCCATATGGCCAGGTGCCCGACCAATTCGATGTTGAAAGGCAGCCTCAACAACTTGAAAGAAGAGTCCGGGAACTTGAGCGTCAAAACGAGCGTCAATCGAGGGAGCTCACTCGGCTGAACCAAGAAATTACAAGGATTAATCGAGAAGTGAACCGTGTAAACCAGGAAATAACCAGACTGAGTCAAAATGATCAACGTCATACGAATAGGCTGAATCGGCTAAATCAAAGACTTCGTGCCGTTGAACGAAATCTTAACATCCCCTTCACCGCAACAGATGATGGTTTTTAAAGAAAAAGCAGGAGCTCCTTATGGCTCCCGCTTTTTTATTTTCTCCATGTTATTGAAGGCTCTGTTAGTCAGTACATGAGATTTAATCAAACGATTGATTAAATCCTTAAAGCCCCACTAAACCCTTGTCCGCGTTACTTAAAATGATTAATAATTAAGTAGTTACAATTACTGATGCGCTGAATAAAAAGAAAATAGGGTCAGCCACATTCCCGCGGAATCCCTTAAATCATTTAACAGAAGATTCCATAATAAAAAAAACAACGGGAGTCATACTTGCACTCCCGTTTTATCATTTACAACATTATCCGTTTCAACTTTTCGTTTCTAGATTCCTGTTCCTCCCGGGTGGACAAGTCATACTTCTTCAATAGATGAAAAAGTTCATTCAATGTTTCTTGCGAATTCCCTTTTTCAAGATATCGATCTAATGTTTGACTCAATTCGGTTGGTAAAAATGCCTTTTGACTCTCAAATTTCAGCCTGACATCTTGTTGCGAATGATCAAGATTGCATGCACCCATTTAAAATTCACCTCTTACTTGATTCTACCATTGTTTTATGGACATTACCTTGTCAATTCTTCATCTTGCTTATAGTAGTCCTCTACCTTAATGAACTCCGGCGAGGTATGTGTGGCCATGATGCCATGATAACTGATATCCAACCCAAGTTCTTCTTCTTCTTCAGTGGATCTTATGGGCAGCCAAACATTTATGACTTTAAAAACGAGCCATGTCACTGAAAAGCCCCAGACGCATAACACCAATAATCCTAACGTTTGAACTCCGAGCAAATGCCATCCCCCACCTGCAAACAATCCGTTTTCAGTGGAAAAAAGCCCTACCGCTATCGTACCCCACATTCCTGATGCCGCATGAACGGGAAAGGCACCAACCGGATCATCGATTTTTCGTGCTTCCAACCAATTTGTCGCAGCTAACATCAACATTCCAGAAACTGCTCCAATCAGTAACGCTGCCAGATCACTAACGAATGCACATCCAGCTGTAATACCGACAAGACCTGCAAGTGAGCCATTGATGACGGAAGGTGCATCCGAGCGTCCATATCTAAATAGTGTATAGAGCAAGGTCACCGCTCCCCCTGATGCTGCTGAGAGCATCGTGACAATGGCAATATGGCCAATGCGTACATCTGTAGCCTGCAAGGTACTTCCTGCATTAAACCCAAACCAGCCAAACCATAAAAGGAATGCCCCGACAGATGCCAGTGGAAGATTACTCGGCAGCGAAATGGAGCTAGTCCCCCGAGAAGTGAATTTACCTGCTCTCGGACCGATTACAATGGCAGCTGCAAGTGCAGAAAAACCGCCTAGTGCATGTATGACCGCAGACCCTGCGAAGTCCTGCATGCCCAACCCGTTTAACCAGCCACCACCCCATACCCAGTGACCGGCAATCGGATAGATGAATGCCGTCATCATTACGACAAAAATAAGATACGCCCGAAAATTAATCCTTTCCGCAACCGCTCCCGAAACTATCGAAATAACGGCGATGACGAATGCCCCTTGAAATAACCAAAATGCATCCATGGAAATCGTAAGGTCGATGTGCGACAAATCACCTTTCAGCATAAAGCCACTTGCCCCAATGGTTCCAAATACATCGGTTCCATACATTAAGCCAAAACCAACGACGAAATAGCAAAGCGTTCCGATCGTAATATCAGCAAAAACCTTCATGATGATATTCACATTATTCTTCGTACGGACGAACCCCGCCTCCAATAAAGCAAACCCGCCCTCCATTAATAGAATCATGGCTGCTGTCAGAACCACCCAAACCGTATCCAATCCAGCGTTTAACGTTTCTAGAGTCATCTTGGCGTTCCCTCCGCTTTCTGCCAGTCCATTATTTCTTTAATGATGTCTGATGGTAAATTCATTTCCCGTTTTTCCGTTTCAGCTTCGAGTAAACCGATCACCTGATTTAAAAAAGCAACCTTCTGTTTTATCATCTCAATTTTTTTATATCTATCTTTAACATTCACCAAATGCTCAACGGCCTGGTGATGACTTGGGGCACGCCCTGTAAAAAAACGTTTAAATGGGGATAGGGATTGATACCAAGCTTCCTCAGCTCTTCGTTTTTGCTCATATTTATGTATTTTACCTTTGATCGATTCAATTTCCGACTCCTGTTTGCTTTTATAAAATAGCAAGCCTTTTAACACTTCTTCAGTTGAAATTTCAAAAACAACTCTACTATACAAATCGTCCCGAATATAAATGTCATATCACCTCACGTAATCACGTTATGTTTCCTGTAATTATATTAAGGATTCTGAATTCAGTCAATAATTAAACAATAAAAACAATTTTCGTAACAAATTAGGTGGAGAATGATATTAACTACACTTCTGCCTGTTCCCTTTCCATTAATCAAACGTTTGATTAATTCAATCCCTAGAGAAATTTGGAAGGTATAGATAATCATTTTTTCCTTACTCTAATAGGGCAGTTACAAACTAGGGAGGTTCATACATGACAGTAATAAACGATGTAAAAACAACTATAGCAGGGTTAAAAAGTGCTCAAGCGAGCTTTGAAACCTTCGCCCTTTCCACAGATAATGAGCAAGCCAAACAACTATACCAACAAGCTGCCCAACAAACACAAACGATTGTGGACAGCATCACGCCTCGTATTGAAGAGATCCAAAACGAGGAACCTCAATATAAACAATAATCATTCATATAAAAAAGGTTGGTTAAAGCAACCAGCCTTTTTTATATCTTTATTCCATAAGGAGAATGAAGATTTTCATTCTTTTTCTTTAATAAAGGACGGGGCTTGAATATACCCATAGGGTTACATACAAGCAATCCAATTGACCGAACTTGCGGGCAATCAAGCTTAATCTAAAGAAACAGGACGAAGTCGCTGAAGCTATTAATTCATACGCTTAAAAGTCTTCTTAACCCAGTCGTTCTAGAATTTGATTGACACTTTAGAGAGGCCTTTAATAAAAGGATTTCAAAAGGATTAAAGCCATAAGCTGACTCCTATCCATTAGGAACATCACGGTTTCTTAAAAGGCCAGTACCGGCGGGATTATGTTTCGGTGATGCCGCTATATCCGCAGCCATAGAAAATCGTGAGGGAGCTATGTTTTTCCAAGGTTTTATCTAAGCACTGACAATACTCTACAATGGGGTGGTTTATAATGCTTACGGGGCATCGCACATGGGTGTTTGATCAAAAGCCTGTCATCGTCTCCACAGGAACCGTTGGCGGTCCATTTGAAGCAGAAGGTTTGCTTGCGGATGATTTCGATCTTCTCCATTCCGATTTATGGATAAATCAAGATACCTATGAAAAGGCACATAAAGTCTTATTGGAAGAAGCGAGTACAAAAGCAATCGAAAAGGCGGGTCTTCAGAAGGAACAGATTCAATTTTTCCTTGGAGGCGACCTTATCAATCAAATAACTCCTACGAGTTTTGCCTGTCGTACACTGGGAACACCTTATCTCGGCTTATTTGGTGCTTGCTCCACCTCCATGGAGGGACTGGCTCTTGGTGCATACCTTGTCAATACCAAAGGGGCAGAGTACTTATTGACAGGAGCATCAAGTCATAACGCCGCAGTAGAAAAGCAATTTCGCTACCCAACTGAATACGGAGGGCAAAAACCTCCAACAGCCCAATGGACCGTTACGGGGGCAGGAGTGGCCTTATTAAGTAGTGCCGGGGAAGGCCCAAGGGTCACTTCAGCTACGATTGGCCGTGTCATCGACATGGGATTGACTGACCCTTTCAATATGGGCGGTGCCATGGCCCCAGCTGCTGTAGATACGATTGAAGCCCATTTAAGAGAACGGAACCTCGACCCATCCTATTATGATTTAATAGTAACCGGGGATTTAGGAAAGATTGGACATGAAGTTTCACTGGCACTATTGGAAAAACATGGTACACCAATTAAAGAAGAGCAATATAAAGATTGTGGTTTAATGATATACAGGGATGGTCAACCGGTCTTGTCCGGGGCAAGCGGCCCTGGATGTTCCGCAACCGTTGTTTATGGTCATTTATTGAATCGCATGAAAAAGGGAGAAATAAAACGATTGCTAGTCGTGGCTACCGGTGCCTTATTATCTCCCCTATCCTTTCAACAAAGTGAGACGATCCCATGCATTGCCCATGCCGTTTCGATTGAATATGAATGAAATCGGGTCATATAAGGGTTGAAGTGCCTGCTCATTCGGATGAACATTCGCGGCTGCGGAAAAGCATGGATTGATCGGTTGTTGTCACTGGCAAGATTGAAGTAACCAGTGCCGGGAAAAACAGCCTCGAAGTGTTTCAAGCCATTATATTTAGATCCAAAGGATAAGGAGGATGCTGTATGACGATAGCTTCTAATGTAAAACAATGTGTCTCTAGCCTTAAAGGAGTTGAAGCAGGTTTATCCAGCTTAGCACTCCGGACTCAAGATGATGAATCTAAACGCATCTTGCATGAAACGATGCTGGTGGTGAATGAAGTTATGAAGGATGTACAGAAGCGTGTGGGAGAGTTAGAACGGGAAGAGCCACAATATAAAGGTTTTTAAATACACTGATCAAGCAGGAGGTGTTTGGTAATGCCGGGTTGGATGGAAATTGTTTTGCGTTCATTTTTCTTTTTAATTGTTCTCTTTGTGATCACAAAAGTGCTAGGAAAAAAACAATTGTCCCAGCTCTCCTTTTTTGAATATGTAACGGGTATAACCATTGGTAATGTTGGTGCAGAATTAGCTACGAAAGTGGAGGGCAATATTATACATGGTGTACTGTCCATTCTTGTTTTTGCCATAGCACCCTTCATTGCAGGATCAATATCCCTAAAAAGTAAAACTTTCCGTGATCTTGTGGAAGGAAAAGCATCGGTTTTCATCAAAGATGGGAAAGTCATGGAAGATAATTTAAAAAAAGAGAAATATACCATCGATGAATTATTGGTATTGCTCCGGAAAAAGGATGTCTTCGATATTTCTGAAGTTGAGTTTGCCTTATTGGAAGCCAACGGGGATTTTTCCGTAATGTTAAAGAAGCAAAATCAACCTATAACATCTAAGGACCTTAACCTGTCAGTGGCTGCAGTAAAGGAGCCACAAACCATCATTATGGACGGTAACATACTTGATGAACCGCTTTCCACGATTGGACTGAACCGAAATTGGCTTCATACTGAACTGGATAAGTTGGGTGTAATCCTTGATAATGTGTTTCTTGGTCAAGCTAATTCCAACGGTGAATTAACCGTGGACCTTTTTGATGATAAACTTAAAGTTCCTTCTCCTCAAGAAAAACCTCTTATGCTCGCGACCTTGAAAAAATGCCAAGCGGACTTAGAGTTGTTTGCACTTGGAACTGAATCAAAGGAAGCTAAAGAGATGTTTAGCAAAAATAGCGAAAAGCTGCAAAGGGCAATAGATGAAGTGACCCATATCTTAAGGAACTAATCATATTTTCACTTTCATAAGCGAAGTGATCAGTCCAATGATGACGATCGTCACACATGAAAAAAGAAAAATTTCGATACCTAAGGTGAATGCTGCAGCTGAAATGATTAGTGTATCTATGACGATAATCGCCAATGCAATATCCATGGAAGTAGACTTCGAGATAATTTTGGCTAACATATCCGTTCCCCCGCTGCTTGTCTCATATCGGAGCATGAGACCTATGCCCATCCCTATGATGGCACCGCCAATCAAAGAGCTTGTTAGTATCGACATGGAAAAGACCTTTTTCAATGGATTAAACCAATCCATAAAAAGGGATGTCAGAAGCAATCCGTGAACACTGCTATAGAAAAAAGACCGTTCATAGTACCAGGCATATAAAAATATAGGAATACTGAGGATCAACATGGATAGCCCTGTTTGAAAACCAAAGAAATAATGAAGGATGAGTGCAATCCCAATAACGCCGCCATCTATTAAATGGTGAGGAACTAAAAAACCATTGATTCCAATACCCACCAATAAGCTACCAACAATTACAGCAACCGCTTTTTGAAAATTAATAAAATCACCTGCCTCACATTTTATATATCCTTACTATATGTCCAAGTCAGAGCGTCAAGAATATCCATTCAAAAAAAAAATCCCCCTCCTTTCACTTCAATTTAATCACGTGAAAAAGGGCCCGGTCATTGACCGGAACCCACAGCCTGTAGGGGGTTCCGAACACATATCTTTCATCACATGATGTTCCCGAACCACCTGCCCCAAAGCAACACCTTCAACTCCTCAGGCATGGTTTCTATCTAAATTTAAATAACAAAGTGATTGGAGCGGGTGTGCGAGGCTCCTGCTTAGAAAAGCGCGTCTGGGGGAGACTCCCTGACCGCCCGCGGAAGGCAAGTGCCTGAAGAGGAAATCAACGTCCAAATTGTACAAGCCATAAAAAAACTGTAGGGCCCGGTCATCTAGACCGGGCCCCATTCCATCATTTCAACTCTAATAACACTACATTTTCAACATGTGTCGTCATTGGGAACATATCGACAGGCTGGATATCAACTGCTTTATATCCGCCTTCTTCCAAGATATGAAGATCACGCGCCAGAGTGCCCGGGTTGCATGATACGTATACGACTTTGTTTGGCTTCATCTCGATGATCGTATTCAGAAGGGACTCTTCACAACCTTTGCGAGGAGGATCCACAACGATGACATCCGCAGTGTTGCCCTTTTGATACCATTCAGCAATAACGTTACCTGCATCGCCAACCATGAATTCTGCATTTGAGATATCATTCAATTCAGCGTTGCGGCGTGCATCTTCTATCGCCTCTTCGACCACTTCGACACCGATTACTTTTTTCGCTTTTTTAGCTAAAAATAAAGAGATGGTTCCAATGCCGCAATAGGCATCAATCACCGATTCTTCACCTGTCAGCCCTGCATAGTCAAGAGCTTTATCATAAAGGACTTTCGTTTGGTCTGGATTAATTTGGTAGAAGGATTTTGCTGATATCGCAAATTTCACATCACCGATCATATCATGAATCACTTCGTCGCCCCATAGTACAGTCATTTTATCGCCTAAGATAACATTCGTTTTCTTGGAATTCACGTTTTGAACGATGGATTTCACTTGTGGAAGACGTTCACCGATTTCCTTCACGATTGTTTCGATGAAAGGGATACTTTTCGTTCTTGTAACGAGAACGATCATTAATTCACCTGTTTGCTTGCCATAACGGGCCATGATGTGCCGCAATACACCTTTATGCGCCTCTTCATTGTATGCAGGGATACCAAGTTTACTGAAAATCTCTTTAACAACTTGAACGGATTCATTGATCACTTCATTTTGGATAATGCTTTCTTTTGTTTCAACAATTTCATGTGTCCGCGGTTTGAAGAACCCTGCTATTAGCTTGCCATCCTTTTCACCAACAGGCACTTGCGCTTTATTACGATAATGGGTCGGATTCTCCATCCCGATGATTGGATGAACCTTCACATCCTCAAGTTTCCCGATGCGTGTCATCACTTCACGCACTTGCTTTTCCTTGTATTCCAACTGTCCTTCATAGCTCATATGCTGCAGCTGACAACCACCGTATTTATGGTAATCCTCAGTCGTGACCTCAACCCGGTATGGACTGTTTTCGATAATCTCCATCAAGCGTCCGAAGCCATAACCCTTATTAGCTTTCATCACTTTAATTTTTGCTTTTTCACCTGGAAGGGCGCTCTGAACAAAGATCGGGTAGCCATCGACTTTAGCGACGCCAGCTCCTTCATGTGTTAAATCTTCAAATAAAACCTCTATAATATCATTTTTAGCAACTGGTGCTGTTTTTTTCATATCATCTTCTCTTTTCTTTTTTATGCTAGCCTGTATTTTACCACAATAGAGGCCTCGCCACAAAACCACTCACCAATTTACCCTGGTTTTCATAAAAATATAGTGGAAGGAATTTACGGATTTTTCAAGTTCCATGAATAAAAGTTCAATAAAAAATGAAAAATAAGGAAAAACAGATGAGGTGAGGAAATGGGTTTATTTAACTCTATATCGGCCTGGAATGCTACAAGGTTAGAAAAACACCGAGCAAGTATGGAGGAAAAAGGCCTCTGTCCGGATTGTTACGGACGTGGATACAGCTCCTTCGTACCTACGGAATATCATTTTTCCGATATACACGACTGTCCCGGCTGTAATGGCACAGGAGTTTACTCTGATTGGGCAGCCATGAACGGGCAGCAAATGTAATCGCATACAGTACCAAATTTCAAATGACTAAAAAGGACCTCCTGCTAAACAGGAGGTTCTTCTATTTCCTTCACCATATAGCGAAATTCATGGCCGCTAATCGAAATGGTTTTCATTTCCATATATCCTAATCTGCTATAGAGACGATTCGCCGCTTCATTTTCATTTTCAACGACTAAAGAAATTCTTGGATATCCCTTATGTTTAGCGTATCCCTCTACATATTGAATCAGGGCACTACCAATTCCTTTTCCTTGAAAATTCGGGTCAACGGACACAGTATCCAAATAAAAGTCTCTCATTTCCGCTTCCTTATCGAGCGTAACGCTTGGGTCTTTCATTTTCATCCTTAATTGCTTCACTATCGGTTCATCCAAACTTTCGGCATCCTTGCCATGGTAAGCAATGATCAATCCAGATACTTGTCCATCATGTTCACTGACAAGCGTATTTTCATAGCTGATTCGATTCCCACTTTTCCTGAACAAATCGGAAAGAACGGAAAGTATCCTTTCTTCTTCCGTTTCGCCTGTCAATACCTCTGCAATTTCCTTAATCGCTAACCGGGTCAATACGGCTGCCTTTTCAGCATCCTCCGGTGTTGCTTTCCTGATATACATGTTTGCAATTCTCCTTGCTTCATTAAACTGAAAAGGCCACCAGATTCAGTGGCCTTTTCAACCTATTTATTTGCCGGATCGTCCGGCAGTATTCCTTGCGGGATGAATACATCAAAATGGCGGTACTGATTTACGAATTCAGCTGGGGCCATCCCGCCAAATTCCCCATCCAAGTTAAGCATCATGTCATTTTTGGCATGTACTTTAATTCGATTGGCTTTTTCATAAATGACGTTTTTATCATGGATATGTTCACCGCGCATTGCCAATGTTGCGACACGGACAATATCAGCGAGGTTTGCCTTTTTCAAAATAAGCAACGTGAACATCCCATCATTCAAAGAGGCGTCAGGAGCCAGTTTCTCGAAGCCGCCGACCGAATTCGTATTAGCCACCAAGAAAAGCATGATCTCTCCTTCAAAAAGCTTTCCATCATATTCAATAGACACTTCCGTCGGCTTTATTGAAGGAAGCATTTCAATTCCTTTAATATAATATGCTAGCTGACCAAGCATGGTTTTCAGCTTGATCGGCACGTCGTAGGTCAATTCGGTCAATCTGCCCCCGCCAGCAATATTGATGAAATATTTATCGTTCATTTTCCCAATATCCACCGGCATCGTATGCCCACCGGCAATAATTTCGGCTGCCCCTTCGATCGACTTCGGTAAATGCAGTGCCCGGGCGAAGTCATTGGTCGTTCCCGTCGGAATGATTCCTAGTTTCGGACGTTTCTCCGCAGTGGCCAGTCCATTAACAACCTCATAAATCGTACCGTCGCCCCCTGCTGCAATAACTATATCATAGCCGCGTTCAATCGCTATCTTAGCGGCTTTCGTCGCATCCCCGGCACCGGTCGTCGCATGTGCAGAAGCTTCATAACCAGCTTCTTCAAGTTTTGCTAGCACACCTGGCAGGCTCTTCTTAATGGCTTCCCGGCCCGAAGTCGGGTTGTAAATCAACCTTGCTCTTTTCATTTCCCATCATCCTTATACATATTGATTCCATAATTTACATCTTAATCCTTCATTACATGAAAAGCAATATTCGAAAAAAAGAGGACCGTATTTCGGTCCATACCTTTATATGCATTTTACTAGAAATCGTATCAGGGAAATTATAATGCTTTTTACAATTTTATTCTAGTAAATGATTTCGATCATGGATATTGAACATTCACGTTAAATGTATCGGTAACCGTTAAAGTATGTTTCCCTTTACCAATATTGAATATCCCATTCTTTTTAACAATACCTTCTTCACTTGTTTCTTCTTTCACTTCAGTCATCTTCCAGCTATTCTCAGGACCTTCAAGTTCCTCGACCCCTCTAGCATCTATCTTGATATCACTATTATCCTGAAGGAATACACTTAGATTTCCGCTATCCTTCACACTCCAGTCATTCAAGAGTTTTCTAGGCTTCAAGACAAGATCGGTACTTTTTCCGTCTATCTCCACTGCCAACTCAGCAGGGATTATAAGAGTTGCCTTAAGATTCTTTGTCCCACTGTCCAAAAGTCCATTTTGAATCGGCAAATCCTTGAAGCTAATATAAAGCGTATCACCTTTTCTCTCAACGAGTAAATAATCTTCAGCCTTCTTCAACAAAGAATCAGTATCTTTCATTACCCGCTCACCATATGTACCAAAAACGGAAACTTCTCCGTCATTACCACTTTCAATAGTCAATGGGTATGTACCAGAGTCCAGGACAACTCTCTGTATGCCTTTCCCTGCCTTTTGATTGAAACCAGGCAAATTGACCGTTTTCTCTTCACTATTCACGGTAGCCCTTACTTGATCCATCAATCCGCTTGATGTTAGCAGAATTAAAACTATTCCCGTGTTCCAAGCAATCCCACGAAAAGAATGCTAAGAATATCATACTTTACAAAAGAACTTTCTTTTCTCGAAAAATAAATATAGAAGAGAATCTCTGCACCCAAGATTATGAACAGCAACGGCCACCATGATAGCAGAATCGTCGTCAAATTCATATCCGCAATTTGGGAAACCAATAAAACCAAACCCAAACCAACCAGGGAAATCCCCATTGAAATCGTTCCGACTCTCCATGTTCTCATTTTGTCTCCTCCTTGGCTCTCCCTTTTTTACTTCCCGACATCAGTTTGATTCCCCCGCCTATAAGAAGGATGCATACAAGAACTTTTTGAAAATAATCTCTAAACCAGTATTCCAAGTTGCTTCCAATCCATTCATCTAAATGAGGAGCAATGGCCGGGACGATTATATTACTGGCCAAGAAATAGATTCCAAGTCCCACCAACCCCAACCCTACCCATTTTTGATGATTGACCATTCCCGAAATGATGGGCGTATCTTCTACTTGACCCTCTTCCATTTTCGAAGCTTTTTGCAATCCATCAAAAAAACTATAAAACCAGATAATCGGAATAAGGAAAAAGAAGAAACCTAACCGGAGTAAATCCAGTATATAAATGGCGAATAAAAAGCCGGCCATCAATTGTATCCCACGTTTTTGCAGCCCCAAATATAAGTGACCTGCACCAGGGAAAATAGCGAATAAAGTCGCGACCGATTTACTCTTCTTCCCGGATTCCCGTCTCTCCTCGAAATCTTCCAAAACGGTTCGATCGATAAGCTCCTCACCTCTTTGCTTTTTATTCAGCTGTTGAACTGAATCAAAAAAGCTGTAAATCCAGATAACAGGCAATAGTGCCATGAAAATTAACAGACCTTCCATTTGTGTCATCAAACTGATGAATATCACCATGATGCCAAGGCCTAAAAAGCCGATGAGAAAAATAAGCCCACGGTTCATGAGGCCCAGCTGAAAATGCCCTAATCCAGGAACGAAGGAAAGGATGATTACATAAAATCTTTCCGCTTCCGGCTGATCTGTCATTCCCTCTACATCCTCTTCACTTTTAGGATTCCTCAGTGAGGTGACCACCAAATCAAATATACTGATGAAATAAAACACCATTCCAATAATGGGAAAAGCCAGAAACGCATCCGATTGACTGATCAAAGAAAGAAAAAGACCACCAAGCCCCAATCCAGCCGTGGCAAGAAAATAAAATAACCCTTTATATTTCCTTCCTAGGTAAAAATGTCCGAAACCTGGCAGAAAAGATAATAAAAAAGCTAATACCGGACTTTTATTCATTTCTAAACCCCTCCTTATTTTTCTTTTCGATAGTTTCCATCCAATTAAATGTTTTATCAATAAGTCCATCGGTTAAGGACTGTGCTTCCTTTTCACTGCTTGATTCCACAGAATCCACGTATTCTGTCAATGATTGAAATACTCCGCCTGCCATCAATAAGATCGTAAACCCGGCCGCAATCAGGTAATGTCTTGTTATCGTCCGAAGTGATTTCTCATTTCGGTGTTGCTTTTCCTCTTCAACAGAGCCGCCTTTCAATCGGCCAATCGAGTCCATGACAGGACCTGCTATATCAATATCAAATCCTTCAATGTCCTGACTGATTTCTTCTTTTTCCATCGCTTCCATATAGGCGGACAAACACTTGTCACAGGAGTATAGATGATTTTCATATTCAATTTTTAGAGCCTCTGGTATTTTATCTGCCAAATATGCAACCCATTCTGCTTCAGGAACATGATTCATGAAAAATCCTCCTCTTTCCAATGTTTTCTCATCCAATTTCTCGCCCGATATAGCTTTACCTCCACAGATTTCACTTGAATCTGCTGTTCCTCTGCAATTTGCTTGAAAGTTTTTTCCTTTATGTAATAGCCATATACAACATCCCGATATCCCTCTGGAAGGTCATTCAGCTTCCGTAATACTTGCTTTCGCCTTTCATTCCGAAAAAATATTGCCTCGACATCATCAGTTAAGCCCAAATTAGCTTCCGATGAATGTTCGTCCTGCAATTCTTCCTTTTGGCGTTCCCTTTTTCTCTTTAAATCGATTGCATGATTGACCGCAATTCGGGTAATCCAAGTTTTGAAACCTTGGTTTTTATATTGAGGAAGAGAAGTGTAGATTTTGATAAAGACTTCCTGGGTAACATCTTCTGCATCCTTTTGATTCCGCAAGACGGAAAAGACGGTTCTATAAACCGTCTGTTTATAAGTTTCAATCAACATTCGGAATGCATGATCATTCCCAGCCCTAACCTTCTCAACTAACTCATCCGTCACTTCTCTCCCTCCTTTCCTGTTAAACATTCATGTAATAGACGACACAAAAAGGAGTTACCCCTACAGATAACTCAAAAAAAAACAAAAATTATTTTCAAGCTTTTCACAGTGAACCTTTTTCTTAATCAAGAGAAAACCGTACCACTTTAAAAGTGATACGGTCAATATTAACGTTTATTGATTTCTTCCACCAAAATTTTATTAACAAGCTGTGGATTGGCTTGTCCTTTTGTCGCTTTCATGATCTGCCCGACAAGGAAGCCGATTGCTTTTTGTTTACCGGCCTTAAAATCTTCAATTGATTGCGGGTTATTATTCAATGCGTCTTCAACGGCTGTACGCAATGCGCCTTCATCGGAAATTTGGACTAGTCCCTTCTCCTTGACGATCGTTTCAGCATTTCCGCCGTTTTCAATTAATTCTTTGAAAACTTTTTTAGCGATTTTAGAAGAAATCGTACCATCTTCAATCAGCTTGATCATTCCAGCCAACGATTCAGCAGTCAATTTGACTTCATGCAGCTCTTTACCTTCTGCATTCAAGAAAGCTGAAACCTCACCCATGATCCAGTTAGATGCTAGTTTCGCATCCGCGCCTGAAGCGACTGTCGCTTCAAAGAAATCAGCACTTTCTTTCGTTACCGTTAAAACGGCTGCATCATATTCAGGTAAGCCAAATTCTTCGACATAACGTTTTTTCCGGGCATCCGGAAGTTCCGGAATCTCGGCAGCGATACGTGCTTTCCATTCTTCATCGATATGGATTGTCAATAAGTCAGGTTCCGGGAAGTAACGGTAATCATCGGAGCCTTCCTTAATTCGCATTAGTACCGTTCTGCCTGTAGCTTCGTCGAACCGGCGAGTTTCCTGTTCGATTATGCCGCCTTCATTCAAGATTTCCGCTTGTCGGATTTCTTCATGCTCCAATCCTTTGCGAACGAAGTTGAATGAGTTCAAGTTTTTCAATTCGGTTTTCGTACCGAATTCCTTTTGCCCGACAGGTTTCAAGGAAATGTTAGCATCACAGCGAAGTGAGCCTTCTTCCATTTTACAATCGGAAACGCCTGTGTATTGAATGATCGATTTCAACTTTTCCAGATAAGCATAAGCTTCTTCTGGGGAAGTGATATCCGGTTCAGATACGATTTCAACAAGTGGCGTACCTTGGCGGTTATAATCACAAAGTGAATAGTTCCCTTTATGTGTCAGCTTTCCGGCATCCTCTTCCATATGAATGCGGGTAATGCCAATTTTCTTTTTCTTGCCGCCCACTTCGATCTCAATCCAACCATGCTCACCGATCGGCTGATCGAACTGTGAAATTTGGTAGGCTTTAGGATTGTCCGGGTAAAAATAATTTTTCCGGTCGAATTTCGTAATTTCCGCCACTTCGCAATTCAGGGCAATTGCAGCCTTCATTGCAAAATCAACAGCCTTTTTATTGACGACAGGCAATACACCTGGGTAGCCTAGGTCGATTACAGTCGTGTTACTATTTGGAGCGGCACCAAAATGGTTTGGGCTCGCCGAGAAAATTTTAGAATCCGTTTTTAATTCTACGTGTACTTCTAGACCAATCACCGTTTCAAAGTCCATTTTTTTCACCCCTTACAGCTTAGGAAATTGTTTATGAAAATCTGTTGCTTGCTCAAATGCGTGAGCCGCGCGGTAAATCGTGCTTTCATCAAAATGCTTTCCAATCATTTGCAGTCCAAGCGGAAGCCCATTCGCTGCGAATCCACATGGCACGGATATACCCGGTACACCAGCAAGATTGACTGGAATCGTCAAGATATCATTTGCATACATCGTTAATGGATCGTCTACTTTCTCACCAATTTTAAATGCAGGCGTAGGTGTAGTCGGCCCAACGATGACATCGTATTTTTCAAACACATCTTCAAAGTCTTTTTTGATTAACGTACGTACTTTTTGAGCCTTTTTATAATAAGCATCATAATACCCGGAACTTAAGGAGAACGTTCCAAGCATGATACGGCGCTTCACTTCGTCACCGAATCCTTCTGCACGGGTTTGCTTATACATTTCTATAAGAGTTTCTGCATTATCTGTACGATGCCCGTAACGCACACCGTCAAAACGTGAAAGGTTAGCCGAAGCTTCAGATGAAGAAAGCAGATAATAAGCAGCTAAGGCATATTTGGAATGCGGCAAGGATACCTCTTCCCACTCAGCTCCAAGCCCCTCTAATACTTTTAACGCTTCAAGTACGGAATTACGTGCTTCTTCGCCAACGCCTTCACCAAGATATTCTTTAGGCACAGCTATTTTCAATCCTCTAACATCGCCTGTTAACGAATTCACAAAACTCGGTACGTCAACATTAGCAGAGGTCGAGTCCATTGGATCTACACCTGAAATCGCTTCAAGTAAATAGGCGTTGTCTTCAACCGTTCTTGTGACCGGCCCAATTTGGTCCAATGAAGACGCAAAAGCTACAAGTCCGAACCGGGAAACCCGTCCATATGTAGGCTTTAAGCCGACAACTCCACAATATGCCGCTGGTTGGCGGATCGAACCACCCGTATCGGAACCTAAAGAGAATAGGACTTCACCGGAAGCGACGGATGCAGCTGAACCACCCGAAGAACCGCCTGGCACATATTCCGTGTTCCATGGGTTGCGTGTTGCTTGAAATGCGGAGTTCTCATTAGAGGAACCCATCGCAAACTCATCCATATTCAATTTTCCGATCGTAACCGTTTCTTCCTTTTGTAGTTTTTGAACTACGGTTGCATCATAGATTGGATCAAAGTTCTCCAAAATTTTGCTCGCACAAGTCGTACGCAAATTTTTAGTGACAATATTATCCTTCACTCCGATTGGCATACCAAATAAAGCGCCTTCGTTCTCGCCTTTAACCAATTGATCATCCAATCGTTTTGCTTGACTGCGGGCGTTTTCTTCATCAAGTGTCAAAAATGCCTTCACCTTGTCCTCTACCTGTCCGATTCGATTATACGATTCGTTAACAAGATCAGTGACACTTATCTCTTTCTTATGTAAGCGTTCATGAAGCTCAGAAACCTTTTGTTCGAACAACGACATCATTGTCCCTCCTTATTCAATTATAGATGGTACACGGATATATCCTTCTTTGCTATCCGGTGCATTTTTAACTACTTCTTCTACTGGCAATCCTGGTTTTGCGACATCTTCGCGCATAACATTCTTCATATCCAAAACGTGAGAAGTCGGGTTTACTTGATCCGTATCAAGCTCATTCAACTGCTCCGCGAATGAAATCATTTGGTCAAGCTGATGCTGAAACTGTTGTGCTTCTTCTTCCGTAATGGCCAAACGTGCCAAATGGGCAACGTGTTTAACTTGTTCCATAGAAATACGTGACATTCTCTTCACCTCCGAAAAAATATCCAAATCGACTGAATTTCGTCGCTTTTCTCCATATAATCATCGTTTAAATCATATCAAACTATTGCACAGTAAAGCAACAAGAGATAGAATGTCGAAAATCAATTATTTCATAAGGAAAAAGAGATATTTTCCGGGAAATATGGGGAAGTTGCCGAAATTTCCGGGGAAATGACAATAAGGCCTTTAAAATTCGACAAATGTTCCCTTTATAATGCGTTTACTTCCTATTATATATTTTAGTTCCAGGTTAAAGGTTATTTTGAAATTCACAAAAAATAGATCGAAATTTTAAAGCGGTTCGCAAAAAAGATGAAGCCGCTAAGCTTCATCTTTTTTCATTCGTATATATGCACGGTTGGTTCGTCTTGATTTGCTTCACGGACTATGAGCGCTTCAGGTCCATTTACAGAGGTAATGGATACCTGTACGGCAATGTAGTTCGGGAAACGTTCCATTACAAGCCCGGCAACATATTGGGTAAAGCCGATCGCTTCCGAGTTCCCATAAAATTGAATGGGGATATCGATGTTCAGACTTTGCAATTGATCATCCATATAGAACGCCCTGCCGATGACTCCGTTAAAGTTAGGGAAGTATTCTTCGACATCTTCTTTAAAGTTCGTGAAAGTATTGACGTCATCACGGTATTTTTTTTCAGCACTAGCAGAAGGAAATAGGAAATACTCTTCATTCAAGTTCGTCCATTTTCCAATATTGTCAGAGTTTTTATCGATATTTGTATAGGAAATGAAATTCCCAGGGACTACTGAGGATTTTTCATTTTGCTCGAATAAGGCAATCGTAATTGGAACATTTTTCAGCTTGTCCATTTTACGCAGCCTTTTTAAGACTTCTGCAGCAATTTTCTCCCCTTCTTGCTTTAGCTTCTTACTATCGATTTTATTTTCATAGGTGGCACCGAATGCCTCTTTTTGATAGTAATGCACTGAATTCAAAGCAAGACCTATAACAACCCCGCCAAGCCTCACCGAATTATCCTTTGTTTTGACCAAGTAATTATGTTCTAAAATATGAGCAAGATAAATTGGATTTTCTTCATTCCGCTTATCAATGTCTCCTTTACCTGGATCAACCGGATTCAAGCCAAGGTTCTCCGAGGCCTTCATCTTCTTTTCTTTCAACTGACTATCGGTATATTTTCTGTTCAGCCAGGAAGATATCGTGGAACTATCCAGCATTTGCCCCTCTTGAAACAGATAATCTTCCGGGTCGAATTGGGTTTGGGCCAACCGCATCAATCCATTTTCGAATTCTTCAATGTCATATCGGGTATTTAGATTGGATACGACCAAACCGCGTGCTTTTGATGGTTCAAACGGTAGGATTGTTTGATAGTATTCTTCCGAAATTTTATACTTCGGAATAATTGCCGTTTCTTTTTTGTCTTTGGAGTCTTGAACTACCTCTTGCTTATCCTCAAAACTAGGCGCACATCCAGCAAGAAGCAGTATAAGAATCATCCCCAAAATAGAGTGTTTCCTCATAGCTACACCTCTTATTTATTTAGTTCCTCAATCAGTCTCTCTTCATCCCATACCATGACGCCTAGGCTTTCCGCTTTTTCCAGTTTGGAACCGGCATCTTCGCCAGCTATGACCAAATCGGTTTTCTTGCTGACACTTCCAGCAACGTTAGCTCCTAGAGCCTCTAATTTCTCTTTTGCTTCGTTACGTGTTAACTGATGCAATTTACCCGTTAAAACGACTGTTTTACCGGCAAAAGCGGAATCGATTTCTTCAATAGCAACAGCCCTTGGCCCTTTAAAAGTAAGGTTCACACCTGCTGCTTCCAATTCATTCAGTAATGCATGGACTTCATCCAACTCAAAATAGGCTACGATGGAATCGGCCATCTTATCACCTATTTCATTAATGGACGTTAGGTCTTCACGGCTCGCCTTGCTTAAGGCTTCCATCGTCCCGAACTCCCGTGCCAGTGTCTTGGCCGCTTTTGAACCAACATGGCGAATGCCCAGCCCGAATAGTAATTTTTCCAACGAGTTGGTTTTCGAAGCTTCGATTGCTTGAAGAAGTTTATTGACGGATTTATCCCCCATCCTTTCCAAAGCAATCAGTTGATCGTATGTAAGCTTATAAATATCAGCCACATCTTGTATGAGTTGTTCTTTAAACAACAAGCTAATCACTTTTTCACCAAGACTGTCTATATTCATTGCTGTACGGGAAACAAAGTGAATCAAGCCTTCCCTTATTTGTGCAGGACACTTCGGGTTGATGCAGCGTAAAGCAACCTCCCCTTCCAGCCGGACAAGTTCACTGCTGCATTCCGGGCACTCAGTTGGCATCTTAAACTCGACTTCTTCCCCTGTACGGCGCTCTGCCAGTACATTGACCACCTCTGGAATGATATCACCCGCTTTTTTCACGACCACTTGATCTCCGATTCTGATGTCCTTTTCACGGATTAAGTCTTCGTTATGAAGTGAAGCTCGCTGTACAGTCGTACCTGCTACCCGAACGGGATCCAAAACGGCGGTCGGAGTCAATACACCCGTACGGCCCACATTAAGCTCGATATCCCTTAGGGTTGTAATGACTTCTTCAGCTGGGAATTTATAAGCAATGGCCCATCGCGGACTTTTTGCAGTAAAACCTAATTCATCCTGCTGTTCAAGGGAATCGACCTTAACGACAATTCCATCAATATCATAGGCTAAGTTTGGACGTTGCTCCGTCCATTCTACTATATAAGCTATTACTTCCTCTATATTGGAGCATGTTTTTCTTTCCCGATTCGTCTTAAACCCGAGGCGATCCAATAAATCCAGACCTTCACTGTGGGAACGGACCCCTGTTTCCCCAAAATTGGCGATCGCATAAAGGAAAATATCCAAGTTCCGTTTTGCAGCGAGTTTTGGGTCAAGCTGCCTTAACGAACCGGCAGCCGCATTTCGTGGGTTTGCAAATGGTTCCTCACCGCGTTCTTCTTTTGCCTTGTTCAATGATTCGAATGATTTTTTTGGCATGAAGGCCTCACCGCGCACTTCTATGGCAACCGGCTCCCGCAACTTCAATGGAATCGACTTGATCGTTTTCAAATTAGCGGTAATATCTTCACCGATCGTTCCATCTCCACGAGTTGCCCCTCTTACGAAAAATCCATTCTCATATTGAAGAGTGACGGCAAGTCCATCAATTTTCAATTCACATACATAGGAAAAATCGTCACCTACAGATTGTCTCACCTTTCTGTCAAAATCCCGTAAGTCACTTTCATTGAAGGCATTGCCTAAACTAAGCATCGGTGTGGTATGCTCCACTTTTTCAAACATATCCAAAATGGCGCCACCGACCCGTTGTGTCGGTGAGTCCGCCGTTTGCAGCTCCGGAAATCCCTCCTCATACTCAATAAGTTCACGGAGTAGCCGATCATATTCAGCATCAGGTACTGATGGCTGGTCCATTACATAATATTCATAGCTGTATTGGTTCAATAATGTTTGCAGTTCTAGAACTTTCTTCTCTGCAGCTTGTAAGTCCATACGTTCAATCCTTTCTAAAGAAGAATCCACCGCACTTCTTTTAGAAGAGCGGTGTCTAAAGTCAGATATCCCTATTCTTTACCAGTAGAAGCATATTAATAGCTTATGCTTTTTCAACTGGTGCAAATTTCGCCAATAGGCGTTTGATGCCAATTGGACTTGGGAAGGCAATATCCAGTTCTTTCCCTTCCCCTTCCCCTTTTACGCTCACCACGGTTCCTATACCCCATTTTTTATGGGATGCACGGTCGCCGACAGCCCAGCCGATTTCTTCCCCGCCCGTTGCGGATGGTGCAGAAACAGCTCTTCCAAAGGCAGGCACTTTTCTTGTTGAAGCTGTTGAAGGAGAGCCGGTTCTTGAAGAACTGAAAGGTGTTTGCCTTGCCCTAGGAGCCGGTTTCGGTTTTAAATCTTCAAGTAGTTCCTCTGGTATTTCATTAATGAAACGTGAAACAGGATTCATGCTCGTCCGTCCATACAATGTCCGCATTTGGGCATTGCTTATGAATAGCTCATTTTCAGCCCTTGTAATTCCCACATAAGCCAGACGGCGTTCTTCTTCCATCTCCTCTTCATCCATAAGCGAGCGGCTGTGAGGGAAAACCCCTTCTTCAAGGCCCAACAGAAAGACCACCGGATATTCAAGTCCCTTCGCTGAATGCAGTGTCATCAACGTTACCGTATTTGTAGCTTCTTCGGAATTCTCATCAAGTTGGTCTATATCGGCAACCAACGCCAGGTCAGTCAAAAAGCCCACCAATGATTTGTCCTCACTGTTATCTTCGAATGCTTTCGTAACAGATAAAAACTCATCTATATTTTCAAGCCGGCTTTGAGATTCAATCGTTTTTTCCGCCTGCAGCATCTCACGGTAACCGGTTTTCTTAATGACTTCCTCCACAAGTTCCGTCACGGATAAGTATTCCTGCTGATTTGTATAGTTAGTGATCAGCGTATGGAATTCCCTTGCCGCTTTGGTAGCCTTCCCGCTTATCCCTACCATTTCGACGGATTCGAGGGCTTTATAGATGGAAACATCATATTGATCTGCATAATCTGCCACTTTGTCCATTGAAGTTGCACCAATTCCGCGTTTTGGTACATTGATTACACGGCGAAGACTGATGTCATCATCAGGATTCGCAATAAGGCGAAGATAGGCAAGTAAATCCTTAATCTCTTTACGATCATAGAACTTGGTGCCCCCGACTATTGCATAATTTATATTGGATTTAAGCAGAACTTCCTCCATGACACGTGATTGTGCATTTGTTCTGTAAAGTATTGCTATATCTGAATATTTCCTGCTGCCAGCCTGAACTAACTCATTTATTTTACCGGCTACAAATTGCGCTTCCCCTTGTTCATTGTCCGCACGGTAATAGAATATCTTATTGCCATCTGCGTTCTCGGTCCAAAGATTTTTCGGCTTCCGGTTTTGATTGTTATCGATGACCTTATTCGCCGCTTCAAGAATCTTTTTCGTCGAGCGGTAATTCTGTTCAAGGAAAATCATGTTGGCATTCGGGTAATCTTTTTCAAATGAAAGGATATTCGCAATATCCGCACCGCGCCAACGATAGATCGATTGATCGGAATCCCCGACAACACAGAGATTACGGAAGCGAGAAGCCAATAGTTTAACAAGCATGTATTGAGCCCTGTTCGTATCTTGGTACTCATCAACATGAATGTATTGAAATTTACGCTGATAATATTCAAGCACCTCAGGTACGAGCTGGAACAATTGAATCGTCATCATGATCAAATCATCGAAATCGAGCGCTGAATTTTTACGCAGCCGTTTTTGATATTCCGTATATACATCGGCAGTTACTTTAGTGAAGTAATCAGACGCCGTCTTCAGGTATTCTTCCGGCCCGACCAATTCATTTTTCGCTGAACTGATGCTACCCAAAATGGCACGGTAATCATATTTCTTTGTATCCATATTACGATCTTTCATGATTTGTTTTATGACCGATTGCTGATCCGTCGTATCCAATATCGAGAAGTTCCTATTAAAACCGATACGATCGATATCTCTTCGTAAAATGCGGACACACATCGAGTGGAAAGTCGAAATCCAGATATCTTCGGACGCACCGCCTAGTATGGCACGGATCCTCTCCTTCATCTCACGTGCCGCCTTGTTGGTGAACGTGATCGCAAGGATGTTCCAAGGCGCTATTTCCTTCTCGACCATCAAGTAAGCTATTCGGTGAGTCAGCACACGCGTCTTTCCACTTCCTGCCCCAGCCATGATTAAAAGTGGGCCATCAGTTGATTTCACTGCTTTTTGTTGCTGTTCATTCAAACCTATTAGTAATTTTTCCGCTAAATATTGCATTATCACACCACCTATACGAACATTCGTTTCTGTTTTAGTATACTATATTTATTACATCTTTTCATTTAACTGCCGAAACTGTTGCAAGTGCCACTTTCAAATCTTCATAAATCACATTGCCGACAACGATGACATCCGCAATCTTAGACATCTCTTTGGCTTGTTCAACCGATTTTATCCCGCCGCCATAGAATAGTACGGTATCCTCCAAACTCTCTTTGGCTGCTTCCACCATCTGGACATCGCCGTAATCACCGCTGTATTCCAAATAAAAAATCGGCAGGTTGAACATTTTTTCCGCCATCATCGCATATGCACCCACATCATCCATATCCAAATCGGTATTGGCTTTCGTCAATTGGGCCGCCTTGCACTCAGGATTCAGGATACAGTACCCTTCAACGAAAATTTCATCCCAATTCAAAAGGTATCCGTATTCCTTGACTGCTTGCTGATGCAGTTTCATCATCCAATCCGGGTTGGTGCTATTCAGGACACTCGGAATGAAATATAAATCAAACCCTGGCGTCACCGTTTCAACAGAAGAAATTTCCATCACACATGGGACGGTATATCGTCTGACACGTGCCATTAAATGAAGCACATTCTCAAGCGTGATTCCATCCGTTCCCCCGACCATTATTGCATCGGTACCGGATTCACAAACTTTTTCAAGGGCTTCATCACTTATTTCTTTATTTGGATCGAGTTTGAAAACATGTTTCCACTCGCGAAAATCGTACATTATAATCCTCCATTCACACTTCCCATTACACCATTATAGCATTAAGATTTTTCATTAAAAAAGAGAAGTATCGATAAAATGTTATTACCAAATGGAACCTCTGAATCTAAAATCCAATATAACATGGATACGGCTGAAAGACAGCCGGCAAAGAGAGTGCGGGACTCAAAGTAAAAAGCCGGGAAATGAATTCCCCGGCTTTTTATTATAATCGAAAGAATTAAGATTCAGTTGTTTCCTCAACGTTATCCTTAATACGGTTAAGAGCCATGGAATAAGCGTCATTTCCGTAATTCAAGCAGCGTTTGACCCTGGAAATCGTAGCCGTGCTTGCACCCGTTTCCGTTTCGATTTTATGATAGGTTTTCCCTTCTTCAAGCATGCGGGCTACTTCAAGACGCTGTGCCAGTGATGAAATTTCATTAACTGTGCATAAATCATCAAAAAATCGATAGCATTCGTCCAAATCACGCAAGGAAAGGATCGACTTAAACAGCTGATCCGTTTCTTTTCCTCTCAACTTATCAATTTGCATGTTACTCCCCCTCAATTTCATGGGTATCAAAATGAGACGTCTCTTACTAAACCAGGTTCATCCGGAATAATATTGACCCAAGTTTTCCCTGGAATCAACCCTACTTCTTTATCGTTTTTCACTGGTATAATCCGACCATCCTTATTAACCCATTCTACTTCATTCGCTTTTCCTTTTTGAAGTAAATAACCTTTTCCGCCACTTTTCAAGTCGATTTTACGACGACCTTTATCGTCGATCACTTGATGAGCAGCCTCAATGATCAATATATTATCCAGTAAAATAGGTTTATTCGATTTATGCTCGACTGTTTGCTCTCCATTCGAATAACGTTTATATTTCTCTTCCGTGGCTTCGTATTCATACTGAACATCATACTCGTCTGATCCGTAGGAAACCTCGGTTTTCAATGCCGGTTCCCCTTGAAGGCCAGCCGCCTCTTCCTTTGTAAGGAAGGCATAAGGCTCCGGTGCACCATTCATCTCATATCCCTTTTCCTTCGCACCTTTTTGGATATCCTCAAAGGAGGTGTAGGAATTATGCGGTGCTTTTCGATCTGCCGAACGTTGAAACAAAGTACCATCATAATATAATCCGTTCAAGTTATCAATATACCCTTTGTCCAGCATGGCTTTTGCCTCGGGGCTATTCCCATGACAGACATAGATGCAATCAAGGCCTTTAGCCAATTCGATATAATAGTCCCTTGCACTCCGAATCGGACCGATTTGGCTTGGCATTTCACTTTGGAAGATAGCTAAAAATCTGGTTATGTCACCTTCTGCAAGCATTTCGTAGACCATATCGGCTTCAGAGAGGCCCGATTGTGGGCGTGCTTCTGGATGATTATTAATCATCACTGCTACAGCCCTTTGCTCACTGCCTGCATCGGTGGCTATACCTGTAAGTGGAAACTCATTGGAAGGTTCATTTTTCACATCTGTATTTTTGATGACAGCTTGGTCTTTCGGCTTACTGTCATCCGATGCAGGATCTTCTTTCGTAGAACAGCCTGCCAGCAGTAAAATAGCAATAACCATGAAAAGAACTCTCTTAAAATTCATCTTTCCACTCCTCTGATTTATTAGCCATTTCTTCTCTTATATTTTAACGCATTATAGTGGGAAAGAGTATAGTTTTATTCATTACATCATATACTCCTCGCTGGGTTAGCCTTATATATGGCAGATGGGTTGTCGAAAAGAATGAAAGGGTGTACACAGGATCGGCGAAGCGATAACCTCTCTCTCGCAGCAAATGTTTCAATTCATTTTCTTCTTCTATCAGTTCAGGAACCTCCTTGGTGGACATGACTCCCTTTAATTTCAGAGGAAGTTCATGGATCACCTTGCCTTGTTCCGTTAAAATGATTCCACCGCCGATTTCCTTCAGCCGGTTAAATGCCAAATACATATCCTTTTTCCTTTTACCGATTAGTATGATATCACCTGTATTTGTATAAGAGCCAGCAAAGCCACACAATTTGTCCGCAAACCCTTTTAATATCGTATTGATGCGCCATTTCCCTTCCCGATCGATAAGCATGAAAAAGCATTCATCATCCTCAAAGTTAAGTTCTTCATACCCAACATCATTGGAAAGGGAGTACGGTTTCGTAATGACATTATTGACCAATTCAATCCCAAACGGCATGGAAAACTCAAAATCTTCCTTTAAACTAAGATCCCAATCAAGATCAAGTGGTTTAAAATCGAAATCACTCCATTCGATTTGCTGTTTATCCGGAATGATTTCACCATCCCTTTTAACCCATTTTCCTTTTGCCATTACCGAAACCGGTGCTGGTTCCTTTACATCGGTCAGGAAGTTGATGTTAGCTACCCTTCCAGTGGCTATATTGCCATGAAGGTATTCAATGTTATAATATCGTGCAATGTTGATAGTTGCCATATTGTATGCATCGATAACCGGAACGCCATTTTCTATCGCTATTTTGATCAGGCAGTCTATGAAACCACCTTCATAAAAGGATGGCGGCGATCCATCTGTCGTATAAAAGAATTTGTCATAATGATCGATGCCCAGTTCATGGATTTCCTGTATCATCTTTGGTAAATCAGGCCGGATCGAAGAATGTCTTAACGATACATAATAGCCCTGCAGCAAGCGCGACATGACTTCATCACCTGTCATTGCCTCATGATCACAATCGGCGCCGAACAGGGTCATTTTTGCTAAAGTCTTCTCTGAAGCACCTGGAAAGTGTCCTTCTATTTTCTTCCTCATACGCTTGGCTTCCTGGATCCAGTGCAGCATCATGTCATCCCCATCGAGAAGCTTCGGCCATCCAGTTAGTTCCCCGCCCTGTAATACGGCATCATGCTCCAGCCATGATTTAACGGCCCCGTGGGAAAAGACCATATCTTCATCGATCAATTCCGTTTGTCCGTCAAAACGGCTCCACCAATACATTGTTACAGGAATGTTACGTAATTCTTTCAAAAGAGAAAACGCTTTCTTTTTATCTAACTGCAATAGAAACGGCAAGTTATCATTGATCAATGTCGTTGTGCCAAAATGAGATGCATAACGTGAAAAAGAAAGGGGATTATATAATTGAGAAGGGTGTGAATGCGGCTCAATATAACCCGGGACTAAGTACTGGTTTGTACAGTCTACCATTTCACAGCGGTCTATATTATCAGGAAGCTTATCGCCGACATATACGATGCGATCATCATATATCCATATATTCGCTTTTACCCATTTTCGTAATGCCTGGTTTAAATAAGTCGTATTTTTAAGCAGAATGTGTGGTGCCCTATTGCCATCCAGCACATCTATATGTTCTCTTAGATGTTTATTTTTCCATCTATAGCGCTGTTCAAGCATAAACATTCCCCCATAATTTTATAGAAACAGATGTATGAAAAAAACCATTTTCAATCCAATTTTATTTCATAGTAACATACTTGCCTCATTAGAACAGTAATGTTAACCAGAATATTGTTAAATTTTTGTGAAGGGATGGACTTTAAGTGAAGTTTAAACAAAATATCAGTATAATAAATGCATTAATGCGAATAACCTGTGGTTTTACATTGCTAACATGGGCTATGGCTAAAATGGTAAAAAAACCATGGAAAAACCAATCTTATATATTTGTGGTCATGCTTTCTGCCATGAAAATAGGCGAAGGCATTCTCCGATATTGCCCTGTTGTCGATGCAATGGAAAACGGACAAAACTTAATGAAAAATGAACCAAAACAGGAGAATCACACTAATCAATCTGATTCATATTAAGTTTTTTCTAAAGAAGAAGCTGACTCCGCTTAGAGTCAGCTTCTTTATATTATGATGAAAAATTGTATTTTATTGCACGGTAGCCAATATCCGTTCGCCAGAATAAGCCGTCTTTCTCAATATGCCCTAACTCTTTATATACTTCAGCTTGGGCAGAAGCCAAATCTTTCCCTTTTGCAGCAACCAGAAGTACACGTCCGCCATTCGAGATGAAATTCCCCTCACTATCGAGAGCCGTTCCAGCATGGTAAACATGGGCGTTCGGATCAATCTTTTCCAAGCCTTTAATGATAGAACCCTTTTTATATTCCCCTGGATATCCATCAGCTGCGACGACCACTCCAAGAACGGCCTCTTCATGCCACTCAAGTTCTAAATCCTCTCCAGAAAGAACCGCTTCAAGCGTATCTACGAAATCTGTTTTTAGGCGCGGTAAAACAACTTGCGTTTCCGGATCGCCAAAACGGGCATTGAACTCAATGACTTTTGTGCCTTTTTCAGTAGCGATCAACCCGGCATATAATATTCCTGTAAAACTCCGATTCTCCGAAATCATCGCATTTACCGTGGGCTTAAGAATTGTTTCGACTGCAGTCTGAATCATTTCATCGGAAATTTGCGGCACCGGTGAGTATGCACCCATTCCACCTGTGTTCGGACCCCGATCTCCATCAAAAACCCGCTTATGATCTTGAGCAATGACCATCGGATACACTTTTTCCCCATTTACGAATGCCATCAATGAAAATTCCTCGCCATCAAGGAATTCCTCTATAACGACTTTGGCAGATGCTTTCCCGAACTTTGCCCCGACTAGCATATCATGGATGGCGTCTAACGCCTCTTCCATCGTCATGGCAACTACGACACCTTTTCCTGCAGCCAAACCATCCGCTTTAATGACGATGGGTGCACCCATTTTTTCGATATATGCCTTTGCTGAATCATAATCAGAAAATGTTTCATATTCTGCTGTCGGAATGCTGTAGTTCTTCATTAAATCTTTAGCAAAGGATTTACTCCCCTCGATGACTGCAGCACGGCCATTAGGGCCAAATACCTGTAATCCTGCCTCCGTAAAATCATCGGCAAGTCCATTCAACAATGGGGTTTCGGGCCCGATCACGGTTAATGAAACTGCATTCTTCTTGGCAAAGGCAACCAAATCCCCGTGATTGTTTTCATCAATCGGAACAAGAGTCGCTACATCGGTCATCCCTGGATTTCCCGGTGCTGCAAAAACAGTCCCAACCCGTTTACTTTCAAATAGTTTGCGGGCTATGGCATGCTCCCTGCCGCCCCGGCCAATTACTAATACATTCATTATCGCACCTCATTTTTGATTAATGTTTAAAGTGACGAATTCCTGTAAACACCATCGTAATCCCATATTCATCAGCTTTCTTGATTGAATCCTCATCTTTAACAGATCCACCAGGCTGAATGATTGCCGTGACGCCCGCTTTCGCTGCCGCTTCTACAGTATCATCCATTGGGAAGAAAGCATCTGATGCCAATGCACTTCCTGTTGCTCTTTCCCCAGCTTGTTCCAGAGCAATTTTTGCAGCTCCCACACGGTTCATTTGACCTGCGCCAACACCTAATGTCATTTGATCGTTACTAACCACTATTGCATTCGACTTGACATGTTTCACGATTTTCCAGCCAAGCTCCATGGCTTTCCACTCTTCGGGGGTAGGCTCACGTTTCGTTGCCACTTTTATCTCAGCATCCTTTAAGCTATGTGCATCCCGATCTTGAATAAGTAATCCGCCTTCAATGGATGTCAATTTGCGTTCAGGCTTTTTAACCGCGTCGAAGTCGATCGTTAATAAACGAAGGTTTTTCTTGCTTGTCAATACTTCCACTGCCTCTTGTGTAAACCCAGGAGCAATGATGATTTCAAGGAAAATTTCATGAAGCTTCTCCGCAGTCCCCTTATCAACTTCACGGTTCAAAGCGATGATTCCGCCGAAAATGGAAGTGGCATCTGCCTCATAAGCTTTTTCATATGCTTCCAAAATGGTCGCACCGACACCGACGCCGCAAGGATTCATATGTTTGACTGCAACGGCAGCCGGCTCATTGAATTCTTTAACGATTTGAAGTGCTGCATCAGCATCATTAATGTTGTTGTATGAAAGTTCTTTTCCATGTAATTGATTCGCTTCTGCAATTGAGAAAACGGAACCAAGCGGTTTTTTATAAAATGCGGCTTTTTGATGTGGATTTTCTCCATAACGAAGCGACTGTTTCAATTCATAGGTAACAGTCAATGATTCAGGATTTTCTTCATCGGCAAGCTCTGTCATATACTCTGAAATAACGGCATCATATGCTGCTGTATGGCGGAAAACTTTTGCAGCCAGGCGGCGATTCGTGGTTTTTGATACCCCGCCGTTTTGTTTCAGTTCAGCCAATACGGTAGGATAATCATTGGAATCAACGATAACAGTCACATATTCGTGGTTTTTAGCAGAAGAACGAAGCATTGTCGGTCCACCGATATCAATGTTTTCAATAGCATCTTCCACAGTGACTTCCGGTTTGGAAATAGTCGCTTGGAATGGATATAGGTTCACACAGACAAGTTGAATGGGTTCAATATTATGCTCTGCAAGCTGTGCTGCGTGACTTTTGTCATCATGTTTTGCCAACACTGCGCCATGGACATTCGGGTGAAGTGTTTTAACACGACCATCCAATATTTCCGGGAAACCGGTGACGTCACTGATTCCAATTACCTCAATACCATTATCCTGCAGCGTTTTTTTGGTACCGCCTGTAGAAATGATTTCAAAACCTGCTTCAATTAAACCTTGAGCAAATTCTACGATACCTGTTTTATCCGATACACTAATTAATGCACGTTTCTTCATGTTATGTTGGTCCCTCCATTAAGTAAGTTTCTTGTGGCATAGATCCTGCAAAACTGACGGATACAAGTCATGCTCCATTTCCTGAATCCTTTTTTGAAGGATGTCTTTCGTATCCCCCTCAAGAATTGGCACCGCCTTTTGGGCAATGACCGGTCCTGTGTCCATTCCATCATCGACATAATGAACCGTTACCCCCGTTTCCTTCACTCCGGCGTCAAAAGCCTGGCCAATTGCATCCTTGCCTGGAAAACTAGGCAGAAGTGAAGGGTGGATGTTCACAATCCTCTGTGAATACTTTTGTAATAACGTCGGACCGATCAAACGCATATAACCAGCCAGAATGATAAATTCTATCTCATACTGGCGAAGTTTTTCGAGGATTTCCGATTCATACTCAGTCTTGTTCGAGTAATTCTTCGCAGAAAAGGAGAATGAATCAATCTTCTCAAGCTTAGCTCTCTCAAGCACATATGCATCTTCACGATCGCAAACGACAAGACAGATTTCCGCCTCTAACTTTCCACTTTTTATTGCTTCAGCAATTGATTGAAAATTACTACCGTTACCTGATGCAAAGACAGCAAGGCGTTTCATTATTTGAACGACACTCCATTTCCATCCATAACCGTTCCAATAACTGAGGCTTCTTCACCGCAAGAACGTAGGTGTGCTAGCACATCGGATGCCACTTCTTTTTTCACGACGGCCGTCATTCCAATTCCCATATTGAAGATATTGAACATTTCCTCTTTTACAAGGTTCCCTTTTTCTTCAAGAAATGAGAATATAGTTGGAATTTCCCAGCTTCCGAGCTCGATTTCAACACCGCATCCTTCAGGAAGAATACGCGGAATATTCTCGATGAATCCCCCACCAGTGATATGGGCAAGACCATTAACCTCAAATTTTTCCAACGTCGATAAAACTGACTTCACATAGATTTTTGTCGGTTTTAATAATTCCTCTCCCAACTTGCAATCCAGTTCCGGTACGAAGTCATGAAGCCCCATACCTGAGTCTTCAAGAAGGATTTTACGAACAAGGGAATACCCATTACTGTGGATGCCGCTTGAAGCGAGTCCAATAACGACGTCACCTGCCGAGATTGCTTCACCAGTAATTAGACGTGATTTTTCAACGGCACCTACAGTAAAACCTGCAACATCGTATTCTTCCGTTTCGTACATGCCAGGCATTTCAGCCGTTTCTCCGCCGATTAAAGCACAGCCCGCCTGCTCACAGCCATCTGCAATTCCTTTGACGATCATTTCAATTCGTTCAGGATCTGCTTTACCGCAGGCAATATAATCTAAAAAGTATAAAGGTGCAGCACCTTGAACGACAACATCATTGACGCACATAGCTACACAATCCACTCCAATTGTATCGTGTTTATCCATCATGAAAGCCAACAAAAGTTTTGTACCCACTCCATCCGTACCTGAAATGAGCACAGGTTCTTTAAGGTTCAAGGAAGATAAATCAAACATGCCGCCGAAACCGCCCAGACCATTCATTACTTCTGGACGAAATGTGCGCTTTACATGTTTTTTCATTCGATTTACCGCTTCATAACCAGCCTCAATATCCACACCAGCCTGTTTATATGCATTAGCCATTTGAAATCCTCCTCCGAAAATCAATCATCATTGCCGACTTGATTAACATTTTGTTTTTTCTCGTTCGTATTCAAAAATTTCAGTCGGATAATTTCCAGTGAAACAAGCTAGGCATGAACCGCGCGTTTCTCCAGGAAACGGTCGTCCAATTGCTTCGACCATACCTTCGACACTTAAAAAAGTTAAGGAATCAGCACCGATGATTTCCCTTATTTCCTCCACCGATTTAGAGCTCGCAATCAGTTCTTCCTTTTTAGACGTGTCTATGCCATAAAAACATGGATTCTTGATCGGTGGTGAGCTGATTACTACATGAACTTCTTTCGCTCCGGCATCTTTTAACATGCGGACAATCCTTCTGCTCGTTGTCCCACGGACGATTGAATCATCAACCATTATGACCCGCTTACCTTCCACTACCCCTCTTACAGGTGATAGTTTCATCTTCACGCCTTGTTCACGCAGACTTTGTGATGGCTGAATGAACGTCCGTCCAACATACCGGTTTTTTATTAAACCCATTTCATAGGGAATGCCTGCAGCTTCAGCATAGCCAATCGCTGCCGAAATGCTGGAATCAGGTACGCCTGTAACTACATCTGCTTCAATTTTGGTTTCCAGTGCCATTTGCTTGCCAAGGTTTTTCCGTGCCGTATGGACATTGATACCATCAATGTTGCTATCCGGACGGGAGAAATACACGTACTCCATCGTGCACATTGCCTGTTGACTGGAAAGCGAAAAGTACTCGGATGTGATTCCCTCATCATTAATGACAACGAGTTCACCCGGCTCAATATCGCGGATGAATTCTGCACCTACAATATCAAGGGCACATGTTTCTGATGCAGCAAAATATGCATCGCCTATTTTCCCTAAGGAAAGTGGACGGAAGCCATGCGGATCTCTTGCCATGATCATTTGGTTTTCGGTCATGATGACAAAGGCATAGGCTCCCTTCAGCATGCTTAAACTGTTCTTCACGGAATCTCTTACATCCGAGTAGCCGGAGCGTTTAATCAGATGTGCCAGAACTTCCGTGTCAGATGTCGTTTGAAAAATGCTTCCCTGTCCTTCAAGCTGTGCTTTTAACTGATGGGCATTGACGATATTTCCATTATGGGCAAGAGCCAGCCCTCCTGTATGCGAATTGAACAAGAAAGGCTGAACATTTTGATACCCGCCGCCGCCTGCCGTTGTATAACGGACATGGCCGATTGCCGCTTTTCCGGTACCGGAAAGTGCCTGCATTTTTTCGGCAGTGAATATCTCTGTGACAAGTCCTTCGCCCTTAGAGATGGACATCTGCTCACCATCCGTCACGACGATGCCTGCTCCCTCTTGACCACGATGTTGCAAGCTATGCAAACCGTAGTATGCAAGCTGTGCAGCATCCGGATGTCCCCAGACTCCAACAACACCACACTCTTCGTTTAGGCTTCTTATTTCAGCAAGCATGGTATGGCTCCCTTCCAAGCTGTTTGTAAATCTTCAACGTCCGCTTCCAATATTTCGTTATCACTGCTTGTCTCCACGACTAATTTATTATCAGCCGTTACTGAACCTATGCATATCGCATCTTCAACAAGTGCTTCAAATGCCGCTTGGTTTTCAGGATTGATGGACAGTAAGAATCGTGATTGCGTTTCACTGAATAATTCGGATACCGGTTCGCCGGATATATTCACTTTTGCCCCAAGTTTGCTAGCCCCGAATAAAGATTCAGCTAAAGCCACTGCCAAACCGCCTTCCGAAAGGTCATGGGCTGATGCAACAAGTCCTTTTTGGATTGCAGTTAGAATTTGCTGCTGACGTTCTTGTTCAATGGCCAAATCAAGTTCTGGAGCGCGTCCAAAGATTTTACCCTCAAGCATTTTCTGTAATTCACTGCCTCCAAATTCAACCTTCGCTTCGCCGACCACATAAATCAAATCGGATTCATTTTTAAAGGTTTGTGTAGTGATGTGCTGAAGGTCACTGACAAGACCAACCATCCCAACTACAGGTGTCGGATAAATCGCTTCACCATTCGTTTCATTGTAAAGGGAGACATTTCCGCCAATTACAGGAGTACTTAAACTTCTGCAAGCTTCACTCATACCGTCTGCCGCTTTTTCCAATTGCCAAAATATTTCAGGTTTTTCCGGATTCCCAAAATTCAAGCAATCCGTAATCGCCAAAGGCTCTGCACCCGAGCAAATGATGTTACGGGCAGCTTCAGCCACTGCGATTTTGCCACCTGTTTCAGGATCTAAATAAATAAAGCGGGAGTTGCAATCCGTCGTCATGGCAAGGGCCTTATTCGTACCCCGAACACGCACTACCGCTGCATCCGATCCAGGTGAGACGACTGTATTCGTGCGGACCATGTAATCATATTGGTCGTAGACCCATTCCTTACTCGAAATAGTCGGTTGCTTCAATAGTGATACCAATGTTTCTTTATAATCTCCAATGACTGGCACTTCTGCGGTCATGCTTTGGAAGTCACGGAAATATTGCGGTTCTGCAGATGGCTTGTGATAAATCGGAGCTTCTTCAGCCAATGCATCAACCGGAACCTCAGCAACGATTTCACCTTGATGGGAAAGTGTTAGATTTTTGTCATCCGTTACTTCTCCAACAGCAACCGCCTCTAGGTCATATTTCGTAAACAAGTCAACGATTTCCTGTTCGCGTCCTTTAGTTACAACGATCAGCATCCGCTCTTGTGATTCAGAAAGCATCATTTCATAAGCTGTCATTCCTGTTTCACGCTGCGGTACCAAATCAAGATTCATTTTTATCCCTGATCCAGCTTTACTCGCCATCTCGGCAGATGAGCTTGTAAGACCCGCTGCTCCCATATCCTGAATACCAACAAGGGCATCATTTTGAATCAATTCAAGGCATGCTTCCAAAAGCAGTTTCTCCATGAATGGATCGCCTACTTGTACGGCAGGCCGTTTTTCTTCCGAAGACTCTGATAGTTCTTCAGATGCAAATGTTGCTCCATGAATTCCATCACGTCCAGTTTTGGCACCCACATACATCACTGTGTTGCCTACTCCATGCGCTTGGCCTTTTTTAATGTCCTTATGATCGATCAAACCTACACACATGGCATTGACTAGAGGATTCCCTTCATACGATGGATCAAATTGTATTTCTCCGCCGACAGTTGGAATACCGATACAATTTCCGTATCCTGCAATCCCGGCAACCACTTCTTTAAATAAATATTTCACGCGATCATTGTCTAACTCACCAAAGCGAAGCGAGTTCAACATCGCAATCGGACGGGCACCCATGGAGAAGACATCACGGATAATACCGCCGACACCAGTAGCAGCACCTTGATAAGGTTCTATTGCCGAAGGGTGGTTATGACTTTCAATTTTAAAAACGACAGCCTGATCGTCACCGATATCAACGATACCTGCACCTTCACCAGGACCTTGTAGCACTTTCTCCCCTGTAATCGGGAACTTCCTTAAGATGGGTTTCGAATTTTTGTAGGAACAATGCTCTGACCACATAACCGAAAACAATCCAGTTTCCGTATAATTCGGCAGTCTGCCTAAGATTTTCTCCACCATTGCAAATTCATCATCGGATAGTCCCATAGTTGCGTACAAACGATCCGATTTAATTTTTTCCGGACTTGGTTCAAGCTGTAATAACATGTGATTCCCTCCAGTTTTTTACGATGGATTGAAAAATCTTTAAGCCGTCTTTACTGCCAAGCAGCGAATCAACAGCACGTTCGGGATGAGGCATCATTCCGAGGACATTTCCTTTTTCATTTGTAATTCCCGCTATCTGTTCCAAGCTTCCGTTTGGATTTTCACCATCATACGTGAACAAGATGCGGTTATTTCGTTTTAATTCAGCCAATGTCTCATTATCGCAGTAGTAATTCCCTTCACCATGGGCAACCGGGATCGTAATCGTTTCATTTAATTCATATCCTGTCGTGAACATCGATTGATTATTTTCAACCTTCAGTCCTACATTGCGGCAAATGAATTTCAAGCCTTCATTACGGCGCATCGCTCCAGGTAAAAGTCCTGCTTCAAGTAAAATCTGAAAACCATTGCAGACACCCAAGACAGGCTTTCCTGCTTGTGCAGCTTTTACGACTTCGGCCATTACATTCGAAAATCGTGCAATTGCTCCAGAGCGTAAATAGTCTCCATAAGAGAAACCTCCTGGAAGGAGAATCCCATCATACTGATCTAGATTGTCTGTAGAGTGCCAAACATACTCCACTTCTTCCCCCAGTGCATCCTTTATCGCATGGTACATATCGACATCACAATTGGAACCAGGGAAAACTATGACAGCAAATTTCATTGGGTAATAACCTCCTCAACATCATAACGGTAAGCTTCAATTACCGTATTGGCCAATAGTTTTTCACACATTTCCTTCACAAGTTGATCTAAATCACGATCCGTATCTTTAATTGTAAGTTCAATGTATTTCCCCACTCGAACATCACTAACTTCGTTATATGTCAAGCTATGAAGTGATTGTTGCACTGCTGCTCCCTGTGGATCTAGTACACTTTCGCGTAGTGTGATATATACCTTAACCTTATACATGTTGAGTGCCCTCCAACTTTGCTAGTATTTTTTCGTAAGCATCTGTTAAACTTCCTAAATCACGGCGGAATACATCTTTGTCTAACTTTTCGTTCGTGTTAATATCCCATAATCGGCAAGTATCAGGTGAAATTTCATCTGCCAGCAAAATGTCTCCATTCGGGGTTTTACCGAACTCTAATTTAAAATCAATCAATTTAATGTCCAACTCTTTAAAGAAGGAAGTTAAGACGATACTGATCTCTTGTGCTTTTTCTTTTAAAATCGCTACATCTTCCTTGCTTGCAAGTTCCAATTCTTCAATATGGTCTTCCGTTAACAGAGGATCGCCGAGCTCGTCGTCTTTATAGTAGAACTCAATCAGCGTTTTCTTTAGCGGCTGGCCTTCTTCAATGCCAGTCCTTTTGGAAAAACTGCCGGCAGCCGTATTTCTGACAACGACTTCAAGCGGAATGATGGATACCCTCTTTACTAGCTGCTCCCGGTCGGAAAGCATTTCAATAAAATGGGACGGGATATTTTCTTGGGCAAGCTTTGAAAATAGTAAGCTAGTAATTTGATTATTCAACTTACCTTTTCCGGCAATCTCTGACTTCTTCTCACCATTGAACGCTGTTGCCGAATCCTTGTATTCCACCCATACTATTTCACTGTTGTCCGTTGCAAAAATCTGTTTCGCTTTTCCTTCATACAACAATTCTCGTTTTTCCATCTGTCCAGACCCCCACATTGTGAATATTATGAATCTTCCTGCCATTGGTCAGGCTTGGCAAACATATCACCGTTTAGAGGTGCCATGTTTGCCGCCTTCACTTTTATAAACCTAAACGATCAAAGATTACATCAACATTTTTCAGGTGATGTGTAGGATCGAAACAATCATCAAGTTCTTCTTTCGTAAGCAAGCTTGTGATTTTATCATCCTTTTCGATCAGGCTTCTGAATGGAACCTGAAGCTCCCATGCTTCCATCGCTTTCGGCTGAACCGTATCATAAGCTTCTTCACGGACAAGCCCTTTATCGATAAGGGAAAGCAGTACACGTTGTGAGAAAATCAATCCAAGCGTACGGTCCATATTGCGTTTCATATTTTCTGGATAAACGGTCAAGTTCTTCACTATATTGCTGAAACGGTTCAGCATGTAGTTTAATGCGATCGTTGCATCCGGCAAGATGATGCGCTCAGCAGAAGAATGGGAAATGTCACGTTCATGCCATAATGGCACATTCTCATATGCTGTCAACATGTAACCGCGGATTACACGAGCCATGCCCGTCATATTTTCAGAACCGATTGGATTCCGTTTATGAGGCATTGCCGAAGATCCTTTTTGTCCTTTTGCAAAGAATTCTTCCACTTCGCGTGTTTCACTTTTTTGCAAGCCGCGAATTTCCACTGCGAACTTTTCAATGGATGTCGCTATTAAAGCCAATGTGCTCATATAATGTGCGTGGCGATCGCGCTGCAATGTTTGTGTTGAAATTGGCGCTGCTTCAAGGCCAAGCTTTTCACAAACGAATTTTTCAACGAACGGGTCAATGTTAGCGTAAGTTCCGACAGCTCCAGAGATTTTCCCAACCTCTATGTTCTTTCTTGCTTCTTCAAAACGTTCGACATTGCGTTTCATTTCTTGATACCAAAGAGCCAGTTTCAACCCAAAAGTGGTCGGCTCAGCATGAACTCCATGTGTACGCCCCATTTGAACCGTGTATTTATGTTCTTTCGCTTTATTTTTCAGGATCTCCACGAAGTTATTTAAATCCTTGGCAAGGATCTCATTCGCTTGCTTTATCACATATGAAAGAGCTGTATCCACCACATCAGTGGAAGTCAGTCCGTAATGGACCCATTTCCGTTCTTCACCTAACGTTTCAGAAACCGCACGTGTAAAAGCAACAACATCGTGGCGTGTATCTTTTTCGATTTCATTGATACGGTCCACATCGAATGTGGCATTTTCACGAAGAAGCTTCACATCTTCTTTTGGAATGACACCTAGCTCAGACCATGCTTCACAAGCTAAGATTTCAACTTCTAACCACGCATTAAAGCGGTTCTTTTCTGTCCAAATGTTTCCCATCTCTGGGCGGGTATAACGTTCAATCATTTTACTTCCTCCGTTTCAACCTGTTGATTCCATATTTTGCTTCGATCACTTTCCAAAAGAGCTTCCTCAATCGTTGGACGTAAAATATTCACATGACCCATTTTCCGCTTAATCTTGGCTTCTTTCTTACCGTAAAGGTGAACCTTCCAATCTGAAAGCGTCGGAATTTCATCCATTAAAGGCCCGATATGCTCGCCAAGGATGTTTATCATTACCACAGGCTTCAATAACGCCGTATTTCCGAGCGGCCAATTGCATACAGCCCTTATATGCTGTTCGAACTGTGAAGTCTCACATGCTTCCATTGTATAATGGCCTGAGTTATGAGGTCTTGGCGCTAATTCATTAATGATGATCTCATCCTGAGCGGTTAAAAACATCTCGACTGCCAATGTCCCCACCAAATCAAGTTTCTCTGCAAGCTGCAAAGCTTCATTAATAGCTTTCCGTTCAGCTTGTTGACTAATACGGGCGGGAACAATACTTTTATGAAGAATGTTTTCAATATGAATGTTTTCCGCAATCGGAAAATGACTTGCCTCTCCATTTGCCTTGCGCGTCACGATAATGGAGATTTCTTTTACGAAAGGAATCCAGGCTTCCAGCACACATTTACCTGTTTTGAGCAGGGATTCAGCCTTTTTGATATCGGCTTCTTCCTTAATGACCAATTGCCCTTTTCCATCATAACCGCCCCGCGTCGTTTTTAACACACTAGGGTACCCTAATTTCTCTATATGAAGGTAAATTTCTGAAATATCCTGTATTTCCTGATATGGAGCAACGGAAGCTCCCGCATCAGATATGGCTTTTTTTTCCGTCAATCTATCCTGTGTCAGCTTTAATAATTCTGAGCCCTGTGGAAGAAATGCATGTTGCTTTAACCAATCCAGGGCTTCTGAACTGATATTTTCAAACTCGTATGTTATGACGTCACTGACCTCAGCTAATCTTTTCAATGCTTCGATATCATCATAAGCACCAGTGATTTCAATATCCGCCACTTGGGCACATGGACCTTCTGCAGTCGGCTCAAGGACTGCTATCTTAAAGCCAGATGCCTTAGCCGATAAGGCCATCATCCTGCCCAATTGCCCACCGCCGATTATTCCAATGGTCTGTCCCGGTAAAATGACTGTATTATTTAAGTTGTTCACTGCTCTGTAACACCTTTTCTCTGGTTTCGTTTCTTAAAGCCTCTAACCTATCAGCAATGTCAGAATCAAAAGCTGCTAATATTTGAGCCGCAAACAAACCGGCATTGACTGCGCCCGCTTTTCCGATCGCAACCGTTGCAACCGGTACGCCACCAGGCATTTGAACAATCGATAATAACGAATCCATCCCATTTAATGCCTTCGACTGTATTGGCACGCCTATCACAGGGACAATCGTTTTAGCGGCGGTCATACCTGGAAGATGTGCAGCCCCGCCTGCTCCGGCAATAATCACTTTAATATCTCTCTCTTTTGCACTCTCTGCATATTCAAATAGTAAATCCGGCGTCCGGTGGGCAGAAACGACTCTTTTTTCATAGGGAATCTCAAGCTGTTCCAATGATTCACAAGCGTATTTCATCGTTTCCCAATCCGAGACACTTCCCATAATAACCCCAACTTGCGGTTTCATATCATCTTTCCCTCCAACACTCATATTATGGCGTCCTGAGTATGCAGACGGACGCTTATCATTATCTATAACATGTAAATAAAAAAACCGGACAGGATGCTTCCTCATCGAGAAAGCAACCTGTCCGGAAAAGAAAGCCTTTTTGAAAAAGTACAAAAAGACTTGGCTAGTTTCCGAAATAGTCAGATGCTTTTCTCATAGTCCGATGATTTACGGTCATCAGGTAGAAACTTTTGGGCCATATCCCCATGATTATATGAGATGTATTAATGTAACTTCATCTTACCTTCCGGTCATTTTAATGTCAAGTTAAAATCGAATATTTTTACACGATATTAATTAATCGTTCGTGTTTTACTCAATTAATTTTGCTTCGAATACAATTTTCCGATCAACTGGCACATATTGGACTTTGCCATTCTCAATTTTCTCGGCAAAGATAGGCTCCTCCGTCCGCCTTACAGGAAAGTATCCTGCCGCTTTAATTCGATCTAAACATGCATCGATCGTCTCGCCCTCGATGACTTCAAACTTTTCCTTACTCTTTTTACTCACAATACCGATCCCTTCCATAACTCTATTTTGTCTGTCTTCTTCCTTAGCATCCAACTTGCATTATTAAGTTCTTCATCAACAATAAATTCTTCCTAGTATAATGAAAAGAACAAGTAAAGACAAGAATACATTTTAAAAAAGTATTTTCATCATAATTGAAAATTCCATAATGCCTCAAATTATGATATCCCTGTCTTCAGTTAAAGCCCTACGCTCATAAATTATGCATCCCCTTCATTATCCTACCCTTCTCCCCCTCTGATTTACTATAGCCTGATTCATGAAATTAACCATTGCTCCATGATCGGTACATATTCGTATCTTTCTCCCATGAATTACTTCAATTCAAGTGTTAACGATAGGTCGAATTAAATAGGATCCAGGCCAATTTTTCCAATTTTGGTTGCAATTAATAGTCTGCGGGTATATCTATTTCGTTTCAGGTCGACTAGATTAGTCTACATCACTTCTCCCTGAAAGCTGAAAGTATATCAACACAAAAAAAGACCAGCCGGATGGCTGATCTTTTTAAATGGCTTGGCGGCGTCCTACTCTCACAGGGGGAAACCCCCAACTACCATCGGCGCTGAAGAGCTTAACTGCCGTGTTCGGAATGGGAACGGGTGTGACCTCTTCGCTATCGCCACCAAACATAAAAGGAACGTTGTTCCTTCAAAACTAGATAATAAGAAGGTATTTCATTTTTTTAAAAGCGTTGGTTAAGTCCTCGATCTATTAGTATCAGTCAGCTCCACATGTCGCCACGCTTCCACCTCTGACCTATCAACCT